>NZ_CAJPHM010000040.1:0-48016 GCF_905339955.1 Burkholderia sp. BCC1996
ATTCAGGTTGCTCATTTCGAATTCCCGTGGTGAAAGGGTTGACAGGGAGAAAGGACTGCGGACGTGTTACTGAGCCAGGTAATCGTAGACGACTTCGCCGAGGCCGAGTGTCAAATCCGCGACGAGGTGGCGCGCTTCGACGATCTCGAGCACCGGCAGGTCGGCCACCGGCGCGAGCGCGTGCGGTGCCAGTTCGAGCGACGCGGGGCCCGTCCACGCGCCCTTCATCCTGATGTCCTGCATGTAGTAGCGCACCAGTTCGCACACGCGTGCGGTGCCGTCGACGTGCGGAATGATCTTCAGCAGGAAGTTCGGGCCCGCGAGGCGCTTCGTCTGCTCGTCGATGTCGAGTTCCTTGTGCTTGTAGCCCATCGTGCCGGTCGCGACGCGCACCTTGCCGTAGTCGAGCGTGCCCAGCAGGTGGTCGGTGTTCACGTGCAGCGTGGGCGACGCGAGTTTTTTCGGGAAACCCCACAGCTCGCGGCCGCCGGCGATCGGCGGGTGATCGTCGAGGTACATCGCGAGCGTGTAGCCGCCGGCCTGGCCGTTGTACTCGACGGGGATCACCTGGCCGCTTTCCGTGTAGTCGCCGAAGCCCGTCGAATCGGCCATGCGAATGAATTCGTAATGGACGAGCGGCTCTTTGACCTGCAACGGCTCGGGCACGATTTCACGCAGACGGTCCGGATCGGTGCGGTACGTGATGATCAGAAACTCACGATCGACGAAACGGTACGGGCCCATCGGAAAGGCCGGGCTGGTCAACGGCATCGCAAACGCTTTCGATCGGACATCGCTGGGTTTCATGCGGACTCCTTGTTGTTGATCGCTTCGTGGATGAGTGCTCGTAAGCTCGTAATCCTATGCCTGTGCGTTGCCGTTGTGCGATGCCGCATATGGAATTAATTGTTGCCGATTTCGAATGATTTGCGACGCAAATATTGAGACGAACGGTGCAAACGGCATGGCGCGCGTGAGCGGTCCGATACTCGCACGGGTCGGTGACGCCACGATGTGAAAAAGGTGAGCTTTTACGGGATGGTCAGTGAGCTTTTACGGGAGACAGTCGCGCGTGAATGTGACAATTGTGTGAACTTGTGTTGCAGTACAGGCTCTAAGTGCGTTCGCGCGCGGGCCTCGGTCCTGGTCACCGGTCGCCCGGCGCATTAAGCACTGCTTAAGCGAGTGAGCACTAGCATCGTTCGCATCCGACCGGCACCGCCGGTCCCGTCACGACATCCCACGCAACCGGATTCATGCAGAACCTCAATCTCACCCTGTTTTCCGCCTTCAATGCCGGCGCCGCGCCGCACCCCGGCGTTGCCCACCTCGCGATCTTCGCCGCCGACTGGCTCGTCTATGCGCTGCCCGCGATGCTGCTGCTGACCTGGATCTTCGGCGAACGCCCGACGCGCCGCCAGGCGATCGAGGCCGGCGTCGGCACGTGTGTGGCGCTGGCGCTCGCGCAGGTGATCGGGCATTTCTGGTTTTCGCCGCGGCCGTTCATGGCCGGAATCGGCACGCAACTGATTCCGCATGCGCCGGACAGCTCGTTTCCAAGCGATCACATGACGTTTGCCTGGAGTCTCGCGGTCGGCATGATGCTCGCCGGCAGCACGCGGCTGACCGGCGTCGTGATGGCCGCGATGGCCGTCGCGATTGCATGGGGGCGTGTGTATGCGGGCGTGCACTGGCCGTTCGACATGGCCGGCGGCGTGCTGGTCGGCACGGCCGGCGCGCTGGCCGCGCACCTGTACGGACAACGCGTGGTCGAGCTGCTCGAACGGATCGGCGACGTCGTGCACGCGGTGCTGATGGGGCGCGAGCGCACGCCCTGAGCGGCAGGACTACGCGGGAGAAGTCCGGGCCGGACGCCGTCAACCAGGCGTCTTGGCCGCTTCCGCCGAAGCGGACGGGCCGCCGCCCGCTTCATGCAGTTCGGGCGTCTCGCCCGGATGCTGCGCGGCGTCACGTTCGAGCGCGCTTTCCTTCAGGATCGCGCACATCGCGACGAACAGCGCGAGCACGACGACCGCCAGGCCGCAATAGCCGGCGATCTTCAGGTTGCGAAGGAAAGGCGAAGCGTGGCTTTCTTTTGTCATGACCGGGCGCTCCTGGGCGGGCTGCGGCGGCTGTCGCCCGACAGCGGCGTCGCAGACACAGATATATACCAGCCGCCCCGCCGATGCCAAGCCCGCCCGTGCGCGGGCACCCGTCCGCGTCAGTCTTCCAGCGTTTCGTGCACGGCCGTCGCGCCGCGCTTCCAGTAGGCCGCCGCGCGGATGCGCGACTTGTCGACGCCGCGCTCGCCGGTCAGGTGCTGACGCACCGCGCGCATCGATTGCGCTTCGCCTGCCGCCCACACGTAACCGTCGCCGGAGGACGGCAGCGGCAGCTCGCGCACCGCGTTCAGCAGCAGGTCGCCGTCCGCGGCGTCGGCTTCGGCGCGAAAGCGCCAGATTTCATGCACGTCGGCACGCGTATCGAACGCGATCTGCGCGGTGCGATCCGCGACTTCCAGCACGACTGCCGTGCGCGCGCCGGCCGGCAATTGCTCGAGACGCCGCGCGATCGCCGGCAGCGCCGTATCGTCGCCGATCAGCAGATGCCAGTCGAAATCGATCGGGACCACGAACGATCCGCGCGGGCCGCCGATGCCGAGCCATTGGCCGACGCGTGCCTGTGCCGCCCACTGCGATGCGGGGCCCGGATGGTTCAGCACGAATTCCAGATCGAGTTCGCAGGCGGCGCGGTCGAAACGGCGCGGCGTGAAATCGCGCGCGACCGGCTTCGGTTCGCCTTGGGGAAACTCGGGGCCGTTCGCGCCGAGCGTCGGCATCGCGGGGCGTTCGGCGCCGGGCGGCGGGAAGAACACCTTCACGTGATCGTCGAACGACGACGATTCGAAATCCGCGAGGTCGGGGCCGCCGAGGGTGACGCGCAGCAGGTGCGGCGTCACAGCGTGCACGCGCACGACCTGCAGCAGGCGGAACTTGAGGGTATGGCGCACGCGCGTGACGGCGCGTTCGGAGGGGTTCTGCATCAATCCGTACTCCTTGGGTTTTGACGGGACGGCGCGGGTTACGCGCCGGTGCCACCTTCGATTTCGGCCGTCGCGCGGCGCATGATTGCCGCGATGCGCCGCTGTTCGTCGGCATCGGCCGCGCTCTTGTGGAGCAGCGCCCGCTTCAGTGCGAGGCGGGCCTCGACGAACTCCGGCAGCCAGCCGGGCTGCGTGTCGTCCTGCGCCTCGCTGCCCGCCGCTTCGCCGGCGAACGCGCGACGCATGAATTCCATCTTGCGTGCGAGGTGCGTGAGGCGCGCGAACAAGGTGTCGACGCGTTCGCGCTGTGCGTCGAGATGCGCGCGGCCGGCGTCGGTCAGCGCATAGCGCTTGCGGTTGCCTTCCGCCTGCGACGCGACGAAGCCGACTTCGTCGAGATACGTGAGCGCCGGATACACCATGCCGGGGCTCGGGCTGTAGAAGCCGTTCGAGCGCGTATCGAGCGCCTTGATCAGTTCGTAACCGTGGCTCGGTTGCTCGGCGACCAGCGCGAGCAGCAGCAGCTGGAGATCGTCGGAGCTGAATTGGCGGCCGCGCGGCATGCCGTCGTCGCCGAAATCGCCAAAGCCGCCGCGTCCGCCACGGCCACCGAACGGGCCGCCGCCGAACGGATCGTGGCCGCGCCGATGGCGGCCGATCAGTTGCCAGACACTGGTGTACCAGTCAGGGCCCGCATGCGCACCATGACCGTCGCATCGGGCATGGCCGCGGGAGGAGTTGTGTCGCATGATCGTGTCCTATATGTCGTAAAACATATCTAAAGATATATATCGAAAGATAGGGTGTCAAGGAGGATTATTGGGGGGCGGATGTTGAGGAGGAGGCCGATGCAGGTGTCGGTCAGCTCGCTCGCCGGCATCACCGGTTCGGCGTCGGGCGGCATGCGCATCGCGCTCGCCCCGATGTCGGGCTTGTTCATCGAGGGCGCGCGGGCCGCCAACATTCCGATGGACGTGCCGCACCGGGTCGCCGCGATGCCTAGCGGCGGCATGAACACGCAGCCGCGCTCGAGGACGCCGGATTCGACGTCCTGCGCCTGCCGCTGTTTCAGCAGCCGGCGTCCGTGGCGGCAGCCGCGCAGGCGCATGGCGCCGATATCGTGGGCATTTCGTCGTTGTCCGGCGCCCACCTCGAGCTCGTCGAAGGGCTGCTCGACGAACTGGCATTGCATCGCGCCCGGATTCCGGTGGTGTTGGGTGGCATCTTTCCGGCCGCGGATATTCGCCATCTGAAGGCGAAGGGCGTCGCGGCGACGTTCGGGCCCGGCACACCGCTCGATGCGATCGCCCAAGCGCTGTGCGCATGTCTCGACGCATGAGTCGTTCCTCGAGAAGTTCAGGGTGCGGTCGGAACGAGGTCGAGAGGAACGGGTGATCGTCGCCGATGCGCCGATTTGCGTGACGCTCCGCACCGCGGCCAGCTGCGTGGATGGGTCGACGGACGGACGCTTCGAAGAAGCGCCCGGCGGCAACCGCCACGCGCTTCAGTGTCGAGCCGTCGCGCCGTCCGACTGACGTGTACGCGCGTCGACGAGCCTGACGAGGCAGGCCAGGCTGTTCGTATACGGCACCTCCACCCCGGCCTTGCGAGCGGCCTCGACCACCGCGCCATTGATCGCTTCGATCTCGGTACGCCGGCCGGCCAGCACGTCCTGCAGCATCGATGGCCGATGCGTACGATGATGGGTGAGCGCGTCGCGCACATTCGACGCCACGTGCGCTTCATTTGCCGAAATGCCGAGCGCACGTGCGACGGCCATCACCTCCGAGACGATCTTCAGCGCCAGCTCTTCTCCGTCGGGAGTATTCGTCAACTCGCCGACCATGCATTGCGTCACGGCACACAGACTGTTGAGGGCGGCGTTGAATGCAACCTTCTCCCAAATCGCGGCCCAGACGTCGGGATCGACATGGCACGAGAGGCCTGCGTCATTCAACGCATGCACGGTCTGTTCGAGCGCGCTCGTATGCGTGCCGTTCGCGTTCATCAGCCGGATCGTGCCCTGGCCATGCGAGCTGACGGCGCCAGGCTCCGACTTGTCGGCGGGCCACGTGGTGACGCCGACCATGACCCGGTCGGGCGAGACGGAACGGGCGAGCCGTTCTGCGTTCCCCAGGCCGTTCTGCAACGACAGGATGACGGTGTCGGGGCCGAGTACGGCGCTTGCGGCAGCGAGTGCGGCGGTCGTATGCATCGTCTTCGTGAAGACGATGACGAGGTCGACGGGCTTGCCGGCCTCCTCCGGCCTCAGTGCGACGAGATCGCGCACGATTTGCTCGCCGGAATCGGTCGAAAGCCGCAGGCCGTGGCTGCGAATCGATGCGAGATGAGCGTCGTCGATATCGAGCAGGATGACCGAATGCCCCGCAAGCGCGAGGCGGCCGCCAAAGAACGAACCCATCGCACCGGCACCCAGAATGGCGATCTGCATGGCGTGCTCCTCAGGACGGATCGTGGTGGAGAGTGCTCTGCAGGGTAATCCCCCGCAAGTCGGTGAATTCCGCGACACCCGCGCGGCCGCCGAAGCACCGGAAGCCGCTGCCCCGCTTGAGCGGGCCGAATCCCGACCAGATCGGGAATGCGCGGGCCGTGGCATCCACCGCTGCCTCGGCATCCTCGACGCCGTCGTCGGCGGGCGCGCGCGACGCTACCTCACGGTCGATGAGCATCGACACTGTCTTCATCGTTTGTCTCCTGGATTTCTTCGACGCCGATGTCCTCGGCGAGACGGGCTTCACTCGGCGCGTGCAGCGCGAAGGCGACCGACATGCGCTCTCACCCGGACCGGGCGCAAGCGCGCGCGGCGGAAACTGCCGGGGCGCATAGCGGCGGGAGGCTGAGCTCCATTGAAGTCTCCTGTCGTTCAGTACGGTTCTGGTGAACGCATTATCGAAACATCAGGAAGAATCCGAAATTGCCGATTTCACAAAAAGGCATTACCTTCAGGCATGACTTTCAATCTCCAGCAGCTGCACGCATTCGTCACGATCGCCTCGGCCGGTAGTCTCGGGCGCGCGGCCGAGACCTTGCACGTCACTCAACCGGCCTTGAGCCGCGCGATCCGCCGGCTCGAAGACGAGGTTGGCGCCCCTTTATTCGAGCGCCATACGCGCGGCATGCACCTGACGGCGGTGGGGGAGGCGCTGCTGCCGCACGCGATTCTGTTGCAGCGCGAGGCGGAGCAGGCGCGTGAAGAGATCGACGCGATGCGTGGGCTCGCACGCGGGACGATTCGCTGCGGAGCGGTAGGCAGCATCGCGAGCCTCGTGCTGCCGCTCGCCGTGAGCGGCGTGTTGCAGAAGTGGCCCAATTTGCGCGTTCACGTCATCGAAGGCGTCTGGGATCGTCTTGCCGAGGCGCTGGTGCAGCGCGAAATCGATCTCGCACTCAGCATGGTGATGCCCGACACCGAGGAGATCGTCGCGATCGAGGACTGTCGCTGGGAGGACAACAGCTACGTGGTGGCGGCGCTCGATCACCCGCTGCGGGCAAAGCCCGGGATCACGCTGGCCGATACGCTGGATCAGCAGTGGGCGATCCCGCCGCGCGGCACCGCGCCGTTCGAGCACATGCAGCAGGTGTTCGTCGCAAACGGGCTCGGCTTGCCGAACGTCGTGGTCGAAACCCGGTCGATCACCGTGCTGAAGAGTCTCGTCGCCCGATCCGGTTTTCTGAGCTGGATGGCCGAACCGATGTACGTGACGGAGAGCAAGGCGGGGGTGTTCGATACGCTCGAATTGCCAGGGGTAGTCGGGCGGCGCACGTTGACCGCATTTCGGCGTCGGCACGGTTTGTTGCCGAGTCCTGCGGTCAAGCTGCTCGAACAGTTGCGGCAGTTGACGGCTGAACCGCGCGAGTGAATGCGGTGCTTCTTCGATGCGCTTCGAGAGAAAACGGTCGGCGCCGACCGTGAACTGATCATTTAGCAAACCTGATTTTCAATCTGCTCCGCTTCTCGCGAGGCAAGGTTTCGTGGTGGCCGTGCATCAGGTGGCAACATTTGTCGACGAGACACCCGGCAACGTCAGGATGAACGTGCAGCCTTCGCCCGGGCGGGTATGCAAATCGATGTTGCCGCCGTAGCGCTTGGCGATCGTCTTCACGAAAGCCAGCCCGAGACCGGCGCCCGAAGGGTAACGAGGCGGTTCGACTTGCAGCCGTTGAAATGGCTCGAACAGACGTTGTTGGGCTTCGGCCGATATGCCGGGCCCGTGGTCGGCAACGGAAATGGCGTAGCCATGTTCGACGCCGGTCAGGCGCACGGTTACCGTCGCATTGCCAGGACTGAACTTGATGGCATTGCTCACGAGATTGACGACCGCGCGCATCAGCAGGAAGGGTTCCACGCGTGCGATGCAGATCTCGTCCCCGACGTTCACGTCGAGCCGGATGCCGCGCGCTTGAGCGAGTGCCCACAGTTCGTCGATCGCATCGAGTACCACGCTGCCGATATCCGTTTCCACCAGTGACCAGGTCGGTGCTTCGGCGCGCGCCAGCAGAACGAAGTCGTCGGCCAGTGCCAGCGTACGGCGCGCGTACGCGGCAATTCGATCGAGCAGGTCCTTGGCGGGCGGGGCCGGTTCAGCGGCTCGCTGAAGATCGATCAACGCGAGAATCGATGCCTGAGGCGAGCGCATGTCGTGGGAAATGAAGTGCAGCCATGCCTCCCGGCGCCGCTCCGCCAGGCGAATCTTCGTCACGTCGAGCACGAACCCGATCGTTCGCTGGGTCACGCCGTCTTCATGCTGCGGATAGGCGGTGGACTGAACCCATCGAATCTCGCCGTTGGGCTGAACGACGCGATACTCGACGCGATAATCCCTGCCGAACGAATTGAATTCCTCCGCGGTCCGAGTGACCTTCATGGCCTTGTCGACGTCGTCCGGATGAATCAACGCGCGAAACTGGTCGATCGAGGTAATCGCCTTCCCGGGAGCGTGGCCCATGATTCGATGCCAGTTCTCGTCGCAGTGCAGTGTGTCCGATGCGATGTCGTAGTCCCAGATTCCCAGTCCGCCGACGCGGGCCGCAATGGCCAGCCTTTCTTCGCTTCGCCGAAGCAGATCGAGCGCCACGCGCTCGCGCGTCACGTCTCTCGAAACACACAGAATGGCGGTCGTTTTTCCATCGGCGTCCAAGATCGGCGTCAGCATGTTGTCCCAGTATTGAACGTCGCGCCCCGGACGCTCGCTGCGCCCGGGAAACCTGCCGAACACACCGTTCCTGGCGGATTCGAGCGCGACATTTCCGTCGGGCCACACGTCTTCGGGCAGGAGCGGCAGCCACGGCATACCGAATCCCGAGTCTTCGTCGACGCCCAGCGCCTGGCATCCGGCGCGGTTCATGTGCAGCACGTTGCCTGTCGGCGAAATCAGTTTGATGCAGTCGATGCTGATATTCAGCATGTCCGTCTGTATCGACGTGTGACTCTTCAGTTCGATTTCCTTGGCCTTCAGGTCATGGATATTCGTGCAGGTGCAGAGCCATCCGTCGTCGACACGGTGAAGGTCGACGGTGAACCACTGGTCGATGCCGTGGGAACCCGCCAGCCGGCACTCCAGCGTTTCGTGTACCGAGCCGGGTTGCGCCGCTTGAAGTGTCGACTCGGCGGTGCAGCGGTGCTCCGGATGGATCAACTCCGTCCATTGGAGTCGATACGTGGCCTCGGCGGAGCGATCCGCGTAGGCAAGCCATGCATCGTTGATGCTCACGACCCGCCCGTTCTCGTCGAAATGGCATGCCGGTGTCCGAAGGACATCGATCAGGCGGGCAATCCTGAGACAGTCGGGGCGTGCGGGGGCTGTTTCGTCGGGCGAAACAACAGGAGATTCCGTCTTCGAACGTGTGGGGGGCGCAAGGTCCGGGCCGTCTACGTTGCATGCGCAAGAAATTTCATTTTCAAGACGAAATCCATTCATGTTTGTTACATTCCATGCATCGCTGACACGCTTCCAGAATGTCAGACATCAAATGATGCATCAATGGGTAGTCAGCACTATGGATTGGCACCGTAGTAGTGCATATTATTTTCGAGTGATGGAATCAGGTGAAGATGCGGAGCTCGTCGGGTGGAAGTTGGGCCTGATTGTGGCGCGTGTTGCACATAGTGCCGGCTTCAAGCGTCGCATTGAATGCTGATCATGTTGAATGACTTGTGCGGAGGCCGGACGGGGCGATACGCGTGGTATCGCCGATTTTTTGCAGTAACGGACCGTCGAGCCGACACGCCGGAATCGCAAGTGGACGATCGCATGTGCGTCGGCCGACGTCGTCGAACCGTGCCGGGATGACACGAATGCACGTGTGGTCGACACCGGGCGGCGATGCGAGGCTGCTGATGATGCATATTTCCCCGGAGCACGCGAGCGTCGACCCCGGGATCGTTCATCGAAATCGCTGCAGTTCGCGGTGATCCCGCTTCACGCCTCCGAAATACCGCGACACGCGACGCGATACGCGCCCGGGCTGCATCCAAACCGTGCCTTGAACGCGCGCCCGAAATGCGTGATGTCCGAGAAGCCGCACGCGATCGCCAGCTCTTGCAGGTTGCGGTTGGGATCCGCCGGATCCTCCAGCGCGCGCTTGCTCGCCTGCAGCCGGTATTCCTGGATCAGGCTCTGCGGCGTGCGCCCGGTCGCGGCCAGCGCGCTGTACAACGTGCGCCGCGACACGTTCAGCGCACTCGCGAGCTTGTCCGGCGACAGGTCGGGATCGCTGTAGTGATGCGACAGATGGATTTCCGCATTCATCCGCAGCGTCGCGCTGCGCGCATCGGCGCCGCTCAGCGAATCGCTCGCCTCGCGGCGGATCACCGAATCGAGCAGCATCAGCGTCGACTGCTCGAAGCCGAACAGGCTTTCCGGATCGTTCGGCACCTGCCCGTCCATCAGGTAATGGATCGATTGAAGTGCCAATTGCGCATTGCCGACGGTTCGACGGACCTGCACGCCCGCGCGCTCCACGAACCAGCGCCACATCGTGCCGCTTCTCGGCGGCGTCAATGCCGCGACGAAGCGCGACGCGTTCGCCGATTCGATCATGTACGGCTGCGTCGCATCGTAGATCACCCACTCGCCGGGATTGACCGTCGACGCCGCGTTGCGCTGCGTGACGCGGCTTTGTCCGGCGATCTGGAACAGGATCTTGTAGCAGTCGCTGTCGGCGCGCGACGCGAGCGAGCGGTCGCGATCGACGCGGATCGCGGTGGTGTCGACCTCGGCCATCCGCAGGCCGCCGACCGTGGCAACCCGCACCGACATCCGGAACTGCGGGCCGGTGTTGTGAAAGACCAGCGGCAGGAAGCTGTCCGCGATCAGGTCGCGCAGATTCGCGTTGCTGTTGCTGGCGTCGACGACGAGTTCGTGTGCCATTGCCGGAAGAGGGAGAGGGCCGGGGAATGCGTCGAGCTTAATGCATTCGGCGCGGACGCGGGGGCGAAACGCAATCATCGTCGGCAGCGGCGACTTTCAGCGTCAATGGTGGTTTCCACAGGGAAACCGTTGCGTCGCACCGATCTGCACGCTGAAGCCAAAAGTGTGCACGCAACGCCGATCCGCGTGCGCGACGCGTCCCTAGAATCGAAGAGCGGCCGGCAAGTCGGGCCTTTCACTCAATTCGAATTCCGGAGGGACACAGATGGCACGGGTACGGATGCTGGACGAAGTCGGCGCGTTTCTCGCGCGCGAACACGGTCACTACATCGACGGCCACGCTGTAGCCGGCCGCGGCGAGCGGATCGACGTGCGCGATCCGTCGACGCGCGCGGTGATCGGCTCCGTCGCGCAGGCGACCGACGACGACGTCGAGGCCGCGGTCGCGTCGTCGCATCGTGCGTTCCGCGGCGAGTGGGCCAACCTGACGCCGGCCGATCGCGAGCGCATCCTGCTGCGTTTCGCCGACCTGATCGACGCACACGGCGAAGAGATCGCGCAGATCGAAACCGCGCAGTCGGGCAAGCTGATCGGGCTGTCGCGCGTGATCGAAGTCGGCTGGTCGGCCCGCTGGCTGCGCTATTACGCGGGCTGGGCGACGAAGATCGCGGGCGAAACGCTCGCCCCGTCGTTCCCGAGCATGAACGGCGAGCGCTACACGTCGTTCACGCTGCGCGAACCGCTGGGCGTCGTGTTCGGGATCATTCCGTGGAATTTCCCGGTGATGATCCCGGTATGGAAATTCGGCGCGGCGCTCGCGACCGGCAACACGGTGCTCATCAAGTCTTCGGAGTTCACGCCGCTCACGATGCTGCGCATCGCCGAACTGGCGACGGAAGCCGGCCTGCCGCCAGGCACGCTCAACGTGATCAACGGCACGGGCCAGGTCGGCGCGAAGGTGATCCGCGATCCGCGCGTGGCGAAGGTGTCGTTCACGGGGTCGGTGCCGACCGGCCGCATCATCGGCGCGGAGGCTGTCAACGCGAACTTCACGCGTTTCACGCTCGAACTGGGCGGCAAGAACGCGGCGGCGTTCCTGCCGGATACGCCGGTCGACAAGATCCTCGACGGCATCGTCGAAGCCGGGTTCCTGCATAGCGGGCAGGTGTGCGCGTCGGCGGAACGCTTCTTCGTGCATCGCGCGAAGTTCGACGAGGTGGTCGAGAAGATGAAGGCGCGCCTGGACAGCTTCCAGCCGGCCGACCCGATGGACGACGCCGGGATGATCGGCCCCGTCTGCAACGAGCCGCAGTTCCGCAAGTGTCTTGACGCGTTCGAACTCGCGCGCACGGAGGGCGATACGATCGTCACCGGCGGCGGCGCGTATGCGCGTGACGGCTTCTACGTGAAGCCGACGATCGTGCTGCCGCGCTCGCTGGAATCGGCTTCGTATCGCAAGGAGATCTTCGGGCCGGTCGGCGCGTTCGTGCCGTTCGACGACGAGGAAGAACTGATCGCGATGATGAACGACACGCCGTTCGGGCTGACCGCGAGCCTGTGGACGAACGACCTGTCGAAGGCGCTGCGCTACGTGCCGCGGATCGAAGCCGGCACCGTGTGGGTGAACATGCACACGCTGGTCGACCCGGCCGTGCCGTTCGGCGGCGCGAAGGGCTCCGGTATCGGACGCGAGTATGGCTCGTCGTTCATCGACGCTTATACCGAGCCGAAATCGGTGACCATTCGCTTCTGACGACATGACCCGCCAACGGAAACCCGCCCGGCATCGACCGGGCGGGCGTTTTCCGTTCAACGCCGACGTCGATCAGAACCGCGTACTGAACCCGATCCGCGCGACCGACTGCAGCGCGCCGCTCGACGCGCCGTTCGCATCCATCACGCCGTTGATCTGCGCGTTGCTGCCGTGGCTTGCACGCTGATGCACGCCCGCGACATACACCATTGTGCGTTTCGACAGCCAGTACTGGACGGCGGCCAGGAGCTGGTGCGCATGCGCGTTGTCGAGCGTGTCGTTGCCCTTCATGTACGTGTAGCTTGCCCCGATCACCCAGACCGGCGACGGATGCCACGCGGCGCCGGCTTCCGCCGACCACGCGCCCGCGCCGTTCCACGCGTTGTGCACGGTCGTGAAGAGCGCCTTCGCCGTGACCGTGCCGAGCGTGTAGTGGGCACCCGCGCCCCAGTTGCGCACGGTGGTGGCCGGCAGCCCGCCCGCCGCGCCGTACTTCTGGTTCGTATAGGCCGCGCCCGCGCCGAACGGGCCGTTGTCGTAGCTCGCGCCGACGCTGACCGTATTGTTCGCGCCGACCGATCCCGCGACGTTGCCGAAGCCGTACAGCGCGCCGAAGGTCAGGCCTGAGATCGACGCGCTCGTGTACTTCACGGAATTCCCGACGCGGTTGCTGCCCGCGACGCGATCCCAGTCGAACGCGCCGGTCGGGTTGTTCGGCAGCGCGAGCTTGTCGAACGGGCCGTTGCGAAAGCCGTACAGCCCGACGAGATCCTGCGCGATCTCGTTGCCGCTCGCGGCCAGCGCGTCGACCATGAACTCGTACTGGTTGCCGAGCGTCAGCGTGCCGTAGCGGTCGTTCTGCAGCCCGACATAGGCCGTGCGCGCGAACAGGCCGCCGCCGATCATCGATCCGTTCGCGAGCGAGAACTGATTGACGAGCCGGAAGATCGCGCGCGTGCCGGCGCCGAGGTCCTCCTTGCCCTCGAAACCAAGCAGGTTCGGGAAGAAGATGTTGTCGTCGAATTTCGCGTTGCCGTGGCCGCCTTCGTTGCTCACGTAGCTGAGGCCGGCGTCCAGCAGCCCGAACATCGTCACGCTGCTCTGCGCGAACGAGGCGGCCGGAATCGTGCAGGCCGCGAGGGCCAGCAAGGTCTTTTTCGTCATCTCCAAGGTGCTCCTCACATGTCCGGTCACGCCGGAATATTTTTGATGGGACAACTGATTGATATGAAGATAGTGAAGCGTGCAACGGTCGATCGGGTCGCGCCAGGAAACAGGACCTGGAAACAGGAGCCGGAGGCGCCACGCCGGCATTCCGGCACGCGGACACCGGCGCACACCTCCTGCGCCGATGCCCGCGCGCGCCCGTCGCTAGACCGTCGAATACCCGCCGTCCACCGGCACGATCGCACCGGTGACGAACGATGCGCCGGGCGAGCACAGGAACAGGATCACGTCCGCGACCTCGTCGGCCGTGCCCCAGCGCGCGAGCGGCGTGCGATCGAGAATCCGCCGCGACGCCTGCGCGTCGGCCATCAGCCCGCTGCTGAGCGGCGTGTCGATCCAGCCGGGCGCCACGGCGTTCACGCGGATGCCGCGCTCGGCCCACGCCTGCGCGAGCGAGCGCGTCAGTTGCGCGATGCCGCCCTTGCTCGCGCTGTATGCCGGGCGATCCTTGCTGCCGAAGTACGTGTACATCGACGCGACGTTGACGATGCTGCCGCCGTTCGCCGAGAGTGCCGGCAGCGCGGCGTCGGACGCCCGCATCACCGACGTCAGGTTCACGTTCAGCACAAGTTCGAACTGGTCCATCCGGTATTCGTCGGCGTGCCGGCTGATGCCGACGCCGTTGACGAGCACGTCGACGCGCGGCAGCGAGCGGATCAGCCGTGTCAATGCTGCGTCGTCGGTCACGTCGAGCGCCACGCAGCCGATGCCGGGATGCACCGGCGCATGCGGGCCGGCGGCATCGAGCCCGAGCGCGACGACCGACGCGCCCGCTTCCGCGAAACGCCACGCGGTGCGCGCGCCGATGCCCGACGTGCCGCCCGTGACAACGACGGTCTTGCCGTCAAACGACCAGGGGCGGCTCATGTTCGATGCTCCCGACGGTGTGAACAAGGCGCGCATGCCGGCGCGATGGCGCAACCAGGATCTTGATCTGTGCGCGATCGGCGAGCAGCGCGTCGAAGCCGTCGGCGACGGCGTCCTCGAGCGAGACGGTGCGCGTGACGATCGACGTGAGATCGAGCGCGCCCGACCCGATCAGCCGCAGCAGATCTTCGTACACGTGCCGGTAGCCGACGCTCGCCGTGAAGCTCAGCTCGTCGTTGACCGCGCGGAACGCATCGAAGCTCGCGTGCGGCATCAGGCCGACCATCACGAGGCGGCCGCCCTTGCGCAGCCCCTGCATCGCCGCCTCGAACGTGGCCGGCAGGCCGGCCGCCTCGAAGCTCACGTCGACGCCGAGCCCGCCCGCCGCTTCGCGGATCGCGTCGCGCAGCACCGGGGCGTCGAGCGAGCGCGCGTCGAACGCGTGCGTCGCGCCGAAGCGCGCGGCCGCCGCGAGCCGCTCGGGCGACACGTCGACCGCGACGATGGTCGTCGCGCCCTGCAGTTTCGCGAGCATGATCAGCAGCAGGCCGATCGGCCCGAGCCCGAACACCGCGCAGGTGTCGCCGAGCCGCAGCTCGCCGCACCGCAGCGCGTGCAGCGCGACGGCCGCCGGTTCCATCACCGCGGCCTGTTCGAGACTGACGTCGTCGGGCAGGCGGTGCAGCATGTAGGCCGGCACGACCGCGAAATCGGCCATCCCGCCGTCGCCCATCAGGCCGGCGAAGCCCATCGACACGCACAGGTTGTACGACCCCGCGCGGCAATACGCGCACTGGTGGCAGTGATACTCGGGCTCGACCGCCACGCGGTCGCCGGCGACCAGCGTCGTGACGCCCGCGCCGACTTCGACGACGGTGCCGCAGAACTCATGACCGAGCGTCAGCGGCGCGGTGCGGCCGGACAGCGGATGCGGTGCGTGGACGGGAATCGCATGCGGGCCGTCCGCGTATTCGTGCAGGTCGCTGCCGCAGATGCCGCAATACGCGACCGCGATGCGAACCTCGCCGGGCCCGGCGCGCGGCGTGTCGAGATCGACCAGGCGGATGTCGCGCGGGCCGTGCCATTGAAGTGCGCGCATGTCAGCGTCCTCCGAGGTTTTGCGTATCGAGACGGGGCGCGGCATCGGCGGGCGCGCGCTTGCGCAGCACCGCGGGCGCGGTTTCGACGAGGCCGAACGACAGCACGCACGCGAGGATCGCGCCGGCGGCCGACGTCCACATCGCGAACTGCAGGCCGTACTTGTCGGCGGCGAAGCCCGCGACGGTCGGCGCGACGAAGCCGCCGATCAGCTCGCCCGCGCCCATGATCAGGCCGAGCGCGCTGGCGATCGCGCGGGGCGGCACGGTTTCGGCCGGGATCGTCGCCATGAACAGCGTGAAGCAGCCGAGGCCGGTGTACGTGACGAACACGAGCGCGCCGAGCGCCCAGAGCGAATCGACGTGGATCATCACGACCGGGCAGGCGGCGGCGATCAGCGCGAACGCGATCATCGTCGGCTTGCGGCCGATCCGGTCGGAGATCGCCGGCACCGCGAAGCCCCAGAACACCCACGCGGCGCCGAGGCACGTCATCACGACGCCCATGTCGGCCGGGGACAGGTGGCGGCTCTCGACGAGGAAGACCGGCGCGAACGAGATGATCACGATGAACCACGTGAGGAAGAAGCAGCTGATCAGCACGCAGAGCAGGATGTTGCGCTCCTTCAGCAGCGCCCAGCGGTCGATCGCAGTGCCGCCGACCGTCTGCGTACCGTGCGTGGCCGCGCCTTCGGCCTGGGCGTGCCGTACGCCGCCGGGCGGCACCTCGCGCACCCAGCGCCAGATGCAGAACGCGATCAGGAAGCCCGGAATGCACGACACGTAGAACGCCTCGCGCCAGCCGTAGGCGGTCGCGATGCCGATCACGACGGGCGGGCCGATCATCGCGCCGAGCAGGCCGGCGGCCGAGCCCTGCAGCAGGCCCATGTTCAGCCCGCGGCGGCTCGGCGTCGAGCTCTCGACCATCAGCGATTGCGACAGCGGCAGCACGGGGCCTTCGGCGATGCCCATCAGCGCGCGGAACGCGATCAGGCTCGCGAAGCCGCCGACGAGCCCCGACAGCGCCGAGCATACGGAAAAGCCGAGCACGGCCGCGATCAACAGCGGCTTGCGCGTGCCGCGCGCATCGGACCACGCGCCGGTCGCGGCGCCCGACAGCGCCCACGTGAGCGCGAGCGCGGACGACACCATGCCGAGCTGCGTGTTCGACAGGTGCAGCTCGGCCGACATGAACGGGAACAGGAACGACAGCGCGAGGCGGTCGAAGAACACGAAACCGAACGTCATGAACAGGATCAGCAGCAGCCTGTTCTCGTACGTCCATGCGAGTTTGGGGGAAGGGCGGGATGTCATGGGCGGCCTCGTCGCGCGTCAGCGGAACAGCTTCTCGATCGCGTGCGCGCCGAGGCCGACCTTCTCGTAATGCGCCTTGCACATCGCGATGTACGAATGCACGTCGAAGTAGCCGTCGGGGTTGCCTTCGTCGTCGAGCCAGATCAGCGGGCCCTTGACGATGAAGAACGCGCGCATCGGTTCCGGATGATCGAACGCGACGAGCGTGTGGCCTTCGCCGGGCGTTTCATACACGAAATCGCCGCGCGTCGCGGTCCATTCGTGCTCCAGGTAGCCCCACTTGCCGGACAGCGTGTAAGCGAACACCTCGTGCGGGTGGTAGTGCCGGTTCACGAGCCCGGCTTCCTTCGCCATCAGGATGTCGCACCATTTGTTCTGCGACGGCGAGATCCACAGCGGCCGCGACGAAACCGTTTCGGTGAACGGAACGTAATAGCGCGCGTCCTCGGTGGCCGCGTTCGGGATGTACGCTTCCGGCAGCGCATCGGGCTTGAACGGATTGGCAATCGGCGCGATGTTTTGCCAGAATTCGGATACGGCTTGGTCGACCACGGTTCGTCTCCTTGTGGTTAGGTGTCGTGGGGTCGACTTTAGCCAGCCGGTGCGCGCCGCTCTTGACTGGGCTGGACGAATTGCTTGATCGGGCCGGACATCGCGCCGCACCTGTAATCACAAGAACCATTCCCCAATCCGTGCCGCTCCGCACGACAGGCGCCCGCAGGAGGCGACGTGACGAATCCGACCGTTCTTTCATGCACGCGCGGCTCGACGGCCGACGTGCCGGTGCGCGACCGCATGGACTACTGGGATGCGTTCAACGCCACGACGCTGGTCGGCCTGCGCTGCTCGTCGCTGTCGCCGGCCGGGCTCGAGGTCGAGAAGACCGATCTCGCGCTGCCGGGGCTCGGCGTGGCCGACATCAGCGGCCGCGACCACGTGATCGAGCGCAGCCCCGCGCTGGTGCGCCAGTTGCCGAAGGAGTCGCTGTTTGCGTGCCAGATCCTGAGCGGTCGCGCGTATTTCATCCAGCGCGAGCGCTGCCTGCTCGCGGAAGCCGGCGACGTCGTCGTGTACGACACGCGCGTGCCCTATCTGTTCGGATTCCTGACGCCGATGCGGCAATTGCTGATCGATATCCCGATTGCCACGTTCGACGATCGATTCGACGCGGAGCTGGCGGCGCTGCCGTTGCGGATCGCGCCGAAACCGGGCGCGGGCGCGATGCTCGGCGCGACACTGCGCGCGAGCGTCGAGCGCTTCATGAAGGCGCCGGTCGAAGACGACGCCGCGCG
This sequence comes from Burkholderia sp. BCC1996, assembly GCF_905339955.1. Classification (NCBI taxonomy): domain Bacteria; kingdom Pseudomonadati; phylum Pseudomonadota; class Betaproteobacteria; order Burkholderiales; family Burkholderiaceae; genus Burkholderia; species Burkholderia sp. BCC1996. The sequence goes on from NZ_CAJPHM010000040.1 coordinate 17,985, forward strand.
CTTCGTCGAACACACGCGCATGCTGGTCGCGGAACTCATCGACGCGGAAGTGAACGGCGCAGGCGCATCGCGCGCGTCGCTGTCGTACCTGCTGACCGCGAAGCAGTACATCGCGACCCGTCTCGGCGATCCGGAGCTCGGGCCGCAGGCGGTCGCCGATGCGGTCGGGCTGTCGTTGCGGCACCTGGGCCGGCTCTTCGCGGCCGAAGGCGAGTCGATCACGCAGCACATCTGGTCCGAGCGGCTGACGCATGCGCATCGCGAGCTGACCGACGCGCGCCTGCGCAAGACGAGCATCGGCGAGATCGCGTTTCGGTGGGGGTTCTCGAGCCAGGCGCACTTCAGCCGTGCGATTCGCGAGCGCTACGGTGCGTCGCCGATGACGCTGCGCAACGCTTGACGCTGCGGCAGCGAAACCGATGCCAGTGCGGCGCGTGGCTCACGCGCCGCTTTCGTTTTCATTGCATGCCGGTCGCGGCGTGAGTCGCCGCGTCACTCCGCGAGCATGAACTCGGCACAGCGTTCCGCGATCATGATCGTCGGCGCGTTCGTGTTGCCCGATACGATGCGCGGCATCACCGACGCGTCGCAGATCCGCAATCCGTCGATCCCTTGCACCGCGAGACGAGGCGTCACGACCGCGGTTTCGTCGCTCCCCATCCGGCAGGTGCCGGCCGGGTGATAGACGGTTTTCGCGCGGTGCCGGACGTAGTCGGCCAGCGCGTCGTCGGTCAGCGCTTCGGCTTCGCGGACGATGCGGGCGAGCGACGGCGCGCGGATGATCTTCCGCGCGAGCGCGACGCCGCGCACGAGGCCGTCGACGTCCGCCGGATCCGACAGTGCGCCGCTGTCGAACCGGATCGGCGCGGCCGGATCGTTGCCGCGCAGTTGCACCGAGCCGCGCGAACGCGGCCGCAACAGGCACGGATTGATCGACAGGCCGTGGCCCGGCAGCGGTTCGCGATCTACGTCGCCGACGAGCGTCGGCAGCACGTGGAACTGGATGTCCGGGCGGCCGCTGCCGGTCGTATCGACGAACGCGCCGGATTCGACGACGTTCGACGTCAGCAGGCCCGTGCGGGTCAGCATCCATTGCAGCCCGTGCCGCAGCGCCTTCAGCCCGCGATCCTCGCCGAACAGGCTGATCGGCGCGTGGCTGTAGCCGTAGATCGAGACTTCGAGATGGTCCTGGAAATTCGCGCCGACTTCCGGGCTGTCGTGCAGCACGTCGATGCCGTATGCGCGCAGGTGCGCGCCGGGCCCGATGCCCGACAGCATCAGCAGCTTCGGCGTACTGAGCGCGCCGGCGGCGAGTACCACGTCGCCGCGCGCGGTGGCCGAGCCGGTCGCGCCGTTCTCCATCCGCCATTCGACGCCGGTCGCGCGCCGGCCGTCGAAGCGCACGCGGGTCACGCGGCAGCCGGTCAGCACGCGCAGGTTCGGGTGCCCGAGCGCGTCGGCGAGATAGGTTGCCGCGGTGCTGCCGCGCTGCCCGTCGAAAATCGTCGTGTGGTAGAAGCCGGCGCCGTGCTGCGCGGCGCCGTTGAAATCGTCGTTGTACGCGATGCCGGTTTCCTGAGCGGCCTTCACGAACGCGAGGCTCAGCGGATGCCGGAAGCGCGTGTCGCCGACCTTCAGCGGCCCGTCGGTGCCATGGAACGGCTCGGACAGCCGCAGGTGCGACTCGGCGCGCTTGAACACCGGCAGCACGTCGCTCCAGCGCCAGCCCGTGCAGCCGAGCGCGGCCCATTCGTCGTAGTCGGCGCGCGTGCCGCGCACGTACAGCATCGCGTTGACCGAACTGCCGCCGCCGAGCGTGCGGCCCTGCGGCACGTAGGTCCTGCGTCCCGCCGCGCCGGCCTGCGGCTCGCTTTCGAACGTGACCGTGCGCTGTGTGCCGAGCACGCGGATGAACGTCGCCGGAATCCGGATGAACAGGTTGTCGTCCTTCGGGCCGTCCTCGAGCAGCAGCACGCGCCTGCCGGCCTTTACCAGTCGATGTGCCACCGTGCAGCCGGCCGAACCGCCGCCGACGACGATATGGTCGTACGTCTCCATCCCGCTTTGTCTCCTCGCTGTCAGGCGGCGGAACGAGCACCGCCGCGCAGGAAGCCAGCTTAGCGACGGGCGCGTGTCCCCGTTTGACCGGGGCGGACGCCGGGCTTGCTTCGCGCGGACACGGCGGGGCGCCGCGGCGGCTCATGCAGCGATCTCGTTGCGCTGACGGTTGGCCGTGGATTGCGCAGCGGGAGAACCCGGCGACGAGCGGCTAGCGCGGGTTGTCCGGCGCGCGCGTGTCGCTCGGCGTCTCGCCGAAGCGCGCGCGATAGCTGCGGCTGAAGTGCGCGCTGTTGTTGAAGCCCCAGCGGAACGCGATTTCGCTGACCGTCAGGTGCTTAAGCGACCGGTCGCGCAGATCGGCGCGGCAGCGTTCGAGACGGCGCGCGAGGATGTAGCGCGTGAGCGGCATCCCTTCGATTTCGAAGATGCGCGCGAGCTGGCGCGGCGACAGGTTGATCGCGCGGCTGACCGACCGGGTGTCGAGATCGTCGTCGGCGAGATGGCTGTCGATGAATGCCTTCGCGCGCGACAGCGTGTGGACGGTCGACTTGGTCGGCGACGCGTCGCCGTCGCGCAGCCGCAGCATCGACTGCATCAGGTCGAGCATCGCGGCGGCGCGCCGTTCGCGCGCGTCGGGCATCGATTGATGCGGTTCGGCGAGCAGCGCGTAGAGCTGCCGCGCGGCCCACGACGTGACGCCGTCGTCGCGGTCGATCTTGACGACGCTGCGATGGCGCCACGGGCCGACGTGCGCTTCGAACACGTCGCGCGGCACGTCGAGCACGGTCATCGCCATGTTCGCCGGAAAACCGTGGCCGTACGGCATCGACGTGTCGTACAGCACGATGTCGCCGGGCGCATGCCGGATGCACTCGACGTCCTGGAACGTATAGCCCTGCCCTTCGTGCATCAGGCACACGAACACGGCGTCGCGCGGGTCCGCGTGGATGTTGTGCGGCGTGCGCACGACCGCATGCCGGTTCGCGACGATGTCGCACACGCCCAGCAGCCCGAGGTCGCGCTTGCGCAGCGACGCGTCGATGCCTTCGGACGATTTACCGCTGCATTCGATGCGCACGAGCGAGCGGGCGACATGGTCGACCCAGAAGTCGACGCGTTCGTCGCCGCGTACGGCGCGCGTCGAGATCGACACGATTCCCGTGCTGATGTCCGGCATGACGTTCTCCCAATGACCGCCCGAGCGGCGCAGTCTCGGATACGCCGGCGGGCGCGGTCAATCGGTGAAAGACCCGGGGCGGGCCCGGGATGCGCTCGCGGCGGTGCGTTGCGGCCGGATGTCCGTGTGAGTCAACGAATATGGCCGGGAAAGGCAAAACGTGCGGGCGTGTTCGGGGTACGTTGTTCGGTTCGGTTCGGTTCGGTTCGGTTCGAACGGTGAGACGCACAGCTGCTTCGTTATACGGAATAAAAGTCGCGTGCCGCCCGATCGTGTCGTTGAAGCTGCGCGGTGCTCGCGTGATTCATCGAGCTCGCATCTCGCGCGCTGGCGAAGCGATGGCGGTATGCATGTTTGCGTGCCGCCGAAGACCTGGGGCAGCGGTGTGTCGTGGATTTTTTTCGTTGTGTTGGAGCAGAAGCGCGTGTTGTCGGATCGCATTGCCGAAACCGCGCGCCGGTCGAGTGATTCGCGGCGCTCTTCCCGCGCGCGCGGCGTGAGCGATGCCGACATCCCTGTTCGCGTCACCCGCGCGTCGCACCGGCGGCTTGAAGCGCGAAACGCCGCGATTCAAGCCGTCATCTGCTTGTACGCGACGTCAGACCGCGCTGGCCGCGTCGATCTTCCGAATGTCCTCATCGTCGAGCCGCACGCGAATCGCTTCGCCGAGCAGCGCGAGCTGTTCGAGCGACGTCGCGCTCGCGATCGGCGCGGTGATCGTCGGCCGCGCGATCTGCCATGCGAGCGCGATCGCGGCCGGCTGCGTGCCGTGCTTCGCCGACACGTCGTCGAGCGCCGCGAGAATGCGCAGGCCGCGCGCATCGAGATAGCGGGCGACGCGATCGCCGCGCACGCTCTTCTTCAGGTCGGCCTCGCTGCGGTACTTGCCCGACAGGAAGCCGCTCGCGAGCGCGTAGTAGTTGACGACGCCGAGCTGCAGGTCGCGCACGACCGGTTCGAGATCGCGCTCGTAGTCGGCGCGGTTGATCAGGTTGTATTCCGGCTGGATCACCTGGTACGCGGGCAGGCCGTCGCGCTTGCTGATGTCGGCGGCTTCGCGCAGGCGCGCGCCGCTGTAGTTCGACGCGCCGATGATGCGCACCTTGCCCGCGTCGATCAGCGCCTGGTATGCGGCAAGCGTTTCTTCGAGCGGGGCCGTATCGGCCAGATCGCGGTGCGAAAAATACAGGTCGATGTAGTCGGTCTGCAGGCGGCGCAGCGAATCGTCGGCGGCCTTCAGGATGTTGTCTTTCGTGAGGCCCGCACGCGCGTCGAGCAGGCCGACCTTGGTCGCGATCACGACCTGGTCGCGCTTGCCGGAACGCTTCAGCCACTTGCCGATGATCGTTTCCGATTCGCCGCCGCGGTTGCCGGGCACCCAGGCCGAATAGACGTCGGCCGTGTCGATGAAGTTGATGCCGGTGTCGGCGAGCGCGTCGAGCAGCGCAAACGATGCGTTTTCGTCGACGGTCCAGCCGAAGACGTTGCCGCCGAAGGCGAGCGGGGAAACCTGGATGTCCGAGGTGCCGAGGGTGCGTAGTGCCATGTTGCTCTCCGGAATCTGAAGGGTGACGGGTTGGAACGACGGGATTGGCCGCGATGAATGCGACGGGACGGCGGTCGGGTGAAGCACGTTCGCCGTTGTCGCGGGACGCTGGAACATTCTCGCCGATCGACCGGATTCGTGCAGCGGGCGCGCGGCCGTGAAGACGGAGGAATTGCAGCGGACGGCGGACGCATCGTCTGCTGCGTGGGTCATTCGTGCCGCCGCGTTCGATCGGGAACCGAATTTTGTTGCGGCCGGGCGTGGCAGCGGGAGAGACGGGCGGAGCCGGCCGCTTCGCCGCGGCGGAACGAAAAACGGGCGGCAAGTTGCCGCCCGCGATCGATCATTCACCGAGGCCGTTATCGCAACTGCACGGCCGCCAGGAACAGCACCATGCTGCCGATCGCGCCGTCCAGCACGCGCCACGCGACGGCCTTGCGGAACCACGGCGCGAGCAGTCGCGCACCGTATCCGAGCCCGAGGAACCAAACGACGCTGACCGACATCGCGCCGATCGCGAACGCCAGCCGCGTGCCCTCCGGCTCCCGCGCACCGGCCGTGCCGATCAGCAGGAACGTATCGAGATACACGTGCGGGTTGAGCCACGTGAACGCGAGCGTCATCAGCACGATCGCGACCGCGCTCTGCGGCGGCGGCGCGACGGCGTCGCCGCGCACGTCGAGCGTTGCGTGTCCCGGCTTGAACGCGCGACGCAGCGCGTTGAAGCCGAACCATGCGAGATACGCGAGGCCGACGTACAGCACCGCGTGGACGAAGGTCGGATAGCGTTCGACGAGGACCGACGCGCCGCCGACGCCCGCGCCGATCAGGATCATGTCGGACAGCGCGCACAGCAGCACGATCTTGCCGACATGCGAGCGCATGATGCCTTGCCGGAGCACGAATGCGTTCTGCGCGCCGATGGTGACGATGAGCGACCCGCACAGGGCGGCGCCGTGGGAAAAAGCGATCCAGTTCATGATGGGGAGCGGTGACGCAGTAGACGGGTGAATCGGTTGGCGCTAGTCTGCGATGAGCTGGAACATAAGAGAAGCTAATTCACCTAATGCAGATTAAGGAAATCTAATGCTCGACTACGCATTGCTCGATGCCCTCGCGGCGGTGATCCGGCACGGTTCGTTCGAGCGGGCGGCCAAGGAGCTGAACGTCACGCCGTCGGCGGTATCGCAGCGCGTGAAACTGCTGGAGGAGCGCGTCGGCAGCGTGCTCGTCAAGCGCGGGCAGCCGTGCGTCGCGACGACGTCGGGCGCGTTGCTGTGCCGGCATACCGAGCGCGTGCAATTGCTCGAGGCCGAACTGGGCGGCCGGATGCCCGCCTTGCCGGGCCAGATCGCGAGCGCATGGCCGACGTTGCGTGTCGCCGTCAACGACGACAGCGTCGCGACCTGGTTCATCGATGCGGTCGGGCCGTTCTGCACCGAGCGCGAGACCTTGCTCGACCTCGTGATCGACGACCAGGACCATACGGCCGCGCGGATTCGCGACGGCAGCGTGCAGGGCGCGGTGACCGCGCAGGCCGAGCCGATCCAGGGATGCCGGTCGACGCGGCTCGGGCGTATCCGCTATCGCGCGGTGTGTTCGCCGGCGTTTTACGCGCGCTATTTTGGTGCGGGCATCACGCGCGATGCGCTGCGCCGCGCGCCGTGCGTGATGTTCAATTCGAAGGACGGCTTGCAGGCGCGCTTCATCCGGCGCGTGACGCGCGCGGATCTCGATCCGCCGCAACACTGGATCCCGCACGTCGCGGGCTACCTGCGCGCTTGCGAAACGGGGCTGGGATGGGGGATGTGCCCGGACCGGATGGTCGATCGCCAGCTGGCGGCGGGCGAACTGGTCGACATGTCGCGCGGGCGGACCGTCGATATCGATCTGTACTGGCAGAGCTGGCGCCTGTCGATCGGCTGGCTCGACGACTTCAGCGCGGCACTGAAGGCGCGCGCCGCGCTGTTTCTCGACTGATCGAGGCGGGCGCGGCGGGCGCGGCGGATCGTGGCGGGCGGCGGCGCCCAGGTCACGCGCCGCGCGGGGTCAGACGTGGTGCAGGCCGTCGAAGTCGACGATCTGCACGAGGCGGCCGTGCATTTCGATCAGGCCGCGCTTCTGGAACTTCGACAGCGTGCGGCTGACCGTTTCGAGCGTCATGCCGAGGTAGCTGCCGATGTCCTCGCGCGTCATCCGCAGGTTGAATTCCGACGGCGAGTAACCGCGCTTCAGGTAGCGCGCCGACACGTCGAGCAGGAATGCGGCGACGCGCTCTTCGGCGTTCAGCGAACCGAGCAGCATGGTCTGCGACGTTTCGCGCACGATCTGCTCGCTCATCAGCTTGTGCATGCGCAGCTGCATCGTGCCGGCTTCCGAGCACAGCGACTTGAGCGCGCTGTACGGAATCACGCAGACCGAGCTGTCTTCCAGCGCGACCGCGGTGCGCGGGTGCGTGTCGTCGCAGATACCGTCGAGACCGAGCGCCTCGCCCGCGAGGTGCAGGCCGGTGACCTGCTCGCGGCCGTCGTGGCGCGTGGCGACGGTTTTCAGCGAACCCGAGCGCACGGCGTACAGGTTGTCGAAGGTGTCGCCTTCGCGGAACAGCGCTTCGCCGCGCTTGACCGGGCGCGCCGCGCAGATGACCGATTCGAGGCGGCTGAGCGCGTCGGGTGCGAGGCCCTGCGGCATGCACAGGTGCCGCATTGCGCACGACGAGCAGTGCGGGGCCTGGCGGGGCGCCCAGGTGCCTGCATGGGACGGAACGGCGGGGCGTGTGGCGACGGGCGTCAACATGATCGTTTACTCCGGCATTGAATCGACGGAATCATTGTCCCACCGCAAGTTGCCGCTGTCGGGCGACAAAACGTCGCGACCGCGCGCACATGCCGCGCACCTGCCGCGGGCATCGCAGCGGCCTGCGTGCAGGCATGCCGCTGCGCGTGCGTGGCGCGCCGCGCACGCCGATGCCGACACCGCTCAGCCTTCCTGATCGTCCGTATGCGCGGCGGCCGGGATCAGCAGCACGGGCAGCGTCGCATGCCGCACGCACTGTTCGGCGATGCTGCCGAGCACGAGGCGACGGAACCCGCGGCGGCCGTGCGTGCCGAGCACGAGGAGGTCGGCGCCGAATGCTTTCGCACCGTCGAGGATCAGCGTCGACACGTCGTTGAGCGACGACGCCTCGCTCGTCAGCGTCTCGCCCTTCACGCCGGCCGCCTGCATCAGCTTCCTGAAATCCGCCGCGAGCGCATTGCCTTGCGCGATGAGCTGATCGCGCAGCACGGACGGGTCGTAGCCCGGCACGTTGTAGTAGATCGCGGCGTTTTCGACGACGTAGAACGGCTGCAGTTCGGCACCGTGCTCCTTTGCGAGCGCGAGGGCGGCGTCGAACGCGTGGCGTGCGGTGTCGCTGCCGTCGATGGCAACCAGAATGCGCTTGTACATAGTGTCTCCGAGTGGCGGATTGAACGGAAGTCGGCCGAACGGCCGGGGCGGCCGTGCGTCGCTGCGAGGCAGGGTAAACCAACGGCAGGGACTTTGCAGCGACGTGCCGGCGGTCGCGAATGGGCATTGAAGCGCATCCGTATCGCGATGACGTGACTTCGATCAACACCGATGCATCGACGTCGTGAAATCCCGCGTGCCGAACACGAATCGGGCGCTGATATCGATTCCAGCGCCGCTTCGGAAGATCGCACCGCCTGCGCACCGAACGATCGACCGGCGCGCTAACGCGCACGCCGGTCCGCCGCCATCGGGCGTCGGCGCCCTTCAACCCGCCGAACGAACGATCGATTCAAACGCCGCGTGCGTTACCGCGGCACCGCGGTGATTTCGATCACCCGTTCCGGCCGGCGTCCGTGGCCGGGCCAGTGCGCGCTGCCGTACATCCGGTGAACCGGGCCGTACGGCGCGTCGCCCGCGTGCGACGGCGCGTCGAACCCCTTCTCGATCACCATGTAGCCGGCCCGCAGCGCGAACGCCGGATGATTGCCGCCCGGCCGGCTGTCGAAGCCGGCGAGGCCGTCACCAGCCTCGGGCATCGCGTTGACGAGCGACGCGTTGCTGCCCGTGATCTGGTCGGGCGGGAAGGGGGCGCCGCTCGCGAGACGCGCCGCTTCGCGATTCTTGCCGTCGGTGTCGACGGTGCTGTCGTGCGTGTCGTCGTTGTCGAGTTCGATGCTGCGCGGATGCGCGGCGTGCGCTTGAGCTGACGTTTCCATCACGGCTCTCCTGGCGGCGTAGCGCTCCGGATCGAAGCAAATCCCGTTCCGGGCAAGACGGGAAAATGGTGCGCGGGCGATCGCCGTAGTCGCGTGGCGCGCACTGATTTGTCATGATTTATTTCAGCTAGAACACCCGTTTTCTACAGAGTATGATTCTTTTCCTGCGAAGCGGCGACAGGGGATGCAGTACGCGCCGACTCTGCCCGCACCGGGCGCCGCAGCACCCTTAGAGACGGGTAGCGAACAACAAGCAAAGGGACTAGAGGTGGCGGATTCATGCAAGCGACTACTGCCTTCACGCACCGCGGTTATCTGTTGAATTGCGCGCCCGCGCGCGCCACTGACGGGTCGTTCAAGCCCTACGTCGTGATCTCCCGATCGAGTGACGGGGAACTCGTCGCGAACCGTTTTTTCCCGAGCGAGCTCCAGTTCAACGACGAAGGCGACGCGATCGCGCATGCGCGCGACTGGGCCGTGCGCTGGATCGACGCGAGCAGCGTCACGATCTGACGCCGTCGCGCGGCGGCAGCGGCGGCCGTCCGGCCGATCCCCCGGCGTGCCGCTGCCCGGCAAAAACGCGGTAATCTTGCGGAACCCGTCACTTTATTAGCGGCCGTGCGATCGCGCGCGGCTGCCTGCATTGGCATATGTCGACATCACCCGCCCGTCAGTGGGGCCTCGAAGAAATCGTTGCCGGCTTGCGCGAATCGCGCGAGGAACTTCACCGCACGCGTCATCCGCGTGGCATCCGCGAGCTGCCGTCGCGCGACGCGATCTGCAAGATCGTCACCGGCCTGCGTGCGTCGATGTTCCCGACGCACTACGGCGCGCCGGATCTGACCGACGAAAGCGTCGACTACTACGTCGGCCACACGCTCGAAAGCACGCTGCGGATCCTGTCCGAACAGATTCGCCGCGCGCTGCCGTTCCTGCCTGAGCATGCGGACACGCCGTTCGCGGAACTCGACGAACGCGCGTTCGAGATCGCACGCGAGTTCGGCCGGCAGTTGCCGGCGGTTCGCGCGCTGCTGGTCAGCGACATCCAGGCTGCCTACGCGGGCGATCCGGCCGCGCAGCACATCACCGAGATCCTGCTGTGCTATCCCGGCGTGTTCGCGATGATGCACCATCGGCTCGCGCATGCGCTGCACCAACTCGGTGTGCCGCTGCTCGCCCGTTTCATCAATGAAATCGCGCACTCGGCCACCGGCATCGACATTCACCCGGGCGCGCAGATCGGCCCGAGCTTCTTCATCGACCATGGCACCGGTGTCGTGATCGGCGAAACCGCGATCATCGGCGAGCGCGTGCGCGTGTACCAGGCCGTCACGCTCGGCGCGAAGAGCTTCCCGGCCGATGGGGACGGCACGCTGGTGAAGGGCAACGCGCGGCATCCGATCGTCGAGGACGACGTGGTGATCTATGCGGGCGCGACCATTCTCGGCCGCGTGACGATCGGGCGCGGCTCGGTGATCGGCGGCAACGTGTGGCTCACGCACAGCGTGCCGCCCGGCACGAGCGTCGCGCAGGGCAAGGTCCGCGAAGGCGGCAGCGGCGAGAAGCCGTAACGCGGCGCGCGAACGGCGAAACTGTCGTTCGCGCGGCGCAGGCGAAGGCGCGCACCCAACACCAGCACACCGGTGTGCCAAGAGGGTGCACGGCTGCCGCCGCACCCCCGCTTCGTCAGTGCTTGCCGGCCGGCGAGCGATGCTTGTAGAGCACGTCCTGGTCGACGCGGATCAGGTTCTGCCCCGCATCGACGACGAAATCCACGCCGTTGTACGCGCTGCCCGTCAGCAGCAGGATCGCGCTCGCGACGTCGTCGGGGCCGGCGATGCGCGCGAGCGGCGTCGACGCGCGGCTCGCGTGTTCGAAGTCGGCCTGCGTCTGGTCGTCGCTCGGCAGCATCAGCCCGGGGAACACCGCATTCACGCGCAGCACCGGCGACGACGACAGCGCGAGCATCTGCGTGAGGTTGCCGAGCGCGGCCTTCGCGACCGTGTAGCTGAAATGGTCGCGGTGGAAGTTTTCCTTGATCTTCTGGTCGACCACGTTGACGACGACGCCCTGCGTGCCGGCCGCACGGGCCCGTTCGTAGAACGCGCGCGTGAGCAGGATCGGCGCGCGGCAGTTGACGGCCCACGCCTGGTCGAATGCCGCGAGGTCGAAGCTCGGGAAATGGTCCTGCCAGAACACCGACGCGTTGTTGACCAGCACGTCGAGGCGGCCGAATCGCGCATACACCTGGTCGATCAGCGCGGTGATCTGCGCGGCGTCCGACAGGTCGGCCTGCAACGCGACCGAATCATGCCCGCGTTCGGCGATCGCGCGGGCCGCCGCCTGTGCGGCATCGGCGGAGCGGTCGTAGTGGACCGCGGTGCGATAGCCGTGCGCGGCGAAATACTCGGCGAACGCGCGCCCGGCCCGGCGCGCGGCGCCGGTCACGAGCACGACCGGCGCGTGTGCCGCTTGCTTCGTGGACTGCATTACGTATTCGTCAGGTTGACTGAAGAAGGATTCGCGACAATCGACAGGAATTCGCGCCGCGTCGACGGATCGGTGCGGAACGTGCCGAGCATGCGCGACGTGACCATTTCGACGCCCGGCTTGTGAATGCCGCGCGTCGAGATGCACTGGTGCGCGGCTTCGAGAATCACGCCGACGCCCTTCGGCTGCAGCACGTCGAACAGCGTGTCGGCGATCTGCACGGTCATCTTTTCCTGGATCTGCAGGCGCTTCGCAAACGCGTCGACGAGACGCGCGAGCTTCGAGATGCCGACGACGCGATGGTTCGGCAGATACGCGACGTGCGCGCGGCCGATGATCGGCACCATGTGGTGCTCGCAGTAGCTCTCGAAGCGGATGTCCTTCAGCACGATCATCTCGTCGTAGCCGTCGACTTCGCTGAACGTGCGCGCGAGGATGTCGCGCGGTTCCAGCGCATAGCCGGCGAAGAACTCTTCGTATGCGCGCACGACGCGCGCCGGCGTGTCGAGCAGCCCTTCGCGGGCGGGATCGTCGCCGGCCCAGCGCAGCAGCACGCGAACGGCATCCTCCGCTTCTTCGCGGCTCGGCCGGGATGCGGCCGGCTCGGGCCGCGCGTTCTTTTTACCCATCTAGTCGCTCCATCGAATGCGGCCGCCTGCGGCGGCGCGGATATCCGGTCATTGTTTCATGCTTTCGCGGGTCGTGCGTGCGGCCTGCCGCACACCCCGCGTCACTTCGGCCACTCGTCCTGCTCGTCGTTGAACAGCGACGCGACGACGCCGCGCAGCCACGCGGTGCGCGGATCGTTGTGGAACTTGCGATGCCAGTGCTGCTTCAGGTCGAAGCGCGGCAGCGGCACCGGCGGCTCGACCGGCACGATGAACGCGTGCTCCGCCGCATACGCATAGCCGATCGCGTGCGGCACCGTCGCGATCAGGTCGGTGCGGCTCAGGATGAACGGCAGGCTCATGAAGTGCGGCGTCTCGAGCACCGCGCGGCGCTGCATGCGCTGCTTCGCGAGGTATTTCTCGAGCACCTCCTGGCTGCGCCCTTCGGCGCGCACCACCGCATGCCCGCATGCGAGGAACTGCTCGGCCGTGAACGGGCGCGCCTGTTCGAGCGGATGGCCGCGCCGCATCAGGCAGACGAACCGGTGTGTAAACAGACGCTGCTGGAAGAAGTTGTTGCCGTCGAGATCGGGGAAATAGCCGACCGCGAGATCGATCGAGCCGGCTTCGAGGCCGCGGCCGACTTCGTCGTGTGCGAGCGAGACCGAGCGCAGGTTCGCGTGCGGCGCGCGCGTCGCGAACGCCTGCAGCAGCTTCGGCAGGAACACGATCTCGCCGACGTCCGACAGCGCGATCGAGAACGTATGCGTGCTCGCCGCCGGATCGAAGTCGTGCGGCGCGACGAGGCCGCGCTCGATCTGCGCGAGCGCATCGCGCGCGGCCGGCAGCAGCGCGAGCGCGCGCGGCGTCGGCTCCATCCCGCGCGACGTGCGCACGAACAGCGGATCGCCGAAATACTCGCGCAGGCGGCCGAGCGCGGTGCTCACGCGCGGCTGGCTCACGCCGAGCAGGTCGCCGGCGCGGCTGACGTTGCGCGTGTCGTCCAGCGCGACGAGGTACGGAATCAGGTTCAGATCGAGCGTTTCCATCACGGGAGCCAGTATCTTCAAAGCGTATACAACATATCTCCTGAATCGCGTTGCTGCATAGTCGGGAAAGCGCTCAAATGGGTTCCATTACTCGAACCAATGTTCTGGAGACGAACAATGCGCACCCAGGTCGCCATCATCGGCGCCGGTCCGTCCGGCCTTTTGCTTTCCCATCTGCTGCGCCTGCAAGGCGTGGATTCCATCCTCGTCGAGGCGCGTTCGCGCGAATACTGCGAGAACCGCATCCGCGCCGGCGTGCTGGAGCAGGGCACGGTCGACACGCTGAACGAAGCCGGCCTCGGCGACCGGATGCGCCGCGAGGGGCTCGAACACCACGGCATCGAGCTGCTGTTCTCGGGCCAGCGCCATCGCATCGACCTGAGCGCGCTCACCGGCGGGCGCGCGATCACCGTCTACAGCCAGCACGAAGTGGTGCGCGACCTGATCGCGGCCGGCGTCGAGCACGGCCACGCGATGCATTTCGAAGTGAGCGACGTTGCGCTGCACGATGTCGAGAGCGAGCGCCCGTTCGTCACGTTCAAGCATGCCGACGGCCGCGAAGACCGCATCGACTGCGACTACATCGCCGGCTGCGACGGCTTTCACGGCATCGCGCGCCAGACGATTCCGGCCGAGCGGCTGAACACGTTCGAGCGCGTCTATCCGTTCGCGTGGCTCGGCATCCTCGCCGACGCGGCGCCGTCGCTCGACGAACTCGTCTACGCGCATCACGACAACGGTTTCGCACTGTTCTCGATGCGCTCGCCGACGGTCACGCGCCTCTACCTGCAGTGCAAGCCCGACGAAGACCTCGCCGAATGGTCCGACGCGCGGATCTGGGACGAACTGCACACGCGCTTCTCGAACGACACCGGCTGGACGCCGACCGAGGGCCGGATCACGCAGAAGAGCGTGACGCCGATGCGCAGCTTCGTGTCGGAGACGATGCAGCACGGCCGCCTGTTCCTCGCCGGCGACGCCGCGCACATCGTGCCGCCGACCGGCGCGAAGGGGATGAACCTCGCGGTGGCCGACGTCCGCGCGCTGTCCCGCGCGCTCGGCGCCCGTTACCGCAACGGCGACGCGACGCCGCTCGAGCGCTACTCGGCGACCTGTCTCGAACGCGTGTGGCGCGCCGAGCATTTCTCGTACTTCATGACGAACATGCTGCATGCGTCGCCGGAGGACTCGCCGTTCGTCAATCGCCTGAAGTTTGCCGAGCTGAAGTACGTGACGCGCTCGCGGGCCGCCGCGCAGTCGCTCGCCGAAAACTACGTCGGCCTGCCGTTCGACGACCAGACGCCCCCCGAGGGATCCCGCCTTGACAACGCGCTGTGCGCGACTCTATGATCGGCCCATCGTTCGCTAATAGAATCTCGGTTCGAATAGCGAACAAATGCCGAAGGTCGACGACGGCCTTCGACGCGGCACGCGACACGCGCGTGTCCCCTCGACAGGCCGCGCATCGAGCCGCGGGTTCGTATCAGGAAGAGACATGGTCAACAAGATTTTCGAATCGCTTCAATCGGCGGTCGCGGACGTCCACGACGGCGCGACCATCATGATCGGCGGGTTCGGCACGGCAGGCATGCCGTCCGAGCTGATCGACGCGCTGATCGAGCAGGGCGCGCGCGGCCTGACGATCGTCAACAACAACGCAGGCAACGGCGAGACCGGCCTCGCGGCGCTGCTCAAGGCGAAGCGGGTACGCAAGATCATCTGCTCGTTCCCGCGCCAGAGCGACTCGCAAGTGTTCGACGCGCTGTACCGCGCGGGCGAGATCGAGCTGGAGCTCGTGCCGCAGGGCAACCTCGCGGAGCGGATCCGCGCGGCGGGCGCCGGCATCGGCGGCTTCTTCACGCCGACCGGCTTCGGCACGAAGCTCGCGGAAGGCAAGGAAACGCGCGTGATCGACGGCAAGTCGTACGTGTTCGAGACGCCGATCCACGCCGATTTCGCGCTGGTCAAGGCGTACAAGGGCGATCGCTGGGGCAACCTCGTCTATCGCAAGACCGCGCGCAACTTCGGGCCGATCATGGCCAGCGCCGCGAAGGTCGCGATCGTCCAGGTGTCGGAAGTCGTGCCGCTCGGCGGGCTGAACCCGGAACACATCGTGACGCCGGGCATTTTCGTGCAGCGCGTCGTCGAAGTGCCGCAGGCCGCGCATGCGGCCGAGCTGGCTGCCGAACACGCTGCATCGCAAGCTGCCTGACCGAGGAGACCCGACATGAAACGACTGACCCGCGATGAAATGGCCAAGCGCGTCGCCCAGGACATCCCCGAAGGCGCGTACGTGAACCTCGGCATCGGCGTGCCGACGCTGGTGGCGAACCACCTCGACCCGAGCAAGGAGATCTTCCTGCACAGCGAGAACGGCCTGCTCGGCATGGGCCCGGCGCCCGCGCCCGGCGAGGAAGACGACGAGTTGATCAACGCCGGCAAGCAGCACGTGACGCTGCTCACCGGCGGCGCGTATTTCCACCACTCGGATTCGTTCGCGATGATGCGCGGCGGCCACCTCGACTACTGCGTGCTCGGCGCGTTCCAGGTGTCGGCGAACGGCGATCTCGCGAACTGGCATACGGGCGCGCCGGATGCGATTCCGGCCGTCGGCGGCGCGATGGACCTCGCGATCGGCGCGAAACAGGTGTTCGTGATGATGGAGCACCTGACGAAGCAGGGCGAGAGCAAGATCGTCGCGCAGTGCTCGTATCCGGTCACCGGCGTGCAATGCGTGAGCCGCATCTATACCGATCTCGCGGTGCTCGACGTGACGGCCGACGGCCTCGCGGTGAGCGAGATCTTCACCGACCTGTCGTTCGACGAACTGCAGAAGCTGACCGGCGTGCCGCTGATCGACGCGACGCGCAAGGCCGCGGCCTGACCGGCAAGCGTGCCGGCGCGCGCGATCGCGCGCACGCCGGCACGCTTGGGTAGACAATAAGCGCACGCCGTTTCCCCAATCTGATGCCATGCTCGAAGACAGCGCCCGCCTGACCTCCCTCATTTGCGGCACCGAGCCGCTCAACCGGATCTGGTCGCCCCGCGCGACGATCCAGCGGATGCTCGACGTCGAGGCCGCGCTCGCGCGCGCGCTCGCCGCGCAGCAGGTGATTCCCGCCACCGCGGTCGCGCCGATCGAACGCGCGTGCGACGCCGGCCGGCTCGACGCCGACGCGCTCGCGCACGGCGCGGCGCTCGGCGGCAATCTCGCGATCCCGCTCGTCAAGCAGCTCACCGCGCAAGTGAAGGCCGACGACCCGGAGGCCGCGAAGTTCGTGCACTGGGGCGCGACCAGCCAGGACATCATCGATACCGCGACCGTGCTGCAGCTGCGCGACACGCTCGACGTGCTCGAGCCGCTGCTCGACGAAGCGTGCGCGTCGCTCGCGACGCTCGCGCGCACGCATCGTGCGACGCCGATGATCGGCCGCACGTGGCTGCAGCAGGCGCTGCCGATCACGCTCGGCCTCAAATTCGCACAATGGCTCGACGCGCTGCTGCGCCATCGCGCGCGCTTCGCCGAATTGCGTGCGCGCGCACTGGTGCTGCAGTTCGGCGGCGCCGCCGGCACGCTGGCGAGCCTGCGCGAGCACGCGGCCGGCGTGAGCGCCGCGCTCGCGGCCGACCTGCGGCTCGCGCTGCCGGCCGTGCCGTGGCATACGCAGCGCGACCGCATCGCGGAAGCCGCGTCCTGCTTCGGGATGCTGACCGGCACGCTCGGCAAGATCGCGCGCGACGTGTCGCTGCAAATGCAGACCGAAGTCGGCGAGCTCGGCGAACCGGCGGCCGCCGGCAAGGGCGGCTCGTCGACGATGCCGCACAAGCGCAACCCGGTCGGCTGCGCGGCCGTGCTGACCGCCGCGGTGCGCGCGCCGAACCTCGTCGCGACCGTGTTCGCGGGGATGGTCCAGGAGCACGAGCGCGCGCTCGGCGGCTGGCAGGCCGAATGGGATGCGCTGCCCGACCTCGCGCGTCTGACCGGCGGCGCGCTTGCGCAGATCGCGCAGATCGTCGCGGGCCTCGACGTGAACACCGAACGCCTTGCCGCGAACCTCGAGCTGACGCACGGGCTGATCCTCGGCGAAGCCGTGATGCTCGCACTGGGCGACCGGATCGGCCGGCTCGATGCGCATCATGTCGTCGAGCATGCGTCGAAGGAAGCCGTGCGCACCGGCGCGACGCTGTTCGACGTGCTCGCCGCCGATGCGACCGTATCGGCCCATCTGTCGCGCGACGCGCTCGCGCGGCTGCTCGATCCCGCACATTACGTCGGCGAGGCGCAGGCCTGCGTCGACGCCGTGCTCGCGCTGCACGCGGGCACGACACAACCAGGAGAACACTGATGCCTTTCGCCACTGTCAACGGCGTGAAACTGCATTACCGGATCGACCGTGCCGCGCGCGACGACGCGCCGTGGCTCGTCTTCTCGAACTCGCTCGGCGCCGACCTGCAGATGTGGGCGCCGCAGATCCGCCCCCTCACGCAGCACTTCAACATCCTGCGCTACGACACGCGCGGCCACGGCCATTCCGAAGCACCGGCCGGCTCGTACACGGTCGACCAGCTCGCGGGCGACGTGATCGGCCTGCTCGACCACGTCGGCATCGAGCGCGCGCACTTCTGCGGGATCTCGATGGGCGGCCTGACCGGCGCCGCGCTCGCCGCGCGCTTCCCGTCGCGCATCGTGCGCGCCGTGCTGTCGAACACCGCCGCGAAGATCGGCTCGCCGGAAGTGTGGGCGCCGCGTGCGCAGAAGGCGCGTGCCGAAGGGATGGCCGCGCTGGCCGACGCCGTGCTGCCGCGCTGGTTCACCGACGCGTTCGTCGAACGCGAGCCGCGCCTGTTCGACGCGATCCGCGACACCTTCGTGCATACCGACAAGGACGGTTACGCCGCGAACTGCGACGCGCTGAACGCGGCCGACCTGCGCGAGGAAGTGAAGGGCATCGCGCTGCCGGTGCTCGTCGTGACCGGTGCGAAGGACATGTCGACGCCGCCCGACCAGGGCCGTGCGCTGGCTGCTGCAATTCCGGGCGCGCGTCACGTCGAATTCGACGCCGCGCACATTTCGAACATCGAGTGCACCGACGGCTTCAACCGCGCGCTGCTCGACTTCCTGACTGCGTGAGGCACCGACGATGGACGACCAGCAACGTTATGAGGCAGGGATGAAGGTGCGTCGCGCGGTGCTCGGCGACGCGCACGTCGACCGTTCGATCGAGAACCGCACCGAAGTGACCGACGAATTCCAGAACCTGATCACGCGCTATGCGTGGGGCGAGATCTGGACGCGAGACGGCCTGCCGCGCCATACGCGCAGCCTGCTGACCATCGCGATGATGGTCGCGCTGAACCGCGGCGAGGAACTCGCGCTGCACCTGCGCGCCGCGCGCAACAACGGCGTGACGCGCGACGAGATCAAGGAAGTGCTGCTGCAGACCGCGATCTACTGCGGCGTGCCGGCCGCGAATTCTGCGTTCCATCTCGCGGACAAGATCTTCAAGGAACAGGATGCGGCCGCCTAGGCGCAGCTGAACAACACGGCCGGCTCGCGCCGGACGTGACCCGATCGCGACGCCTGCCGCTGCCGGCCGGTGTCGACGATGCATGACGCGCCGGCGACGAATCGGCGCGCGTACAAGGAAAGGCGCGGCCATCAGGCCGCGTTGCTTACATAGGAGACACGCGATGAATCGCGCACCCGTGGTCGATGTCCAGACCTTCATCAACGAGCAGCCGTTCGGCGGCTTCCAGTGGCTCGTGTTCCTGATGTGTTTCGTGATCGTGCTGCTCGACGGCTTCGATACGGCCGCGATCGGCTTCATCGCACCTTCGCTGCTGGGCGAATGGAACCTCACCAAACCCGATCTCGCACCCGTGCTGAGCGCCGCGCTGTTCGGCCTCGCGTGCGGCGCGCTCGTGTCGGGCCCGCTGTCCGATCGCCTCGGGCGCCGCTCGCTGCTGCTCGGATCGGTGTTCCTGTTCGGCGTCGCGTGCTTCGTGTCCGCGTTCTCGAACACCATCGGACACCTGACGATCCTGCGTTTCATTACTGGCGTCGGGTTGGGCGCCGCGATGCCGAACGCGGTCACGATGATGGGCGAGTTCTGCCCGGACAAGCGCCGCGCGACCGTGATCAACCTGATGTTCTGCGGCTTCCCGCTCGGCGCCGCGTTCGGCGGTTTTCTCGCCGCGTGGATGATCCCGCATTTCGGCTGGCGCAGCGTGCTGATGCTCGGCGGCGTGACGCCGCTGCTGCTCGGCGTGCTGTTGCTGCTGAAGATGCCGGAATCGGTGCGCTTCATGGTCGCGCAAGGTCAGGGTGTCGAGCGGATCCGCGCGACGCTCGCACGGATCTCGCGCGACGCGCTGAACGCCGGCTCGTTCGCGATGACCGAAGCCGCGCCGCAGACGGGCGGCAAGGGGATCGGCGTCGTGGTGTCGCGCTCGTACATCGTCGGCTCGGTGATGCTGTGGATCGCGTATTTCATGGGCCTCGTGATCTTCTACGCGTCGATCAACTGGATGCCGATCCTGCTGAAGGATGCCGGTCTGACGCCGAAGAGCGCGACGCTGATCTCCGCGCTGTTCCCGCTCGGCGGCGTCGGCGCGGTGTTGTGCGGCGTGCTGATGGACCGTTTCAACGCGAACCGCGTGATTGCCGTGTGTTACGCGCTGACCGCGATCAGCGTGTATGCGATCGGGCAGGCGGCAGGCAATGTAGGGATGCTCGTGCTGGTCGTGTTCATCGCCGGCGTGCTGATGAACACCGCGCAATCGTCGATGCCGGCGCTTGCCGCCGCGTTCTATCCGACCGAAGGGCGCGGTACGGGCGTGGCATGGATGCTGGGTGTCGGCCGCTTCGGCGGGATCGCCGGGTCGTTCCTCGTCGCCGAACTGACGCGCCGGCACTTCTCGTTCGCGGGCGTGTTCGCGACGATCGCGGTCGCGGGCTTGCTCGCGTGCCTCGCGTTGCTGATCAAGCAGGCGGCGCGGCCGCACGGCGTCGCGCAGCCGTCCGGCAAGATCGAGTCGCTCGGGCATTGAGCGGATTCGGGGCCGGGGCGATGCGCCGGCCCTGCGTGTGTTCGGGACGCTGCGGTGAGGCGCAAGACGGCTCACACGCACAACGACAGACCGAGCTGCTTCGGCGGCCCGTCGCTATTCCGGCCGCCGCGCCACTACTCCTCCGCGTCGTGTTCCTTGACGAAGTTGCGCAGATACGCGCGCAGCGCGGCCTCCTGGCTGCGATGATCGGCAAGGTTCGCGGCGCCCAGCGCTTCCTCGTCGCCGAACAGCGTGGGCGGCGCGCAGTACGTACCCACCTCGATGTTCTCGCGCAGCACGCGAATCTCGTGCGTGAGCGGGTGGTACTCGGCGACCCAGTGCATGCCCTCGATGTGCTCGCCGGTCTTCAGCATTGGCTTCATCGGCCACCTCCATGCAGATGCGGCGCAACCGCCGAAGCGATTGCGCGCGCCCGTACCAAAAGGGTACGCCTGCACGGCGTGAAGCTCAACGGCTGTGCTCGTGAGCGCTTACTGCGGCAGCAGATGCGCGGCGAGCGGATACAGCGACAGGATCAGCAGCACGGCCATCGTCACGTTGAAGATGCGCAGTGCGCGGCGGTTCGACAGGAAGCGGCGCAGGCCCTGGCCGAACGCGGCCCACAGGCTGATGCACGGAAAGCCGATCAGGATGAACACGACGGCCATCCACGCGGCGTTCATCCCGTAGTCGGCGGACAGGCGGATCGTCGTCGCGGCGGTCAGCACCATCATCCACGCCTTCGGATTGACCCACTGGAACGCGGCGGCTTCGAGGAACGTCATCGGCCGCGGCTTGGCGCCTTGCGCCTTCACTTCGCCGGACGTGCCGATGCGCCAGGCGAGGTACAGCAGGTACGCGACGCTCGCGACTTCGAGGATCGTGTACAGGACCGGCACGCGGCGGAATGCTTCGCCGAGACCGAAGCCGACGCACAGCATCAGGATCGCGACGCCGATGCTGATGCCGAACAGGTGCGGCATCGTGCGGCGGAAACCGAAATTGACGCCGGACGCGAGCAGCATCGTGTTGTTCGGGCCGGGCGTGATCGACGTGACGAGCGCGAACAGCATGCCGGCGGGCAATGCGCTGAGGGTGAGGAAGTCCATCGCGGATTCTCCATTCGTGTTCGGGACTGGGATGGAGTCAGTGTAGCGACGGTTTTCTGTACAGTACCGGTACAGTTTGCCTGGTGGTTGCCGGTACGGGGGAGGGGGGAGGGTGGTGCGCGGGTATTTGTTGTTTGTTGTCTCTCAAAAAAGATGTCCGCAGTCTCAATAAGTTGTCTTTGAATAAAAATTCATATCAATGTGGAATTTTCGTCGTATTCGCGAATTCACGCTGGTCCTGAGGTTTTTATTCTGAAATTCAATGAAGTGCGCAAACTTATCATTGCGTCGAAGTGGAAAAAGTGCGTCGCGAGCGATGTAAATGACGAGGGGTGGCTAACACCTGAATGCTCAAAATCAACCTCTCACAGCTTGTCATTCAACACGGTTACTCAGATCAACGTGACCAATCGAGGCGGTCCGCTGCACGCAGCTTTGCCAAGAGTACTTGGTGCAAGCGGTCCCAAACCTCGACGCTCGCCAGCATTCGCCCGGCATGAGCCTTCGGCCTATGGCCGAAGGCTCAGGAAAGCCCCGACACTGGCGCTCGGCACTTTCCAGGGGGATCCAGGCGGCTCAATTGCCGGGAGCGCGATTCACGGCGACCCGATCAGAGAGCCGGCTTTTCCCACAAATTGAGGGGCGTGCCGATCTTCCTTTCCCGCGCGTTGTTATAGAGCTCCGTCCCCCAGCTGATGTCGAAAACCGCCATCCCGCATGCTATGAAGATGACACGCTCCTTCGTGCTCTCCCGGCCCGGCTTGTCGCCATTCACGACATGACCGAGGCTGGTCGAGTCAGGCAGGGCGGGCAGCTTGCCTGCATCGATCAGACGGAAGAACGGGCCGCCAATGACGCTGCTGTAGTAGCTTTCCTTATTGCCCGATGCGATTGCGTCCTCGACATAGGCTTCCTGCAGCGGGGTATGGTCGTATACGATCCTGGCGCCGGTCAGGAACGACTCGTCGGTATTGAACGGGCCCGAGACGAGAATGGTCGCGCCCTCCTTGATCCATTCGTCCTTGAAATAAAGCGGCTTCAGACGCGACGCTGCCACGGTGATGACATCTGCATCACGGAAGCCTTTCTCGGCCTCATCGGTACCGGTGGCGGAAATCCCGTACGTTTGCTGAACCCAACCGGCGAACTCGTTCGCCTTGTCGAGGAAGACGTCGAAACAGACGACGTGCTGGATCGAGCCGAGCTGGGTCATGATCGCGGTGAAGCACGCCTTGTTGATCGGGCCGCAACCGATAACAGACATACTTCTCGCATCTTGGTTGGCTAGATACTTTGCCGCCACTCCCGGCACGGCTCCGGTTCGGGCCGCGCTCAACAAGTTCGCCGACATCAGCGCCAGCGGCGCGCCTGTGTCCTTGTCATTGAGCATCATGGTCAAGATCGAGCGCGGCAGGCCTTTCTCGGCATTGGCGTGATTCGATCCGTACCATTTGTTGCCGCACACGTCGAAGCGACCGCCCAGATAACCGGGCATTGCAGCAAAGCGGCGGTCCGGACCGGCAACCGGCATGTTCGGGAACTTCGTCTCTTTCGGGAAGACGATGTTCATTCCGTGGTTATTGTGATTGGCGCCACCCATCAGATAGTCGCCTCTGCCGAGGAGTCCGAATGTCTCTTCGCATACGGACACGCAGCGCGCGGCATCCAGCACGCCAGCTGCGATCATGTCCGGCTCGGAAAGGTACAGAAAGTCGATTTTGGGATACATGGTGCAGACCTCGTCGAAAAAGGAAGATGTTGGGTGTCAAGCGTCGATCCCGACTCAGTGGTCAGAATCGGAGAAGTGGTGAAATGTCGTAGAGGCGGCAACCCGGGCTTCGCGCATTTGCCCGCAACAGAAAGTTGAGCTTTTCGATCCGCTCGCCGGAACGGGGGGCGCCATTCTTCTGGAGCGGAACTTCGAGGCCGACCGAAAAATCCATCACGACGTCATCCACGACACCACCGGAGCGGCCCGAGGGCACCGCGATCATTCCGTGTTGCAGCGCAAATCGATAGGCGTCCATCGCCTCCGTGATCGTTCCGACCTGGTTCGGCTTCAACACGAACCCGTCCACGGCACGAGTCTCGAAAGCCCGCTCAAGTAACGGGAGACTGGTGACCGTGAGATCGTCGCCCAGAATGATCGATCGTCGAATTTCTCGAACCGCCGTGCTGTAACCTTCCCAGTCGTTTTCATCGAGCAAATCCTCGATGAAGACCAAATTGAATTTCTCGGTCAGGAAGCGGGCATAGGCAATGAGTTCGGAGGTGGACACCCGTTTGCCTTTCAGCAGATACGTGCGGGTTTCCTTGTCGTACATCTCGCTTGACGCGCAATCGAGCGCAAACGCGATCCGGCCTGTATAGCCACAGGCATCGATGGCCTTTTGCATCAGCGTCAACACGACTTCCGGGTCATCCGAAGGGGCGACGTAGCCATAGGAACTGGCGACTTGAGGTTTGTGGCCCAGATATTCGGTCAGTACATGGCCAAGCTTCTGAAACACGGCCACCGCCATTTCGATGGCGAAGTCGACACTGTCAGTGCCGTACGGCACGATCAGGAACTCGTTGAACGGCTGGGTGAGCCCATCGTATCGTCCGCCGTTGATCACGTTGAAGCATGGGACCGGCACGGTCCTGATGTCGCGGCCGGCGATGTGAGCGTACAGCGGAATCGATCGGGCATTCGCCGCCGTGCGGAATGCCGCGATGGATACCGAGTAAATCGTGTTTCCGCCGAGGCGGGACTTATTGGGTGTGCCATCGAGCGCGATCATATTTTCGTCGATCGCTCGCTGATCAAACACGTTCATGCCGATCAGCGCCGGACCAATTACATTGACCGCGTTGTCGACGGCGTTATGAACACTGAGCCCGTCGTAGGTCGCTGGATCGCCGTCCCGCAGGACGAACGATTCGTGCATCCCGACGGAAGTGCCGGTGGGTGCCGCACCTCGACCAACCGCACCGCTTTCGGTGCGCACCTCGACTTCGACTGCGGGCCGGCACTTGCAATCGATGATCTGAAGTGCCCGAACGGATGTGATCTTGTCTTCCATGTCACTTGCTCCCGTTCGGTTCAGGAACATAAAGGATGTTCAAGTCACACAGGTTGGTACCGGTGTTGCCGGTGAAAACGGCGGAGTCGATCGACTCGAGTGCTTCGAAGCAGCTGTGCTCGCGCAGTGCCTGATAGAGGTTGACTCCCTTTACGGCAGCCGCGGTGAAGCTGGTCGAGTCCGTCATGCCTCCCGCCACCGTCGCCGTGCCGTCCGTGCCTTCGCTGTCGATCGACAGCAGGCAGGCACCCGTGGTTTTGGCCGCCGCGATAGCGAAACTTGCGGCCATTTCCTGGCCAGGCCCGCCGTGCCCCTTGATCACGCTGTTATCGTCGATAAGCGTCGTCACCTCACCGGAGCTGAGAAGCACGCAAGGGGGCTTGATCGGGTTGCCGTACGTCTGGATTTCGCGCGCCATCGACGCGAAGAAGGTGCCGGCGTCGCGACTTTCTCCTTCAAGGAACGACGACACGATCATTGCGGGGATACCCATCTCCTCGCAGACTGCCTTGGCGTAAATGCAGGAGTCGGGCAGCGTGTTGAGCAGGAAGTAGGTATTGTCCGGAAAGGCCTTCGGGGTCTCCGCGTCGGGGCCTGCGTTCATCAGATAGTCGACAACGCTCTTGGGCAGGCGATCGGCCACGTTGCGATTGATGATCGTGGCGCGAGCGTCGTCCAGGGTCGTCATGTCGGGACCGATCGGCGTGCTTTTGTAGGCTGCGTAGGGCACTGAAATGTCGCCCGTGGCAGGCGATCCGACCGCGTCGCTGATGCCGAAGCCGATCAGTTCGGCACCCGTGCGCTGGATGCGCTGCGCCAACATCCCGCCGTTCAAGGCCGAGATGTGCCGGCGCACGGCATTGATCTCGTAAATGCCTGCACCGGATTTAAGCAGCACGTCCGTGGTATCGATCTCGTCCTGCAGGCTGATGCCTTCGATCGGACAGGACATGAGCGCCGAACTTCCGCCGCTGATCACCGCGATGAACAAGTCGTCTGGTCCGGCCTGATCGACGAGTTCGATGATTTGCTTCGATGCCCGATGGCCTTCTTCGTTCGGGAGGGGATGGCCGCCGACGAACACCTCGGTCTTGTTGAAACGGTCCGATTCTTCCCGGATTTTCACGATGGCAATACCGTGCGTCAAGTGGTCACCCAATACATGGTCGACTGCCATTGCCATGTGGTTGCAAGCCTTGCCGGCGCCGACCAGATAGACGTTTCGCTTGCGCGAAAGATCCCACGAGCGCGTTCCGATATGCAGTACGCTACCTTCCATGCGCATGATGCTTCGAATGCGCTGGTAGCTGTCGAGCCTGTCGAGTGTCCGGTCCGCGATATCGAGTACGATCCGCCGTGACGAAACGACGCCATTCGAGAGGAGTGCTTTGTAATTTCGTATCTTTTTCATGCTGAAAATTGATCGGAGTTACCGCCGCATCGAAATCATGGGCGACGTGTTGTCCGTCAATTTATGCAATCGAGCTGAACAGATACATGCACACTGCGGTGGATCGCTAGATAACTGTAGAGGCCTTGTTGCCTGCACAGTTAAATCCGCGCACGGCGTGGACGCTAGCTCATGCGCGTACCGACTCGAGCGGGTTCGAGAGATCACCGGTTCGTTGCGCGACGCCGATTCCCTGGCGGCTTGGTGACGAGACCGGGTCAGTGTGCAATGGCATGCGCCAGAAACGCATAAAGACGATCGAAGTTGCAGTGCGCAACATTGAATCGCAGCCAACTACTGGTTGGATTGGTGGCGTAGAAAAGATTGCCTGGCGCCAGAAGAATCTTGTGGTCGACAGCACGTACAGCGAGTTCGGCCGAATCGCAATTGATTCCCGCGGGACGTGCCCATACGAACATTCCGGATCGAGGTTCGCAGAACACTTCAAAACCGATCGATTCAAGCCGGCGACAGGTCCGTTCCTGCGCGGTAGCGAGACGATCGCGCAATTGCTCGGCCTGCTTCCTGAAGTGTCCTTCGGACAGCACTGCATGTGCCAGTTGCTCCGTGATCGTCGGCGTCGACATTCCGGACACCAGCTTCTGGTAAAGCAAACCCTCGAGAAGCGCGGGCTCCGCGGCCACGAATCCCACGCGCAGGCCGGCACCGATGGTCTTTGAAAAGCTGCCGACATAGACCACTCGTTTCAATTGATCCATGGACGCGAGCGCGACTGAATTTCCGGACACCAGACCGGCAGAGACGTCGTCCTCGACGATGATGCAGTCGTAGCGCTCGGCAAGCTTCAGGACCTTGAATGCCGATGCCGAGCTGTAGCTCGCACCGGTCGGATTATGCAACCGCGTATTGGTGAAGAACACTTTGGGGCGATGAGTCTCGAACGCCTGCTCCATCGAAACGACGTCCGGACCGGTGGGTGTCATCGGAATCCCGACTGCCTTGATCCTGCGCAATCGCAATGCAACGAGCAGATCGCTGTAGCAGGGCTCGTCTACCAGCACGGTATCGCCCTCGCGCGTAAGGTGACGAATGGCGAGGTCCAGCGCCTGGTTTGCGCCCAGCGTAGTGACGATGCCCGTGGAACTTGCCTCGATCTCGTGTTCCGCAAGTTGCCGCACGATTTGCTCACGCAACGGCTCATACCCCTTTGCGTGCCCGTACCCCAATAGCGATCGCGGCTGCGCCGCTACCTGTCTTAGCGCCCGCCCAAGGCCGTCCGCGTCGAACCATGCCTCTGGAATCCATCCCGAGCCTGCGTGAATCGTGCCTTCCGTTCCCTCCAGAACGTTACGCAGCGACCATCCATTCGTGAATTCCTCGTTGAGTTTCTCGATGGTCGGAGGTATCTCGCTACGGCTTCGATCCGCGACATAAAAGCCGGATCCACGCCGTGCCATCAAGACGCCTTGCGCCACCAGGCGATCGTATGCTTCGACGACCGTAAATGTCGACACGCCATGTGCTTCGGCGAATACGCGGATGCTCGGAACCTTGGCCCCGGACCGCCAGGTTCTTTCGTTCACCGTTGCCGTCAGCCCGGCCACGATCTGTTGAACCAGGGACGATTCCCCCTGGGGATCGAGCGTCAGTATCGGTTTCATCGCCGCACCTATCACATCAAAAATACCGGCCCATATAACCGTACAGGCGACGAACCCAATACAGTTAGTCACCCTCATTTTAAAGTGTACATGTATCCGTGCAGGTTTGATTCACTACATTGAAGGGGAATCGCATACGCATACTTGCACTGGACGACCCCATGGCACACGCCACCGATTTTTTTCCTGGATCGAAGACCGATGAGCTCGCGAATGCTCGCGACGATCTGGCCGCGGCATTTCGCATCGCCGCGCGCCTCGGCTTCCACGAGGGCACATGCAACCATTTCAGTCTCTTGCTCCCGGGCAGTCGGGAAACGTATCTGATCAATCCGTTCGGACTCAGCTTCGAAGAGATCCGACCGGCTGATTTGCTGCTCGTCGATTCCGCCGGCTCGGTAATCGACGGAGTCGGACGAGTCGAGAAAACCGCGCTTAACATCCATTCCCGAGTTCATCGCGCCTCGCCTGATGCCGCATGCGTACTTCATACGCACATGCCTTATGCCACGGCACTGACGACGCTCGACGGCTTTCGCCTCGAAATGTGCCATCAGAACAGCCTTCGCTTTTTCGATCGCATTGCCTACGACCGTGATCATTCGGAATACGGAGGACTTGCACTCAGCGAACAGGAAGGAGACCGGATTGCCGCCGCGTTGTCTTCCAGGCGTGTCCTGATGCTCGAGCACCACGGCGTGATAGTCACGGGCCCTTCGATTGCCGCGGCACTCGACGATCTCTACTACCTCGAACGAGCCGCCCAGATCCAAATCCTCGCGATGTCGAGCGGGCGTCCGCTTAAGCGCGTGAGCGACGAACTGGCTCGTCGGACTTCTCGTGAATTCGACCGTGATCGAGATGAATATGCACGACTTCATTTTCGCTCGCTCAAGCGGCTTCTGGAATCTGCACAACCGCACTGGCGGGACTGACTATCCCACGTCAAGCGCAATCGGCCATCTCGTGCCCGCGCTCCTGACGCTGCAACCATGTCGACTACCCAATTTGCCCACGCCACGGAGGTTTCACATGAAGTACTGTCACAAACTCACCATCGCCACCCTGTTGCTCGGGGGAATCAGCCCCGCATTGATTTCTGCCGCGCATGCGGATCAGACTGTCAGGATCGGTGTCGCGGGCCCGTTGACGGGCGGCCAATCGAATTTCGGCAAGGACGATGAGCGAGGCGTGCGGCTGGCGATTGAAGAGCTGAATCGGACGCCGATCGTCGTCGACGGTCAATCCATCAAGTTCGAAATGCTGTCCGAGGACGATGCTGCAGATCCCAAAACGGGCGTCTCTGTCGCTCAGAAGCTCGTCGATTCGGGTGTGAAGGCGGTCATCGGCCACTACAACTCCGGCGTGACCATTCCAGCGTCCCGCATCTACAACAATGCGCGTGTTCCGATGATTACCGGCGCCGCTTCAAATCCTGCGATCACGCAGCAGAGCTTTCCGTATGTCTTCCGGCTCGCGGCCAATGACAATGTGATGGGCGCACGCATGGCCGAATATGCGGCAAAGGTATTGCATGCAAAACGCGTGGCGGTGATCGACGATCGCACGGCATACGGATCAGGCGTAGCTGACGTGTTTGCCGCGACGGCGAAGAAGAACGGTATCGACGTCGTCGCCAGGGAATATTCCAACGACAAGGCAACGGACTTCAACGCGATTCTGACGCACATCAAGGCTCAACGTCCGGACGCGATCTTCTACGGCGGGTACTACGCGCAGGCAGCCGCCATCGGGCGACAGTCCAAGCAGTTGGGTCTTGCGGTTCCGGTGCTAGGCGGGGACGGGATCTGCTCGGTCGATATGCCGAAGCTGGCTGCCGGAACGCTGAATGGGCGGGGGTATTGCGCCGAAGGCGGCGCACCGCTCGCGACGTTGCCCGGTGGTCCGGAATTCGCGGCGCGGTATGAAAAGCAATTCGGTGTGAAGAACGATGTTTACTCGCCGGCATTCTATTCGGCCACGATGGTGGTCGCGCAGGCGATGAAGGCGGCGAATTCGACGGACCCCGAAAAGTTCGTTCCGATGCTCAAGCAAATCCAGTTCTCGACGCTGGTCGGAAAGGTCGCGTTCGACAAGAACGGTGAATGGATTGATGCGCCGGTGACCGTGTACAAAGTGTCGGGCGATAACCTCAGTCCGACGCAGTGATACTTCGAGCGAGAACGACGAGTAATCGGCGTTCTCGCATGCCGATCCAATAGTAATCAACTCTTGGGAGTGACATGGACATTTTTGTCCAACAAATTCTGAACGGGCTGGTGCTCGGCAGTGTGTACGCCATCATCGCGTTGGGTTACACGATGGTGTACGGCATTCTCGGCATCATCAACTTCGCGCACGGCGACGTGCTGATGATCGGCGCGATGGTCGCCCTGTCGGCGATCACCGTGCTGCAGAACCACTTTCCCGGACTCGGCAACGTCGCGACGCTGACGATCGGCCTTGGCATCGCCGCGGTCGTCTGCGCGTGCGTGGGCTACACGATCGAGCGGGTCGCGTACCGGCCGCTGCGCCGCGCGCCGCGTCTCGCCCCGCTGATCACCGCGATCGGCGTGTCG
>NZ_CAJPHM010000041.1:0-46407 GCF_905339955.1 Burkholderia sp. BCC1996
AGAACCCCCGCCCGAAAGGCGGGGGTTTTTGCATTTGCAGCGCAGAAATGCGCGATCTCAGCGAATGTCAGGACGGCCGATCGATCAGATCGGATCCCGGAGTCCTGCAGTTTGCCGATTTGCAGGCATGTCGCAGTTCAACCGATCTGCGATCCATGTCCTGCGACGACACGCCAGCCGCTGCCCGATCGGCGCCACAGGCGCGTGTAGGCGAACGTGCCGTTGAATGCGGTGCCGTCGAAACAACCGGCAAGCATGGCCTTCGTCGTGGTGAGGATCATCTCGCCGATCGCTTTTGCCTGCGTTTCCCGAATATCGAGTGTGTCGAGACGCAGCAGTTTCGCGCGATGGGCGGTCAGATCGTCGTGCTTCGAGATGACCTGCCCACTCGGAACGGTGAAGACCAACTCGTCATCCAGCAACGTGTCCAGTGCGTCGACGCCGTTGGCGAGCATTGCCGCTCGAAGTGCGGTTTCATAGGGTTCGATGACTGCACGAACGGTATCCATATCGGGGCCTCGCATCAGTTCGAAGGATCAGGATTCCACGGATGGTCGGCGGGCGTGCCGCGGTGCCGACAAACGGTACGGTGGTTGCGGGTTCGCAGCCGAATCGACTGCATGGCCGTCGAACGAGCAACAATCGCCGCCTCAAGCAGAGGAACACGGTTCTTCCATACCTTGCATGACGGCCGCACCCGTCAGCGCGCTCGCACCGAGCGTGGCGCCCGCGCCGCAATTCAATGCTCCGCCTGCGCCCCGTTGACTTCCCGCCGAAACGCCCCCGGGCTCGTCCCCGTCCATTTCCGGAACGCACGATGAAACGCGCTGGGCTCGGTAAAACCGAGTTCCGCCGCGATTTCCGCGACGCTGAGCGTGTGTCCGCGCAGCAGCGACTGGGCCAGCGCGCCGCGCAGTTCGTCCTTGATCGACGCGAAGCTCTGCCCCTCGCTGCGCAGGCGTCGCCGCAGCGTCGCGGGCGTCGTGCCGAGGCGCACGGCCAGCGTGTCGAAGTCCGGCCACTCGCTGGCTGGCAGCGCCTTCAGGCGTGCGCGCGTCTTCGCCACCCAGCCGGTGTCGTGTCGATAGCGCACGAGCAGGTTGCCGGGCGCGCCGCGCAGGAAGGTCTTCAGCGCCTGCGCGGAGCGGATCGTCGGCAGCGCGAGGTACGTGGCGTTGAACGCGAGCCGGCTGTCGGGACGGTCGAAATGCACGGGCACACCGAAGAACTGGTGGTAGTCAGCGCGCTGGTCGGGGCTCGGGCACGCGAAATCGATGCGCTGCAGCGGAATGCGCCGGCCGATCAGCCAGCAGGCGACGCCGAGCAGGATCAGCCAGAACGTCCGGTAAGCGAACGCCGAATACGGTGCGCCTGCCTGCGTGAGGACGATCTGCGCCTGGCCGTCGGCGACCACGAGCTCGCCGTGCGGTTCGTCGAGCACGACACGCAGGAACTGCAGCGCACGCCGCAGCGCCTTCTCGAGCGTGCCCGCGTGCAGCACGGCATGGCACAGCAGCGTGAAGCTGCCGCGCCGCATCGGGCGGGCCGCGAGCCCGAAGAATTCGTCATCGATCGCGCTGGCGATCGCCAGCCACAACCGGCCGTACTGCTGCGGCGTGACGGGCTCGCGCACGGCGGCCGGCAGGCCGGCGGCATGCAGCACGGCCTCGGTCGACATCCGCCGCCGGCGCAGGCTCTCGAGCGCATCCTCGACGAAACCCGGCGAGATCATCTGTGGCCCCATTTTTTCATGCCCTCCAGACATGGCAAAAGCGATCACGATTCTAGATTCTGTTTGTCATTGATTGCAATGTGACGGCTGTCTACCATCATCGATATACCCCCGGTTCGCCGGCGGTCATAACGAACAGGAGACACGCATGCGTGATGGAGCAACCGCCCGGGTGGTGCCGGCCTACGCCGACGCCGTGGCCGGCTTCCGTATCGAGACTGCCGCCGCACAGCTGCACGGCGACCTGGAGCAGGGCCTGAACGCCTGCGTGGAATGCTGCGACCGGCATGCGGCGGCGGATCCGGATGCGATCGCGCTCGACTGGATCGACGTCGGCGGCCGGCACCGCAGCTTCACGTTCGCGCAGATGCAGGCGCTGTCGGCGCGGGTCGCGAACCTGCTGGTCGAGGAGGGCGTGAAGCCGGGCGACGTGGTCGCCGGCCTGTTGCCGCGCACGCCCGAACTCGTCGCGACGATCCTCGGCACGTGGCGCGCAGGCGCCGTCTATCAGCCGCTCTTCACCGCGTTCGGACCGAAGGCGATCGAGCACCGGCTGCGCATGAGCGATGCGCGTCTGGTCGTCACCAACATCGCGAATCGCGCGAAGCTCGACGAGATCGTGGATTGCCCGCGGGTCGCGACGGTGCGCGAGGCGGGCGACGCGCTGCCGGCGCGCGACATCGATTTCCGTGCGGCGCTCGACGCACAGTCCGCGCTATTCGAACCGGTGCCGCGCAAGGGCACCGACCTGTTCATGATGATGTCGACGTCGGGCACGACGGGCCTGCCGAAGGGCGTGCCGGTGCCGCTGCGCGCGCTGCTCGCGTTCGGCGCATACATGCGCGACGCGGTGGACCTGCGCGCCGGCGATCGTTTCTGGAACATCGCCGATCCGGGCTGGGCATACGGCCTCTACTACGCGATCACGGGCCCGCTGCTGCTCGGCCACGCCACGACGCTGTACGAGGGCGGCTTCACGGTCGACAGCACCTACGACGTGATCGAACGGCTCGGCATCACGAGCCTCGCCGGTTCGCCGACCGCGTACCGGATGCTGATGGCGGCCGGCACGGAAGCGGCATCGCGCCTGAAAGGGCAGCTGCGGGTCGTCAGCAGCGCGGGCGAACCGCTGAATCCGGAAGTCGTGCGGTGGTTCCACGCGGCGCTCGGTGCGCCGATCTACGATCACTACGGCCAGACCGAGCTCGGCATGGTCGTGAACAATCATCACGGGCTCGCGCACGTCGTCCATGCCGGTTCGGCCGGCCTCGCGATGCCCGGCTATCGCGTCGCGGTGCTCGACGACACCGGTCGCGAACTCGGCCCCGGCGAGCCCGGCAACCTCGCGATCGACATCGCGCGCTCGCCGCTGCTGTGGTTCTCCGGCTACTGGCAGCAGGACACGCCGGCCATCGCGGGCGGCTACTACCGGACCGGCGACAACGTCGAGCTCGAGGCGGACGGCACCGTGAGCTTCATCGGCCGCGCGGACGACGTGATCACGTCGTCCGGCTACCGGATCGGCCCGTTCGACGTGGAAAGCGCGTTGATCGAGCATCCGGCCGTCAGCGAGGCCGCGGTGATCGGTGTGCCGGACCCGGAGCGCACGGAGATCGTCAAGGCGTTCGTCGTGCTGTCGAAGGGCTTCGACGGCACGCCGGCGCTGGCCGACGAACTCAGCCAGCACGTGAAGCGACGGCTGTCGGCCCACGCCTATCCGCGCGCGATCGAGTTCGTCGACGCGCTGCCGAAAACCCCGAGCGGCAAGATCCAGCGCTTCGTGCTGCGCAAGATGGAAGCTGAGAAGGTCGCTCAATCCTGACTATCGAATACTGACTACGGACTGCGAATGAACATCAAGGATCGCGTTTTTCTGATTACGGGCGCCGGTTCGGGCCTCGGTGCCGCGGTGGCGCGCATGGTGGTCGCCGAAGGCGGCAACGCCGTGCTGCTGGACGTCAATGAAGACGCCGGCGCGAGCCTCGCGCACGAACTCGGCACATCCGCACGCTTCGTGAAGACCGACGTGACGAGCGAAGCCGACGGGCAGGCCGCCGTTGCCGCCGCGCGCGCCGCGTTCGGCCGCATCGATGCGCTCGTGAATTGCGCGGGCGTCGCACCGGGCGAGAAGGTGGTCGGCCGCGAAGGCCCGCATTCGCTCGAGCGCTTCGCGCGTGCGGTATCGATCAACCTGGTCGGCACGTTCAATATGATCCGGCTGGCGGCGGATGCGATGTCGAAACAGGACGCCGACGCGGAAGGCGAGCGTGGCGTGATCGTCAACACCGCGTCGGTCGCGGCGTTCGACGGACAGATCGGGCAGGCCGCGTATGCGGCATCGAAGAGCGGCGTGGTGGGCATGACGCTGCCGATCGCGCGCGAGCTCGCGCGGTTCGGCATTCGCGTGGTGACGATCGCGCCGGGCATCTTCGCGACGCCGATGATGGCCGGCATGCCGCAGGACGTGCAGGACGCGCTCGGCAAGAGCGTGCCCTTCCCGCCGCGGCTCGGCCGCCCCGACGAATTCGCGGCGCTGGTGCGCCACGTCGCCGAGAATACGATGCTGAACGGCGAAGTCATCCGTCTCGATGGCGCACTGCGCATGGCACCGCGCTGACACTGGAGGAATGCAATCATGACGACACAGGATCCGATCGTAATCGTCGGCGCGGCACGCACGCCGATGGGTGGTTTTCAGGGCGACCTGGCCGCGGCCAGCGCGAGCGAGCTCGGCGCGGTGGCGATCCGCGCGGCGCTCGAGCGCGCGAACGTGCCCGCGGAGCGCATCGATGAAATCGTGTTCGGCTGCGTGCTGCCGGCCGGCCAGGGTCAGGCGCCGGCGCGGCAGGCCGCGCTGAAGGCCGGCTTGCCGCTGGGTACCGGCGCGACCACGGTCAACAAGATGTGCGGCTCCGGGATGAAGGCCGCGATGTTCGCGCACGACCTGCTGCTGGCCGGATCGGCGGACGTGGCGGTCGCGGGCGGGATGGAGAGCATGACGAATGCGCCGTACCTGCTGCCGAAGGCGCGCGCGGGAATGCGCATGGGGCACGGCCAGGTGCTCGACCACATGTTCCTCGACGGTCTCGAGGATGCGTACGACAAGGGCCGGCTGATGGGCACGTTCGCGGAGGATTGCGCGCAGGCCTACCAGTTCACGCGCGAGGAGCAGGACGCGTTCGCGATCGCGTCGCTGACGCGCGCGCAACGCGCGATCGCGGAAGGGCGCTTCGTGTCGGAGATCGCGCCGGTGACGGTGAAGGCCGGCAAGACGGAAGCCGTCGTGTCGATCGACGAGCAGCCGGGCAAAGCGAAGCTCGACAAGATTCCGACGCTCAAGCCGGCGTTCCGCGAAGGCGGCACGGTGACGGCCGCCAATTCGTCGTCGATTTCCGACGGTGCGGCCGCGCTCGTGATGATGCGCCGCTCGGAAGCGGACCGGCTCGGCCTCGCGCCGAAGGCGGTGATCGTCGGGCATTCGACCTACGCGAACAAGCCGGGGCTGTTCGCGACGGCGCCGATCGGCGCGATCCGCAAGCTGTCGGAGAAAACCGGCTGGAACCTGCGCGACGTCGACCTGTTCGAGATCAACGAAGCGTTCGCGGTGGTTGCGATGGCCGCGATGCGCGATCTCGACCTGTCGCACGACAAGGTGAACGTGCACGGCGGCGCGTGCGCGCTCGGCCATCCGATCGGCGCATCGGGCGCACGCGTGATGGTGACGCTGCTGGCCGCGCTCGAAGCGTATGGGCTCAAGCGCGGCGTCGCATCGCTGTGCATCGGCGGCGGCGAGGCGACGGCGATCGCGATCGAGCGCGTCGCGTAACGCGCGCCGGGAGGACGCAGGCGGTCTGGTCCGGGGCCATACCGCCGCATCGGCGAAGCGCGTCACGCGCGCTTCGCCGAACCCGCCGTCATTCGACCGTTTCGCCTTTCGCCTGCAGGTCGGCGTGATAGGACGAGCGCACCATCGGCCCCGATGCGACCTGGCTGAACCCGAGCGCAAGCGCGCGCTGCCGCAACTGCGCGAATTCCGCGGGTGGAACGAAGCGCTTCACGGGCAGGTGGTGGCGGGTCGGCTGCAGATACTGGCCGAGGGTCAGCATGTCGACACCATGCGCGCGCAAGTCGCGCATCACCTGTTCGACCTCGTCGATCTCTTCGCCGAGGCCCAGCATCAGGCCCGACTTGGTCGGCACGTTCGGCGCCGCGGACCTGAATGCCTGCAGCAGGCCCAGCGAGTGCCGGTAGTCGGCGCCCGGCCGCGCCTCGCGATACAAGCGCGGCACGGTTTCCAGATTATGGTTGAACACGTCCGGCGGGGACGCCGCGAGCAGGTTCAGCGCGACCTCGTGCCTGCCGCGAAAATCCGGCGTCAGCGCCTCGATCCGGAGTGCCGGGTCGATCCCGCGTGCGGCGCCGATGCAGGCCGCAAAGTGTGCGGCGCCGCCGTCGCGCAGGTCGTCGCGATCGACCGACGTGATCACCACGTACTTGAGCTTCATCGCTGCGATCGTTTCGGCGAGTCGTGCCGGCTCGTCCGGATCGAGCGGAAGCGGGCGGCCGTGCCCGACATCGCAGAACGGACAACGCCGTGTACAGATGGCGCCCATGATCATGAAGGTCGCCGTGCCGTGAGCGAAGCACTCGCCGAGATTCGGGCAACCGGCTTCCTCGCATACCGTATGCAGCTTCTGCTCGCGCAGGACCTTCTTGAGCGCCATCACCTCGCGCGAGCCGGGAAAGGCGGCACGAATCCATTCAGGCTTGCGCGGCATGTCGGCCGGTTCGGTCGCGACGATCCTCACGGGGATGCGAGCCATTTTTTCGGCGGCGGAGAGCCGGGTTCCGGCGGCCATCGGCGTGCTGCGGGTATTCGTGTTCGCCATGGCTTACCCGCGGTAGTAGCGTTGCGCGACGAACGGGGTTCTCGCGACTTCCATCGGAACCGGTTTGCCGCGGACGATCGCATGCAGTGCCGTGCCCGGTGTCGCGAATTCGGCCGCGACATGGCCGATGGCCACCGGGCCGCCGTACGTCGGACCGAAGCCGCCGCTCGTCACCGTGCCGATCGAGCGCCCGTCGGCGTCGACGATGTCGGCGCCCTCGCGCACCGGCACCCGGTCTTTCACGACGAAGCCGACGCGTCTTCTTTTCACGCCCTCGGCGATCTGCCGCGCGACGACATCCGCGCCGGGATAGCCGCCGGCGCGTGCACCGCCAGGGCGTCGCACTTTCGAGAGGGCCCACAGCAGCCCGCCTTCGATCGGCGTGGTGCCGGTGTCGATGTCGTGGCCGTACAGGCACAGGCCGGCTTCGAGACGCAGCGAATCGCGCGCGCCGAGACCAATCGGCTCGACGGCAGGGTCGGCCAGCAGCAGGCGTGCGAGCGCTTCCGCCCGATCGGCCGGCACGGAGATCTCGTAGCCGTCCTCGCCGGTGTAGCCGGAGCGGCTGACCATGCACGCCGCGCCGGCCAGCTCGACACGCGTGCTTTGCATGAAGACCAGTTCGGCCAGGCGGGGCGCCAGGCGCGCCAGAATCGACGCGGCGGCCGGCCCTTGCAGGGCGAGCAGCGCGCGGTCGGCCAGCTCGACGACGTTACAGCGGTGGCCGATCCGTTCCCTCAGATGGCGGAGGTCGCGGTCCTTGCACGCGGCGTTGACGACCGCGATCAGCTCGGCGTCGCCGAGGCGGGTGATCATCAGGTCGTCGAGAATGCCGCCTTGCTCGTTCGTGAACAACGCGTAGCGCTGCATGCCCGGCGGGAGGTCGATCACGTCGACCGGCACCAGCGTTTCGAGCGCGGCGGCGGCATCCGGGCCCGACAGCAGCACCTGTCCCATGTGCGAGACATCGAACAGCCCGGCCTGCTCGCGCGTATGAAGATGCTCTTTGAGTATGCCGAGCGGGTACTGGACGGGCATTTCGTACCCGGCGAACGGAACCATCTTCGCGCCGAGCTCGACGTGAAGGTCGTGAAGTGGAGTACGAGAAAGTGGGTTCGTCATCGTTGTTCCGGATCAACAGGATTTTAGGAGATCGCGCGCGGCACAGCTTCGGAGTACGGAATGAACGACTGGAACGATCCCGTATCCGGAGGCGTGTCCCGTTCTCCGGAGCGACGTCGAAGTCGCTCCCGAAGAACGGTCAGGCAATGGCCCGAGCGGCCGTTACTTGCCGTATACCGGGAATGCGCCGCACAGTTCGGCGACGTGTCGCCGAACG
Source organism: Burkholderia sp. BCC1996 (assembly GCF_905339955.1). Classification (NCBI taxonomy): domain Bacteria; kingdom Pseudomonadati; phylum Pseudomonadota; class Betaproteobacteria; order Burkholderiales; family Burkholderiaceae; genus Burkholderia; species Burkholderia sp. BCC1996. The sequence goes on from NZ_CAJPHM010000041.1 coordinate 7,961, forward strand.
CGGTCGATGACCGACGGGTTCTCGATATCGGCCAGGATGTCGCAGATCCAGCCGGCCACCGCGCGCGCTTCCGCTTCCCTGAAACCGCGGCTCGTCACGGCAGGCGTGCCGATGCGAATGCCGCTGGTGACGAACGGGCTCTGCGGGTCGTCGGGCACCGCGTTCTTGTTCACGGTGATGTGCGCGCGGCCCAGCGCCGCATCGGCCGCCTTGCCGGTCAGCCCCTGGCGGATCAGGCTGACGAGGAACAGGTGATTGTCCGTTCCGCCGGAGACGATGTCGAAGCAGCGTGTGACGAACGTATCGGCCATGGCCCGGGCGTTCGCGACCACCTGCTGCTGATGGATCCGGAACCCGGGCGACAGCGCTTCCTTGAACGCAACGGCCTTGGCGGCGATGACATGCATCAGCGGGCCGCCCTGGATGCCGGGGAACACGACGGAATTGAGCTTCTTCTCGATCTCCGGGTTCGTCCGGGCGAGAATCAGGCCCCCGCGCGGGCCGCGCAACGTCTTGTGGGTCGTCGTGGTGACGACGTCCGCGTGCGGCAGCGGATTCGGGTACGCGCCGGCCGCCACCAGGCCCGCGACGTGAGCCATGTCGACGAACAGGTATGCGCCGACGGCGTCGGCGATCTGCCGGAAGCGCGCCCAGTCCACCACGCGGGAATAGGCGGAGAAGCCGGCCGTGATCAGTTTCGGCCGGTGCGCGATCGCCAGCGCCTCGACCTGGTCGTAATCGATCTCGCCGGTTTTCGCGTTCAGGCCATACTGCACCGCACGGTAGAGCTTGCCCGAGAAATTCACATGCGCGCCATGCGTCAGGTGACCGCCGTGCGCGAGGCTCATGCCGAGAATCGTGTCGTGCGGCTCGAGCAGTGCCATGTAGACGGCGGCATTGGCCTGGCTGCCGGAATGAGGCTGCACGTTCGCGTAGTCGGCACCGAACAGCGCCTTTGCGCGATCGATCGCCAACTGTTCGACAACGTCGACGAATTCACAGCCGCCGTAGTAGCGCTTGCCCGGATAGCCCTCGGCATACTTGTTGGTCAGCACCGAGCCTTGCGCCTGCAGCACGCGCGGGCTCGTGTAGTTTTCCGAAGCGATGAGCTCGATATGGTCTTCCTGGCGAACGCGCTCGCGTTCCATCGCCGTCCACAGTTCGTCATCGAAGCCTTCGATCCGCATGTCTTTGCTGAACATTTTTCCTTCTCCTGGTATCGGTGCGGCGCGCACGTCGGGTGCGCGGCCGCTCAAGCAGGGTTGAGTGTCGTTACGAGTGGGTCGGCCGGCGCGTCACGATCGATACGCTTCCATCGGCGGACACGAACACACGAGGTTGCGGTCGCCGTAGACGTTGTCGACCCGCGAAACCGGCGGCCAGTACTTGCCGCCTGCCGTCGCCGCGACGCCGAGCGGATAGACGGCCTGTTCGCGCGAATACGCGTGAGGCCAGTCGCCCACGAGTTCGGCCGCCGTGTGCGGCGCGTGCTTGAGCGGATTGTCTTCGGCATCCAGCGTGCCCGTTTCCACGGCTGCGATTTCGGCGCGGATCGCGATCATCGCGTCGATGAACCGGTCGAGTTCGGCCTTCGATTCCGATTCGGTCGGCTCGATCATCAGCGTGCCGGCGACCGGGAAGCTCATCGTCGGCGCGTGGAAGCCGAAATCGATCAGGCGCTTGGCGACGTCGTCGACGCTGATGCCGCTGCTGTCCTTCAACGGCCGCAGGTCGATGATGCATTCGTGCGCGACGCGGCCGTTCGGCCCCGTATAGAGAATCGGGTAGTGTGGCGAGAGGCGCGCGGCGATGTAGTTGGCGTTGAGGATCGCCACCTCGGTTGCACGCTGCAACCCGCGCGACCCCATCAACGTGATGTAGGTCCAAGTGATCGGCAGGATGCTCGCGCTGCCGAGCGGCGCCGCGGACACCGCACCGATCCCCGGCACGCTGCCCTCCCGATGCCCGGGCAGGAACGGCGCGAGATGCGCCTTGACGCCGATCGGGCCGACGCCGGGGCCGCCGCCGCCGTGCGGGATGCAGAAGGTCTTGTGCAGGTTCAGGTGCGACACGTCGCCGCCGAACGCGCCCGGCTGGGCGAGCCCGACCAGCGCGTTCATGTTGGCGCCGTCGATGTAGACCTGGCCGCCGTGCGCATGGACGATGTCGCAGGCGTCGCGTACGCGGGCCTCGAACACGCCGTGGGTCGACGGATAGGTGATCATGATCGCGGCCAGCCGGCTGTCGTACCGGGCGGCCTTGGCGGCGAGGTCCTCGATGTCGACGTTGCCGTCATCGTCGCAATCGACGACGACGACCTGCATGCCGGCCATCTGTGCGGATGCCGGGTTCGTGCCGTGCGCCGACGACGGAATCAGGCAGATGTCGCGCCGTGCCTCGCCGCGGCTCGCGTGATACGCGCGGATCGCGAGCAGGCCCGCGTATTCGCCTTGCGAGCCCGCATTCGGCTGCAGCGACACCGCGTCGTATCCGGTGATCGTGCACAGCATTGCCTCGAGTTCCCGCGCCAGCACGCGATAGCCGTCGGCCTGTTCGGCCGGTGCGAACGGATGCAGCCGGGCGAACGCCGGCCACGTGATCGGTATCATTTCCACGGTGGCGTTCAGCTTCATCGTGCAGCTGCCGAGCGGAATCATCGTGCGGTCGAGCGCGAGATCCTGGTCGGCGAGCCGGCGCAGGTAGCGCAGCATTTGCGTTTCCGAATGGTGGCTGTTGAACGCCGGGTGCGTGAGGAAGGCGCTCCGGCGCAGCAGCGGGGCAGGCAACGCATCGGCGGTGGCGGCGTCGACGGCCGCGAAGTCGGGAACGGCGCGCCCTTCGGAGAAGATCGACCAGAGCGTGACGATATCGTCGGACGTGGTCGTCTCGTCGAGCGAGATGCCGATCCGGCGCGCGTCGATGGTGCGCAGGTTGACCCGGCGGGCCCGTGCCGCCGCGTGCACGGCATCGGTGCGACTGCCGCTGTCGACGGCGATGGTGTCGAAGCAGTATTCGGTTGGCACGGCATGGCCGAGCCGGCGCAGGCCCGCGGCCAGGATCGCGGTGAGGCGGTGGATGCGGCGCGCGATCGCGGTCAGTCCGTGCGGGCCGTGATAGGCCGCGTAGAAGCCGGCGATATTGGCGAGCAGTACTTGCGCGGTGCAGATGTTGCTGGTGGCCTTCTCGCGCCGGATGTGCTGTTCGCGCGTCTGCATCGCGAGGCGCAGCGCCGGGCGGCCGTGCGCGTCGATCGACATGCCGACCAGTCGTCCCGGCATCGTGCGCTTGAACGTGTCGCGCGTCGCGAAATAACCGGCGTGCGGGCCGCCGTAACCCAGCGGCACGCCGAAGCGCTGCGTGGTGCCGACCGCCACGTCGGCGCCGAATTCGCCCGGCGGCGCGAGCAGGGTCAGCGCGAGCAGGTCGGCGGCGACCACGGCCAGCGCGCCGTTCGCATGCAGGGTGCCGACCACGTCGCGGTAATCGTGGATGTCGCCGAAGGTGCCCGGATATTGCAGCAGCGCGGCGAAACAGCCGGTGGCGGACAGATCGCGGCGCGGATCTCCGACGACGATCTCGATGCCGAGCGGCTCCGCGCGCGTGCGAACGATCTCGATCGTCTGCGGATGGCAATCATGTGCGACGAAGAAGATCCGGCTGTCCGACCGGGCGAGGCGCCGGCAGAACGTCATCGCCTCGGCGGCCGCGGTGCCTTCGTCGAGCATCGACGCGTTGGCGATCTCGAGGCCGGTCAGGTCGGCGATCATGGTCTGGAAGTTGAGCAGCGCCTCCAGGCGGCCTTGCGAGATTTCCGGCTGGTACGGCGTGTAGGCCGTGTACCAGGCCGGATTTTCCAGCACGTTGCGCTGAATGACCGGCGGCGTGTGGGTGTCGTGGTATCCCATGCCGATGAACGAGCGGAACACCTGGTTGCGGCCTGCCAGTGCAGCCAGCCGGTCCAGCGCGTCGGCTTCGGTGCAGCCGGGAGGCAGGGCGAGCGGCGCATCGCTGCGGATCGCCGCGGGGACGACCTGCTTCACCAGCTCGTCGACGGAGTCCACGCCGAGCACGGCCAGCATCGCGGCCTGTTCGTCTGCATCGGGGCCGATGTGGCGGCGGACGAACGACTCGCGCTGCGCGACGGAATCGAATGCGTTCATGGCCGTCTCCGTCATTCGCCGATATAGGCGCGATACGCGGCGGCGTCCATCAACCCGGTCAGCTGCTCCGGGCTGTCGATGCGCATCCTGAAGAACCAGCCGTCGCATTCCGCCGAATCGTTGACGAGGCTCGGCGTGTCGCCCAGGGCGGCGTTCGCTTCCAGCACGGTGCCGGACACCGGCATCTTGACCTCGCCGGCGGCCTTGACCGATTCGACGGTGGCGGCCTCGTCGTACTGGGCAAAGGCGTCGCCTTCGTTTGGCAGTGCGACATAAACCAGATCGCCCAGCTGCGATTGCGCGTGGTCGGTAATGCCGACGGTGGCGCTGCCGTCGTCTTCGACGCGCAGCCATTCATGGGATTCGGTGTATCGGACCTCGCTCATATGCTCTCTTCCTGACAGGGTTGCGTTGAGTGATGCGGCACACGCAAGCCGGAAGTGCACGGGCGGGAGGATGATCGACGAGTCGGCATCCGGACGAGACCGGGGCATTCCAGGCTGCGTGCCTGATGCCCCCTCTGTCCGTTTGCCTGAGAGATTGCGCGCCCCGGCGGGGCGCTTCTCCTTCGGCGAGGCTTGGTCGACGACCAGAGGCCTACTCTCCAGAGCGCTAATCGATGCGTCAGTCCTTTTGCCTGAGAGTTTCTGGGGCGATTCCCCTTCGGCGCCGCCGGACGGCGGTCTCTCCTGACACATCCCGATAGCTGGCGACAATCTAGTCGCACGCCCGCGGCGGTGTCAACACCTCGTTCGACTGCCCATGCGGCGAGGCAGATGCCGCGGCACGGCGCAGGCGCGCCGAAAACGGCGCGCGGCATGGCGGAGCAAGGCCGCGCCGCGATCGCGGCCGGTCGATACTTCGGTGGAGACCGAAATGAATATCCGATATCGACTATCTGTCCGCCGGCGGGGGGCGGTTGCCCGACTGGGCCATCAGGTCGTCGAGGAACGCGCGAAGCACGGTCGGCTGTGCGGCGCCGCGACGCGTGATCGACGAGAACGGCCACGCGGACGTGAGCTGTTCCGCGGCGAGCTGGCGCATCTGGCCGGCGTCGACCCACTGTCTCGCGTAGTGCCGCGGCAGAAAGCCGATATACGCGCCCGTCAGGATCAGGATCGCCTGTGCCTCGACATTGTCGACGGTCGCGGCCGCGCTGCCGCTCTCGAGCAATTGCAGGTCGCGCTGCTGCAGGAACGCGCGCGCGACCACCTGGCTTTGCCGGACGCGCTCGATCAGCGCGTCGCCGGTGGCGTCGGTCGAGAACAGCGGATGGTAGCGGCTGCAGTAGAGGCCGTCGGGCTCCTCGTACAGCTGCGTGTAGGACAGGCCGGCGACGGTGAGCGGGAAGTGGCCGATCGCGAGGTGCAGCCGCCCGTCGAGCACGCGCTCCTCGAGCTCGGCCGGCGTGCCGATGTAGATGTCGAGCTGGACGTCGTGACCGCGCGAGACGAACCGGCGCAGCGCGAGCGGCAGGATGCTGTCGGTGTCGGTGACCGTGTTGTCGATGATGCCGAGATGAAGCCGGCCCGAGATGCGCTGCTTGAGCGCATGTGTGTCCATGCAGAACGCTTCCACCGCGAGCGCGAGGCGCTGCGCGGATTCGTAGGTTGCGACGCCGTGTTCCGTCAGACGAAAGCCGCTGCGGCCGCGTTCGCACAATTTGACGCCGAGGCGCGTTTCGAGGCTGGTCATCTGCTCGCTGATGGTCGACTGGCTCACGTTCAGCGCGGCCTGCGCGGCGGAGAAACCGCCGCATTTCACGATGGTCATGAAAATCCTGAGCAGTTTCAGGTCGATGTCCTGCAGCTGTTTCACGTTCCGTTCTCCTCCGTCCGTCACATCGGAATATCCGATATGGACATCTGATGCCTGCTATTTTTCCGGAAAAAATTTTTGCCCATAGTGACCGCAAAGGCAAGCGCATGGACGGCCGTGCGCCCGAAGACGAATCCGCATACGGATGGAGACGGAGACAATGCAGAACAACAGCTATGAAAAGGGCAGGCTCAACCTGCCGTTCGTCGGTCACTGCACCTTTGCGAAGGCGCCGGTGTGTCTCGACTGGGAGAACATCGACGCGGACGTCGCGATCCTGGGTGCGCCCAACGACATGGGCACCCAGTGGCGCTCGGGCGCGCGCTTCGGCCCGCGCGGCATTCGCGAGGCGTCGACGCTGTTTTCGTTCGGGCACGCGGGCGCCTACGATCACGAAGACGACGTGCTCTACCTGACCGAGGACCAGGTTCGCATGGTGGACGTCGGCGATGCGGACATCGTGCACACCGACATGGCCACGAGCAACGCGAACATCGAACTGGCCGTGCGCAAGATTCTCGCCGGCGGGGCGATGCCGGTAGTGCTCGGCGGCGATCATTCGGTGCATGCGCCGGTGATCAAGGCGTTCGAAGGCCGCGGGCCGATTCACATCGTGCATTTCGATGCGCACCTCGACTTCGTCGACGAACGCCACGGCGTGCGATACGGACACGGCAACCCGCTGCGCCGGGCCTCCGAGATGGACCATATCGCCGGCATGACGCAGCTCGGCATCCGCAACGTCTCGTCATCCAACCGCAGCGACTATGACGCGGCCCGCGCCGCGGGTTCCAACATCCTGTCCGTGCGCGATGTCCGGCGCCTCGGCACCGACGGCGTGCTCGAGCAGATTCCGCAGCGCGGCGCCTACTACATCACGATCGACATCGACGGCTTCGATCCGTCGATCGCGCCGGGAACCGGCACGCCGAGCCACGGCGGTTTCCAGTACTACGAAGTGCTCGAGATCATCCAGGCGCTCGCGAAGCGCAGCCATGGAAGCATCGTCGGCATGGACCTGGTGGAAGTGGCGCCGGCTTACGATCCGACCGGCACGACGTCGATCCTGGCCGCGCAACTGCTGATGAACAGCATCGGTTTCATTTTCCACGCGCGCAGCCTGGCCCGCGCCCGCTGAGACGTTCATTTCAGGAATCGGGCGCGACGTCTCGCGGGACGCCCGAAGTCACTACCGTACGGCCCGGGGGACCTCGCCGAGAGGCGCCGGGCAGGCTATCAAGGAAGATCAACATGGATGCCGTAGTCGCGCAATATCTCGATCGTCACGATGTTTCCCAGGCGACCCGCAACTTTCTCGCCAAGCCGATGAAGATGTTCATCGGCGGCGCGTGGGTGGACGGCAGCGACGGCCAGTTCAGCGCCGTCACCGAGCCGTCGACCGAGGGCGTCATCACGCAGATTCCGTTCGCGACGCCGGCCGATCTCGACCGTGCCGTCGCCGCCGCCCGCCACCAGTTCGATCACGGCGAATGGCGCCGCCTCAAGCCGCTGGAGCGCGAGCGGCTGCTGCACCGGCTGGCCGACCTGATCGAGGCGCACGCGGACGAACTCGCGGAGATCGAGTCGATCGACATGGGCAAGTCCGTCGCGCAGGCCCGCGCGATCGACATCCAGGGCACGGTCGACACGTTCCGCTATTTCGCCGGCTGGGCATCCAAGCTGCACGGCCGCACGGTCGAGCCGTCGTTGCCGGGCAACTATCTGGCTTATACGCGCAAGGAGCCGATCGGTGTCGTGGGCGCGATCGTGCCGTGGAACTATCCGCTGCAGACCATGGCCTGGAAGCTGGCGGCCGCGCTGGCGGTCGGCTGCACGACGGTCGTGAAGCCGGCCGAACTCACGTCGCTGTCGACGCTGCGCTTTGCCGAACTGGTGCAGGAAGCCGGCATTCCGGACGGGGTGGTCAACATCGTGACCGGTCGCGGCAGCGTGATCGGCGCCGCGATGGCGAGCCACCCGGGCATCGACAAGCTGACCTTCACGGGTTCGACGCCGGTCGGGCGCGACGTCGGGCAGAACGCGGTGCGGCACATCAAGCGCGTGACGCTCGAACTCGGCGGGAAGTCCCCGGTCATCGTGCTGGACGACGCCGATATCGATGCCGCCGCGCAGGCCGTGGCCAACGGCGTGTTCTTCAACTCCGGCCAGGTGTGCGACGCGGGCACGCGGGCCTACATCCACCGCGACATCCATGACCGTTTCCTCGCGGCGCTCGCCGACTACACGGCGACGTTGAAGATCGCCCCCGGGCTGGATCGCGATTGCTTCATCAGCCCGCTCGTGTCGGCCAGGCAAAAGGACACGGTCCTGTCGTACATCGAATCCGGCATCCGGGAAGGCGCCGAATGCTACTACGGCGGCCGCGCCCATGTGGGCCCGGGGCACTTCGTCGAACCGACGATCTTCGCGCATTGCCGTCCCGACATGCGGATCGTCCGCGAGGAAATCTTCGGCCCGGTGCTCGTGACCGCGCCGTTCGACACGCTCGACGAGGCCGTGGCGCTCGCGAACGATTCGTCGTTCGGCCTGGCCGCCGCGATCTACTCGAACGACCTGGGCCGCGTGCACGGCCTGATTCCGCGGTTGCAGGCGGGCACGGTCTATGTGAATGCGCACAGCACCATCGATCCGGCGCTGCCGTTCGGCGGGTTCAAGACGTCCGGGTTCGGCAAGGACCTCGGGCCGGAACAGCTCGACTATCTGATGGAGACCAAGTCAGTCTGCATCACGCTTCCCTGACCGGTTGCACGTGATGTGCCGCCTTCGGCCAGCATGCACGGCAAAAGCCTGCAGCCGGCCGAAGGCGGCCTGATTCCGATGCGAAATCTTCTCGACCCGTTCGTCCGGACCGGTCCGGGGAATTCGCTCTGCTTAGCCCTTTGCGATCATGGGGTACGACATGCAGGCAGAAACAAACGTATTGAAGGCGCCGCGCGGCGACCACGGTGCCATCGAGGCGCACTCGATCGACTTCGTCCCGGAAAGCGAGCGTACCGACCGGCTGGCCAGCCAGGGGCCGTTCTGGTTCGTCGGGAACTTCACGTTCTTCACGATGACGATCGGCTTCGTCGGGCCGAGCGTCGGTCTCGATTCGTTCTGGACCACCGTCTCGGGCACGCTCGGCATCATGTTCGGCACGCTGTTCATGGCGTTCCACGGCTCGCAGGGACCGCATCTCGGCTTGCCGCAGATGATCCAGTCGCGCGCGCAGTTCGGTTATCGCGGCGTCGTGCTCGTGCTGCTGGCGACGTTGTTCGTCTTCGCGGGCTTCAACATCGTCAACCTGGTATTGATGATGCAGGGCCTCAGGACGCTGTTCCATTGGGATCCGCTGCAGGTCGCGCTGGTCGTGACGGTGCCGGCCACGATCCTCGCGATCCTCGGACACGACTGGATGCACCGGACGTTCAAATGGTCGTTGTATCTTTCGCTGCCGCTTTACGGCCTCGTGACGCTGGCGGTGCTGGCCGGCTGGATCCATGACGCGCCGGCGGCGGCCGGTGCGCCGGTCGCGAAGCTGGGCTTCAACTGGACCGGCTTCATCGCGCAGTTCGCGGCGGCGGCCAGCTACAACATCGCGTATGCGCCGTACGTGTCGGACTATTCGCGCTACCTGCCGAAGAACACGCCGAGCGGCAGGCTGATCGCCGCGGTGTTCGTCGGGGCATCGCTGTCCGGCGCGTGGATGATCGCGGTGGGCGGATGGCTCGGTGCGCACCTGCATGCGACCGATGTGCTCGTCGCGCTCCACGGCGTCGGTGCCGGAATCGCGCCGCAGCTGGGCACGGCGGTCGTGGCCATCACGATCGTCGCGTTCCTGCCGGTGATCGCGATGAACATCTACAGCGCGAAGCTGACGGCCATCACCAGCGTGGACTCGTTCCGGAAGGTGGAGCCGACCGCGAAGGCACGGATCGCGGCGATCGTCTTCGTCGTGCTGCTGCAGTTCGGCGTGGCGATGCGCATCTACGCGTCCGGTTCCGGCCTGTCGGTGCTCAACATCTATCTGGTGGTGATGCTGTATTTCCTGGTGCCGTGGACGGCAGTCAACCTGACCGACTACTTCTTCGTGCGCAAGGGGCGTTACGCGGTGCCGCATTTCTTTCGCCCGCGCGACAGCCTGTACGGGAACTGGGGCGGACGCGGCCTGCTTTCGTACCTGATCGGGTTCGTGTCGATGGTGCCGTTCTTCTGCATCTTCGACGGCGACCGCGAGGTCTATGTCGGCCCGCTCGCGAAGGCGATGGGCAGTGTCGACCTGGCCTGGCTGGTGGGGCTGATCGTCTCGGCGCTCGCGTACTACGTGCTGTGCCGGTCGCTCGACCTGCGGCGCGAGGAAGCGGAAATCGCGCACATCGAAGCGCACATGCCGGAGTTCACCACCGGCGAGAAAAAGCGCGGCTGACCCGGCACGCCAGGATCATTCATCGAGCAGGATAATCAAGATGACTAAATACTACGACTACATCATTGTGGGCGCCGGGTCGGCGGGATGCGTGCTGGCGAACCGCCTGACCGAGGATTCGAACGTCAGCGTGCTGGTTCTGGAGTACGGCGGAAGCGATCGCAGCGTGATCATCCAGATGCCGAGCGCGTTCTCGATGCCGATGAACACGAAGCGGTTCAACTGGCACTACGAGACGGCGCCGGAACGGAACCTGGACGGACGCCGCCTGCATTGCCCGCGCGGCAAGGTGCTCGGCGGCTCGTCGTCGATCAACGGGCTGGTCTACATTCGCGGGCATGCGTGCGATTTCGACGAATGGGAATCGCTCGGCGCGCGCGACTGGGGATACCGCAACTGCCTGCCGTATTTCCGCAAGGCCGAGAGCTACAAGTTCGGCGGCGACGAATATCGCGGCGCGGACGGCCCGCTGAGCACCAACAACGGCAACAACATGCAGAACCCGCTGTACGGCGCATGGGTGGAAGCGGGGGCCGAGGCCGGCTACATCAAGACCGACGACTGCAACGGCTACATGCAGGAAGGGTTCGGCGCGATGCACATGACGGTCAAGAACGGCGTTCGGTGGTCGACCGCGAACGCGTACCTGCGCCCGGCGATGCAGCGACCCAACCTGACCGTCCTCACCCATGCGATGACGCGCCGGATCGTGATGGAAGGCAAACGCGCGGTCGGCGTGGTCTACGAGCAGGGCGGCGTCCAGCACACGGTGCGCTGCACGCGCGAAGTGCTGGTGTCGTCGGGGCCGATCGGCTCGCCGCATCTGCTGCAGCGCTCGGGGATCGGGCCGGCCGACGTGTTGAACAAGGCAGGGATCGAGGTCGTGCACGACCTGCCGGGCGTCGGCGAGAATCTTCAGGATCACTCGGAAATCTACATTCAGTACGAGTGCAAGGAGCCGGTGTCGCTCAACGGCAAGATGGGGCTGCTCGGCAAGGCGATGATCGGCCTGCGCTGGCTGCTGTTCAAGGACGGGTTGGGTGCCAGCAACCATTTCGAGGCAGGCGGGTTCATCCGTTCCGAAGCAGGGCTGCGCTGGCCCGACATCCAGTTCCACTTCCTGCCGGCGGCGATGCGTTACGACGGCGACAAGCCGTACAAGGGGCACGGCTTCATGGTGCTCACGGGGCCGAACAAGCCCAAGAGCCGCGGGCACGTTCGGGTTCGCTCCGCCGATCCGTACGAGCATCCGGAGATCCGGTTCAACTATCTCGACCGCGAGGAAGATCGCGAGGGGTTCCGTCGCTGCGTGCGCCTCACGCGCGAGATCGTCGGGCAGCCGGCCATGGATCGCTTCCGCGGCGTGGAGCTGGCACCCGGCCCGGACGTGACGACGGACGACGAGATCGATGCGTTCGTGCGTGCCAACATGGAAAGCACGATGCATCCGTGCGGCTCGTGCCGGATGGGCGAGGACGCGATGGCCGTGGTGGATTCGGAATTGCGCGTGCGCGGCGTTCAGGGCCTGCGCGTCATCGATTCGTCGGTGTTTCCGACCGAGCCGAACGGGAACCTGAACGCGCCGACCATCATGCTGGCCGAGCGGGCGGCCGATCTGGTGCGCGGGCGGAAGACGCTCGCGCCGTCCGATGCGTCGGTCGGCTTCGTCGAGAACTGGGAAGCGCAGCAGCGCACGGGCGTTCCCAAGCGCAAGGTGGCCGCTTAAGCGCGGCGCACGGCGGCGCGCGTTCGGCGGTCACGTCACCGATCGCGCGCCGCCTCCGGCGACACCGCGCCGCACGCGCGGATCACGAGCTGCACGACCTCTTCGGTCGTCTCGGCGAAAGCCTTCTGCGTGAGCGCACGCTTGCCGCTCAGCGCGCGGATCTGCGCATCGAAATCCGCATAGTGCTGGGTGGTCGCCCAGATCAGGTACATCAATGCGTGCGGATCGATCGGCGCGAGCAGGCCGCGCGCGATCCAGCCTTCGATCACCTTCACGCGCGTGTCGAACCACGGCTTCACGCGCTCCGACAGGATGTCCTGCATGTGCGCGGCGCCGTGGATGATCTCGTTGGCCCAGACCTTCGAGCCGAGCGGGCGCCGTCGCGACAGATCCATCTTCGCGCGCACGTAGCTGGCGATCGCTTCGACCGGATCGTCGCCGGTCTCGAACGATCCGGCCGCGCGGTGCCAGTCTTCGAACAGGTCGTCGAGCACACGGCGGTACAGCGCAAGCTTCGTCGGGAAGTAGTAATGCAGGTTCGCCTTCGGCAGGCCCGCGCGCTCCGCGATCATCGCGGTGCTCGCGCCGTCGAGCCCGCGCTCCGCGAACACGGCTTCCGCGCAGGCCAGCAGATGCGCTTCGTTGGACTCGCGGATGTGTGCCTTGCGTCGCCGCAAAGGCGTGCCCGTTTCGTCGTCGCCGATGGTGTCGGCGGCCGCCTGGTCATGTCTCATCGTTGCCCTCGCGCGGCATGCATGCCGCGTTGGGCTTCATTCTAGCCGCTGGTTCGCATCGAACGCACGCGCTGGCCCACATCGGCGCGCGCGGTGCTGCGATGCGGTGGCACGTTTCTCGCTCGATCGATTCACGCAAGAAAGACATTGCGCTGCGCATTTTGATCGTCTAAAACCTGTCCAATCGGACAGGATTCGACGAGCGGCGGAACGTAGTGCCAACCCTGACGCCGTTTGATCGGACGAATCGCGCGAACGATGCGCATTTGCACCTCGCAGGTGCGGGTTTGCCCCGACGGCTGCAATGCGCGCACCGGCATCGGCCGGGATGACGGCATGACCGACCCCACAGGAGCGATACGAATGGACACGGTATCGGAAACAGTGAAGCGGGCAGGATTCGACACGTCGATCAAGGTCGACGGCAGGCGGTTGTGGGACAGCCTGATGGAGGTCGCGAAGATCGGCGCCACGCCGAAAGGCGGCGTCTGCCGCCTCGCGCTGACCGATCTCGACAAGGCCGGCCGCGACCTGATCGTCGGCTGGGCGAAAGCCGCCGGCTGCACGGTGACGGTCGATACGATGGGCAACGTGTTCATGCGCCGCGCGGGCCGCGTGGCCGACGCGGCGCCGGTCGTCACCGGGTCGCACGCGGACTCGCAGCCGACGGGCGGCCGCTTCGACGGCATCTACGGCGTGCTCGGCGGTCTCGAAGTGATTCGCACGCTGAACGATCGCGGCATCGAGACCGAACACCCGGTCGAGGTCGTGATCTGGACCAACGAGGAAGGCTCGCGCTTCGCGCCGGCGATGGTGGCGTCGGGCGTGTTCGCCGGCGTGTTTACGCTCGAGTACGGGCTGTCGCGCAAGGACGTCGACGGCAAGACGATCGGCGAGGAACTCGCGCGCATCGGCTACGCGGGCGACGTGCCGTGCGGCGGCCGCAAGCTGCACGCGGCGTTCGAGCTGCATATCGAGCAGGGGCCGATTCTCGAGGCCGAGTGCAAGACGATCGGCGTCGTGACGGACGCGCAGGGGCAGCGCTGGTACGAGATCACGTTCACCGGCCAGGAAGCGCACGCGGGGCCGACGCCGATGCCGCGCCGCCGCGACGCGCTGCTCGGGGCGTCGCGCGTGGTGGATCTCGTCAACCGGATCGGCCTCGATCACGCGCCGTTCGGCTGCGCGACGGTCGGGATGATGCAGGTTCACCCGAACTCGCGCAACGTGATTCCGGGCCGCGTGTTCTTCACCGTCGATTTCCGTCATCCGGACGACGCCGTGCTCGCGAAGATGGACGCTGCGCTGCGCGACGGCGTCGCGCGCATCGCGGGCGAGATCGGGCTCGAAACCGAGCTCGAGCAGATTTTCTACTACGAGCCGGTCGCGTTCGATCCGGCCTGCGTGGCGGCCGTGCGCGACGCGGCCGAGCGCTTCGGCTACTCGCATCGCGACATCGTGTCGGGTGCGGGGCACGACGCGTGCTACCTGGCGCAGGTGGCGCCGACGTCGATGGTGTTCGTACCCTGCGTCGACGGCATCAGCCACAACGAGATCGAGGACGCGACGCCTGCGTGGATCGAGGCCGGCGCGAACGTGCTGCTGCACGCGATGCTGTCGCGTGCCTGCGAGCCGGCTTCATGACGGACGGGATATAGCGCGGCCGGCAGGCTGCGCACTGCGTGATATTGGCATTCCAAAGCATGACCGCCCCGACTGTGCAATCGCAGCCGGCGGGGACGGCTTTGTCTCCACCCAGTCGAAGGAACGCGTATGACCACCCAGCCAACCGGCGATATCGCCGCGCATCGCCTGTCGTCCACGCAACTCTCGTGTGAATTCGCCGATATCGCGCCGCTGCTCGATCCGACTGCCGCCGCGGCCGCCGCCAGCCGCTGCCACTACTGCTACGACGCGCCGTGCGTGCAGGCCTGCCCGACGCAGATCGACATCCCGGGCTTCATCCGCAAGATCGGCAACGGCAACCTGAAGGGCGCCGCGACCGACATCCTGTCCGCGAATCCGCTCGGCGGGATCTGCGCACGCGTGTGCCCGACCGAGATCCTGTGCGAAGGCGCGTGCGTGCGCAATCACCAGGATGCGCAGCCGGTCGCGATCGGCGCGCTGCAGCGGCATGCGACCGACTGGGCGATGGCGAGCGGCGCGGTGCGCTTCACGCGTGCGCCCGATACGGGGCGGCACGTCGCGGTGGTCGGCGCGGGGCCGGCCGGGCTCGCGTGCGCGCACCGGCTCACGCTCGCCGGGCATCGCGTCACGCTGTTCGATGCGCGACCGAAGGCGGGCGGCCTGAACGAATACGGGATCGCCGCGTACAAGACCGTCGACTATTTCGCGCAGCGCGAAGTCGAGTGGTTGCTGTCGGTCGGCGGCATCGCGCTGGAGACGGGCGTCGCGCTCGGCCGCGACGTGACGCTCGACGCGCTGCGCGAGCGGCACGACGCGGTGTTTCTCGCGATGGGCCTCGGCGGCGTGCGCACGCTCGCGATCGACGGCGAGCAATTGACCGGCGTGATGAATGCGGTCGACTTCATCGAGCAGGTGCGGCAGGCCGACGCGCTGGAGAACGTGCCGGTCGGGCGGCGCGTGGTCGTGATCGGCGGCGGCAACACGGCGATCGACGCGTCCGTGCAGAGCCGCAAGCTCGGCGCGCAGCGCGTGACGATGGTGTACCGGCGCGGCGTGGACGCGATGAGCGCGACCTGGGCCGAACGTGAGTTCGCGCAGAAGTGCGGCGTCACGCTCGTCACGCACGCAAAACCGGTGCGCATCGCGGGCGCGAACGAGCACGTGACGGGCGTCGAATTCGAGGCCGCGTCGGGTGAGCGCTTCACCGTCGATGCGGACATGGTGCTGAAGGCGATCGGCCAGACGCTGGTGCCGGACGGTGTCGCGGCCACGCTGCTGACCGAGGACGGGTCGCGCATCGCGGTCGACGCGGACGGGCGCACGGCCTTGCCCGACGTGTGGGCCGGCGGCGATTGCGCGGCGACGGGCGGCATCGACCTGACGGTGCAGGCCGTGCAGGACGGCAAGCGCGCGGCGGCGGCGATCGACGCGGCGCTCGCGCAGCGCGACGCCCGGGCCGCGTGAGCGCGCGATACGCACCTGCGCCGCGGACCTCGCGCGCACCACGATAAACGCTCTCACCGACACGGAGCCGAACATGGCCGACCTTCGCTGCACCATCGCAGGCATCACTTCGCCGAATCCGTTCTGGCTGGCCTCCGCGCCGCCGACCGACAAGGCATACAACGTCAACCGCGCATTCGAGGCGGGCTGGGGCGGCGTCGTGTGGAAGACGCTCGGGCTCGATCCGCACGTCGTCAACGTCAGCTCGCGCTACGGCGCGGTGCAGTGGAACGGCCAGCGGATCGCCGGGCTGAACAACATCGAACTGATCACCGACCGGCCGCTCGACGTGAACCTGAAGGAGATCGCGCAGGTGAAGCGCGACTGGCCCGACCGCGCGCTGATCGTGTCGCTGATGGTGCCGTGCAACGAGCGCGACTGGAAATGGATCCTGCCGCTCGTCGAGGATACGGGCGCCGATGCGGTCGAGCTGAACTTCGGCTGCCCGCACGGGATGAGCGAGCGCGGGATGGGCGCGGCGGTCGGCCAGGTGCCGGAATACGTCGAGATGGTCACGCGCTGGGTCAAGGAAGGCACGAAGCTGCCGTGTCTCGTGAAGCTCACGCCGAACATCAGCGACATCCGGATGGGCTCGCGCGCCGCGTACAAGGGCGGCGCGGACGGCGTGTCGCTGATCAACACGATCAACTCGATCGTCGCGGTGGATCTCGACCAGATGGCGCCGATGCCGACCGTCGACGGCAAGGGCACGCACGGCGGTTATTGCGGCCCGGCGGTCAAGCCGATCGCGCTGAACATGGTCGCCGAGATCGCGCGCGACCCGGAGACGCCGAACCTGCCGATCTCCGGCATCGGCGGGATTTCGTCGTGGCGCGACGCGGCCGAGTTCATGGTGCTCGGCGCCGGCAGCGTGCAGGTGTGCACCGCCGCGATGCATTACGGATTCCGGATCGTGTCGGATCTCGTCGACGGGCTGT
The DNA here is from genome assembly GCF_905339955.1 of Burkholderia sp. BCC1996. NCBI lineage: Bacteria > Pseudomonadati > Pseudomonadota > Betaproteobacteria > Burkholderiales > Burkholderiaceae > Burkholderia > Burkholderia sp. BCC1996. The sequence continues at coordinate 24,913 of NZ_CAJPHM010000041.1, forward strand.
CGAACTGGATGGACGAGAAGGGCTACGCGACGCTCGACGACATACGCGGCCGCGCGGTACCGAACGTCACCGACTGGAAATACCTGAACCTGAAGTACGACATCAAGGCGCGCATCGACCAGGACCGCTGCATCCAGTGCGGGCTGTGCCATATCGCATGCGAGGACACGTCGCATCAGGCGATCACCGCCGTGAAGGACGGCGTGCGGCATTTCGAAGTGGTGGACGCGGCGTGCGTCGGGTGCAATCTTTGCATACATGTGTGTCCGGTCGAGCAATGCATCACGATGGAGCGCGTCGATGCGGGCGACTACGCGAACTGGACCACGCATCCGAACAACCCGGCGCGGGCTGATGCGGGTGCGAGCCCGGCGGAACCCGCAAAACACGAGAAGCACGCGAAGGCGGCCTGACCGACGTCCGGCGGCGCGGTATCGCCCGCGCTGCCGCTTGTGTCCTGTTCTGCCGGCATCGCACGATGCCGGCGTCGACGTTTACGTGGAGCGCATTCGATGAAACCAGCAGCGATTCCCGCCGAACCCGACAGCGCCGCGGCGCCGGCCGGCAGCCTGTACAACGACGACCTCGCGCCGACGACGGCGGCGCAGCGCACGTGGCGCTGGTATCACTTCGCGGCGCTGTGGGTCGGGATGGTGATGAACATCGCGTCGTACATGCTCGCGGCCGGGCTGATCCAGGAAGGCATGTCGCCGTGGCAGGCGGTGCTGACGGTGCTGCTCGGCAACCTGATCGTGCTCGTGCCGATGCTGTTGATCGGTCATGCGGGTGCGAAGCACGGGATTCCGTACGCGGTGCTCGTGCGTGCGTCGTTCGGCACGCAGGGCGCGAAGCTGCCCGCGCTGTTGCGCGCGATCGTCGCGTGCGGCTGGTACGGCATCCAGACGTGGCTCGGCGGCAGCGCGATCTACACGCTGCTGAACATCCTGACCGGCAACGCGCTGCACGGCGCCGCGCTGCCGCTCGTCGGCATCTCGCTCGGGCAGCTCGCGTGCTTCATCGTGTTCTGGGCGCTGCAGCTGTACTTCATCCTGCACGGCACCGATTCGATCCGCTGGCTCGAAAGCTGGTCCGCGCCGATCAAGGTCGTGATGTGCGTCGCGCTCGTGTGGTGGGCGACGTCGCAGGCGGGCGGCGTCGGCTCGATGCTGTCGGCGCCGTCGCAGTTCGTCGCGGGCGGCAAGAAGGCCGGGCTGTTCTGGGCGACGTTCTGGCCGGGCCTGACCGCGATGGTCGGCTTCTGGGCGACGCTCGCGTTGAACATTCCCGACTTCACGCGCTTCGCGCATTCGCAGCGCGACCAGATGATCGGGCAGTCGATCGGGCTGCCGCTGCCGATGGCGCTGCTGTCGGTGGTGTCGGTCGTCGTGACGTCGGCCACCGTCGTGATCTACGGCAACGCGATCTGGGATCCGATCGACCTGACGAGCCGGATGACCGGCATCGGCGTGGGCATCGCGCTCGTGATCCTCACGCTTGACACGATGTGCTGCAACCTCGCGGCGAACCTCGTCGGCCCCGCATACGATTTCTCGAGCCTGTGGCCGAAGGCGATCTCGTATCGCGCCGGCGGGATGATCACCGCGACGATCGCGATCGTGATGATGCCGTGGAAGATCCTCGCGACGACGGACGGCTACATCTTCACCTGGCTCGTCGGCTATTCGGCGCTGCTCGGGCCGGTCGCGGGCATCCTGATGGTCGACTACTTCCTGATTCGCGGCACGCGGCTCGACACGCGCGCGCTGTTCGACGAGCGCGGCGACTTCAGCTATGCGCGCGGCTGGAACCCGGCCGCACTGGCGGCGCTCGCCGTCGGCGTGCTGCCGAACCTGCCCGGCTTCCTGCACACCGCATTCCCGGCGTCGTTTCCGAACGTGCCGGCGTTCTTCAACACGCTTTACACGTATGCGTGGTTCGTCGGCCTCGTGCTGGCGTCCGGCGTGTACGGCACCTGGATGAAGTGGCGTGCGGCGCAGCGCGCGCAGATCGCGAACGCGTGATGCGCGAACGCATGCGGCACCCGACAGTCAACGAGGAGGCAACGACATGGCAATCCTGATTCGCGGCGGCACCGTGGTCGATGCGGACCGCACCTATCGCGCGGACGTACTGTGTGCCGACCCGCAGGACGGCGGCACGATCCTGCAGATCGCGGAGACGATCGACGCGCCGGCCGGCGCGACGGTGGTCGATGCGCACGACCAGTACGTGATGCCGGGCGGCATCGATCCGCATACGCACATGGAACTGCCGTTCATGGGCACGACGGCCAGCGACGATTTCTATTCGGGTACGGCCGCGGGGCTCTCGGGCGGCACGACGAGCATCATCGACTTCGTGATCCCGAGCCCGAAGCAGCCGCTGATGGACGCGTTTCACGAATGGCGCGGCTGGGCCGAGAAGGCGGCCGCCGACTACGGCTTCCACGTGGCCGTCACGTGGTGGGACGAATCGGTGCACCGCGACATGGGCACGCTCGTGCGCGAGCACGGCGTGTCGAGCTTCAAGCACTTCATGGCGTACAAGAACGCGATCATGGCCGACGACGAGGTGCTCGTGAACAGCTTCTCGCGTTCGCTCGAACTCGGCGCGCTGCCGACCGTGCACGCGGAGAACGGCGAGCTCGTGTTCCAGTTGCAGAAGGCGCTGCTCGCGCGCGGGATGACGGGGCCGGAGGCGCATCCGCTGTCGCGCCCGCCGGAGGTCGAAGGCGAGGCCGCGAACCGTGCGATCCGCATCGCGCAGGTGCTCGGCGTGCCGGTGTATATCGTGCACGTGTCGTCGAAGGACGCGGTCGATGCGATCACGCGCGCGCGCAGCGAGGGGCTGCGCGTGTTCGGCGAGGTGCTGCCGGGCCATCTGGTGATCGACGAGGCCGTGTATCGCGACCCGGACTGGACGCGTGCGGCCGCGCACGTGATGAGCCCGCCGTTCCGCTCGGCCGCGCATCGCGAAGCGCTGTGGCGCGGGCTGCAGGCCGGGCAGCTGCATACGACGGCGACCGATCACTGCGTGTTCTGCGCGTCGCAGAAGGCGATGGGCCGCGAGGACTTCACGAAGATCCCGAACGGCTGCGGCGGCGTCGAGGACCGTATGTCGGTGCTGTGGCATCACGGCGTGAATCAAGGCCGCATCACGCCGAACGAGTTCGTGCGGATCACGTCGACGAACGCCGCGCAGATCTTCAACCTGTATCCGCGCAAGGGGGCGGTGCAGGTCGGCGCCGATGCGGACCTGGTCGTATGGGACCCGGCCGCGACGAAGACGATCTCGGTGAAGACGCATCACCAGCAGGTCGACTTCAACGTGTTCGAAGGGATGACGGTGCAGGGCGTCGCGACCCACACGCTCACGCGCGGCGCGCTCGCGTGGGCCGACGGCGAGCTGCGTGCGGTGCGCGGTGCGGGCCGTTACCTGAAGCGGCCGCCCGCGGCCGGCTACTACGAGGCCGCGCGCATCGCGAACCGGCTGCGCGAGCCGCATCCGGTCGAGCGCGCCGGCTGAACGCGCACGAAACCGGCTCGAGGCCGGTTCGCAACGGGTTCGCAACGGGCACGCGCGCTGCGCAATCAGCGCGCGTCGCCCGTGTTTGCCTCGCGGATCGGAATCACGGTGCGCGCGCCGCACTGGCGCAGCAGGTCACGCAGTTCGTTGATGACCGGAAACACCTCGTGGTTCCAGTCGGCGCCTTGCCGGTCGTGCGCTTCCTGCTCGCGCTCGACGATCCAGCGATCCTCGCGGAAGATCCGCTCGGTGAACCAGACGAGCAGCGGCCACGCGAGATCGAGCGCGAACGGAATGCCCGGCTTGTGGATCGACAGCAGTCCGAACGTGCGGTTGGTGCGCTGTTGCGCGTCGAGCGGCACGTAGACGATCCACAGGTCCATCACGAGCGTGCCTTCGCTCGAGCGGATCTGCAGCGTCTGGTACGGGTAGCCCGTGCGCACCGTCATCACGCTCTTGTCGGCCTGGTCGGTCGGTTTCTTGCTGGCGCCGAACACGAGCGCCTCGCCGACCGGCTGCTTGCCTTCCATACGCGCGAACGTGTAGTCGACCTCGACCCAGTCGTCGCCGCGCCGGCGGCCGACGCTGCGTGCGCGCATCTGTCCCATCTGCTTGCGATGCAGGAACTGATGGTTCATGTCCATCAGGTTCTCGTGCATGAACGAGTAGTGGCACTTGACCTCGCGGCCGAAGCGGCGCGTCTTGTACGCGGGATCGTCCGCCGATTCCAGCGCGGGGAACGGGCGTTCGTCCGCGAGCGTCGCGTCGCCGGGGAACACGAAGATCAGCCCGTGCGCCTCGCGGCACGGATACGCGCGCACGCCGTTGGGCAGGCGCTCGCGGCCGAGGTACGGCACGTCGACACAGCGGCCGCTGTCGCACGCGTAGGTCCAGCCGTGGTAGCAGCAGCGCAGCGTTTCGCCGCTCACGACGCCCGCATGCAGCGGCACCTGGCGGTGCGCGCAACGATCTTCGAGCGCGTAGACGGCGCCGGATTCGGTGCGCACGAGCACGATCGGATCGCCGGCGAAGCGCACGCCGAGCGTCTTGCCGCGCTTGAGTTCGCGCGACCACGCGAGCGGATACCAGTGATCGGGATGGATGGGCACGCGGCGCAGGTCGCGCACGATCGAGCCGCCGGACGGTTCTTCGAGAGCACTGCTGTCAGACAAAGGCACTGCGCGCATGCGTGACGCCTCCTGGCTGGCTGGAGAGTTCCGAGCGCCGCGCGGTGCGCGGCGGGGGACTGATCTGGAGAAGTCTACGCGAAGTTTGCCCGCGAAGCTGACCCGATGCGGGTTTGCCCGGCCCGGACAGCATGCGTTTCGTTGATGCAGCGCAAACGCGGCCGGCGGCGCGGGCCGGCCGGGTCAGCGCGCACACCGGCCGCCGCGGCGCCGGCGGTCCCTCACAGGCCCGCGTCGCGCCACAGCACCGCGTCGGCGCGGTACAGCGCCGGAAAGCGCTGCTTCAGCCCGGCGACCTTCGGCAGGTCGTTGAACGCGATGTACGGCGCGTCGGGATGCAGCTCGAGGTAGTTCTGGTGATACGCCTCCGCCGGATAGAAGCCCTTGTACGGCTCGACGCGCGTGACGACGGGCGCCGGGAACGTGTGCGCGGTGCCCAGCTGCGCGATGTAGGCGGTCGCGACCGCGCGCTGCTGCGCGGTGGTCGGGAAGATCGCGGAGCGGTATTGCGGCCCTTCGTCGGGCCCCTGACGGTTGAGTTCGGTCGGGTCGTGCGCGACCGAGAAGAACACCTGCAGCAACCGGCCGTAGGTGACCTGCGTCGGGTCGTAGACGATGCGCACCGATTCCGCATGGCCCGTCAGCCCGCTGCCGACCAGCGCGTAGTGCGCGGTTTCGGAGGCGCCGCCCGCGTAGCCGGCCGTGACCTGCTTCACGCCCTTCACGTGCTCGAACACGCCCTGCACGCCCCAGAAGCAGCCGCCGGCGAGCACGGCCGTTTCCTCATGGGAGGCGCCCGGGGTTTCGTCGAGCGTCGGTGCGGGCACGGTGTGCATCGGTTCCGCGGAACTGACGACGCGCTGGTAGCCGAACACGGCGGCGGCCGCGATGGCGATCGCGCCGATGCGGCGCAGCATGGCCGCCCGCCGCCGCGGTGCGGAATCGCGAGTGGATGTCGGGATCATGAGTTGCTCCTTCGAAATGCGGGACGGAATAAGGTGGACGCGAGGTGGACGGGAGGCGGCGCGCGTGACGGCGTCCGCCACTGCGTGCGCGTTCAGCCGAACGTAAACGCATAGGCATCGACGCCGGGATCGAGAAACTCGATCGAGAACGTGCGGTCGGCGATCGCGCCCGGTTGCCGGACGAGCTGGTACAGGCGCTGGCCGGTGACGGTGCCGTAGCCCTGCGCATCGACGTCCGTGCCGTGTGCCGCGCCGGGCGCCGCGCCGTCGAGCGTCACGCGAAAGCGCACCGGCCTGCCGTTCGCGCCCGGGCCGAGCACGAGGTGCAGGTCGCGCGCATGGAAGCGGTAGACGATCCGGCCGGCCGGCGCGGCGAGCGTCGCGCGCTCGGCGCCGACCTGCCAGGTGCCGGCGAGGCCCCAGTCGTTCAGGTCGGGATGCGCGGGCGCGTCGTATCGGTGTGCCGCGTCGCGCACGACACCGCCCGGCGACGTGAAGTCGTCCGCGCGCGCATAGCCGACGTAGGTTTCGGGCGAGCGGACGTCCGCGCTGTCGGCCGCCGCGAGCGCGCCCTTCGCGGGGGCGCCGGCGAGCCCGAGCGGCACGTTCAGCGCTTCCGGGTGGCCGGCTTCGGCGAGCAGCGACTGGATCGCGCGTTCCGACTGCGCGTATTCGCCTTCGCCGAAGTGGTGGTGGCGGATCCGCCCTTGCGCGTCGACGAAGTAGTGCGCGGGCCAGTATTCGTTGCCGAACGCGCGCCAGATCGCATAGCCGTTGTCGATCGCGACCGGGTAGTCGATGCCCAGGTCGTGCACGGCCTTCTTCACGTTGCCGATGTCGCGCTCGAACGCGAACTCCGGTGCGTGCACGCCGATCACGACGAGGCCGTACGGCGCGTACTTGCGCGCCCAGGCGGTCGTGTACGGCAGCGTGCGCAGGCAGTTGATGCAGGAATACGTCCAGAAATCGACGATCACGACCTTGCCGCGCAGGCCGGCCGCGCTCAGCGGCGGCGAATTCAGCCACTGCACCGCGCCGTCGAGCGACGGCAGCGTGCCTTCGACGGGCAGCGCGGCCGGTGCCTGCGGCGCCGGCGTCGTGCCGGCGGTGCGCATCATCGCGGCGCCGGCCGCCGGTGCATCACCGGACGTCGCGGCCATCATTGCGCTGGCGCGCGCGGCACCGTTGCCGCCGGCGGTATCGCTGGTCGCGGACGTCGCCGCCGGCGCGCCATGCGAGCGGCCGCCGAGCCGGTCGACGAGCTTCGTCTCGAGGCCGCCCGTCGTGACGGTCGACAACTGCGCGAGCGCCCCCGTGTCGAGGCCGAGCGCGATCGCGCCGACGCCGGCCAGCAGCGCCGCGCCGATCCCGCGCTTGATCCATTCGCCGGCGCCGAGCGAGCGCTTCATCGCGGCGAACACCTTGCCGCCGATCACGAGCGCGACGCCGAGCGACGTCGCCGCGCCGGCCGCATACGCAACCAGCAGCAGCGTCGTGCCGACGCTCGCGCCGCGCAGCGCGGCGCCGGTCAGCACGAGCCCGAGGATCGGACCCGCGCACGGCGCCCACAGCAGGCCGGTCGCGACGCCGAGCAGCAGCGACGACGCGGGGCCGGCCGGGCGGCCGTCGCGCTGTGCGAACCCGGTGAGGCGGTTGCCGGCCGCGACGAGCGGGCGCGTCAGGTGCTCGGCGAAGCGCGGCAGCAGCAGCGTCAGGCCGAACACCGCGAGCAGCACGATGGCGAGCCAGCGGCCGGCCTGGTTGGCCTGCGCGACCCAGCCGCCGCCGACGGCGGCGAGCGTCGCGACGACGGCGAACGTGAGCGCCATGCCGATCAGCAGCGGCAGGCCGGTACGCACGAACGGCTGGTCGGCGCGCGCGAACACGAACGGCAGCACGGGCAGGATGCACGGGCTCAGGATCGTGAGCACGCCGCCGAGATAGGCGAGGACGATGAGCAGCATGGAGCGGTCTCCGGTCGTTCAGGAAGGCGGCGGCCCGTCAGGCGGCGGCCGGGTGGAAGGCGAGCGCGAGCCCGTTCATGCAGTAGCGCAGGCCGGTAGGCGGCGGGCCGTCGTCGAACACGTGGCCGAGATGGCCGCCGCAGCGGCGGCAGTGCACTTCGGTGCGCGACATCCCGTACGACGGATCGAGCGCGGTCGCGACCGCGTGGTCGAGCGGCTTCCAGAAGCTCGGCCAGCCGGTGTGGCTGTCGAACTTGGTATCCGACGAGAACAGCGCGAGGTCGCAGCCGGCGCACGCGAACGTGCCGTGGCGGTGCTCGCCGTTCAGCGGGCTGCTGTACGGCGGCTCGGTGCCGGCGTCGCGCAGCACCGTGTATTGGGCGGGCGTGAGGCGGCGGTGCCATTCGGCGTCGCTGCGGGTGATCTCGAACGGGGCGGCCGTCGGTCCGGCGGCGGGCGGCGCGGCGAACGCACGGCCGACCAGCGCACGGCGGCCCGTCGACGACAGTGCCGCGAGTGCCGCAAGGCCGGTCGCGCCGGCGAACAGCAGATGTCTGCGGGTGGGCATGATGGGCTCCTGGAAGCAGGTCCTGAAAACATGCGCACAGAGTAGGTGGCGGGCGGTGTCGAAGTCCTCACGGAAAGTTAAATGAATCGTGATATCTGGGGTGTTCCGTGGGGGGCGGTGGAATCCGTCGATGCTCCAACTGGGAAGAGCCTTCGAACGGGTGAGCCGCCGATATTTACCGAGCACCGGTTCACGCCACGATTTTTAGTGTTCGTCGAGTTGCGTGGCGAATCCGGACTTTGGCTTGCCGATCAAATCGGACTGGGAAACGAGCGTTGTTTGACTGCGGTCGCGAATCACACCGAGCGGCTGACGCATTGATAGACGGATGAGTTTGCAAGCTAGCGCGACCGGCGTGTGGTGCGCGTGTGGATGCGGAAGTTTGACAGTTTTTTACGTTGAAACTTCAGGGGGCGAGTTGGGCGTGCGCGGTTGTGCAGCGAAAGAGGGGCACGGTGCGCTCCGCCGAAGCGGTCCATGTCTAGGCAGGATCCGGCGCAATGAAGGGGAACATAGTAAGGGCTATGTTACCCTTCATTTCGGGACATCGAGCGAACTCCCCAGGCTCGTGGGGCTCACACAACTGAAGTTGGGTCTAGGCCCGGCTGCCGGTGGCGGGCAGAGGGGAGGCAGGAGACGCGGCACGAACCGATGCCGTAGTCTGCGCAGGTCGGCCGGGAAGATTCGGCTGGAGTAACAGTCACGTTGTCAGTGATAGCACCCGCACCGGCCCGAGAGTTGTGTGAGCGCTGGCCGGGCGGAAAACGTTCGCGATTGCTCTTGGCGAGCGTGGCTGCGACAGGTGTAAGCCGGAGTTCATTGGTGGGCTGCCCGCCGCAGGCAGTGGTGGGGCGGAGGCCAGCGATTTGCGTGTGTGCAGCGGGATGAGGTAGGGTGCAGCTTTGACTTTGTTGCCGAGGCTGTTCATGAACAAGCAGGAACTCATTGACGCGGTCGCAGCGGGCGCGGGCGTCAGCAAAACCGACGCGAGCAAAACCGTCCAGGCGGTCCTGGATGCGATCACGGACGCGGTGAGTCGCGGTGAATCGGTACAGCTGATCGGTTTCGGCGCGTTTTCGCAGGGGCAGCGCACTGCCCGCACGGGACGTAATCCGACGACGGGCGCGGAGATTGCCATCCCGGCCGCGAATACTGTGAAGTTCACCGCCGGCAAGGCGTTCAAGGACGTGGTGAACGCACTGTGACGCAGCGCGAGGTCGGGCAGGCCGCTTATGCGGGACTGCACCGTGAAATTGCTGATGTCGTCGCGTCGGCGCGCGAAGCGACGGCTCGCACGGTGAACGCCCTGATGACGGCGACATATTGGGAGATCGGGCGACGAATCGTTGAGTTCGAGCAGGGCGGGGAGGGACGGGCCGCTTATGGCGAGGCGGTGATCCGCCGTTTGGGCGCCGATCTGTCAGAGCGATTCGGTCGCGGCTTCGGATGGCGCAATCTCGCACAGATGCGCGCCTTTTACTTGACGTGGCCTGCGGATCGGATTGTGCAGACACTGTCTGCACAATCCACGCCCGCCCGGATTGTCCCGACAGCGTCTGCAAAATCAACCAAGGCGGCGGTGAAGGCGCCGCCGGGCGTGGCGTTTGAGCCAAATTCTATCGCTCAGGCTTTTCCGTTGCCCTGGTCCGCCTACGTTCGTCTCCTCGCGGTGAAAGCGCAAGCTGCTCGCGACTTTTACGAGGCTGAAGCGCTGCGTGAAGGCTGGTCTGTGCGGCAGCTTGACCGTCAGATCAGCAGTCAGCTCTATGAGCGGCTGGTGCTGTCACGCAACAAGGCGTCCTTGCTCGGAAAGGCGGCTGTAGCGCAACCCGGCGATCTTCTATCGCCCGAGGAAGCGATCCGCGATCCGTTCGTCCTCGAATTTCTTGACATGAAGGACGAATATTCGGAGTCGGATCTCGAAGCGGCCTTGATCCAGCACTTGGCGGACTTTCTCCTCGAGCTCGGCGATGACTTTGCGTTCATAGGTCGGCAGCGGCGTTTATACCTCCGGGAATACTTCGCTTCGTTGATGTCTCGTCTCGGGGTTCACTGGCAATTACATCCTTTGCTCTCGGAGCACCATCAAGCCTTCTTTGACAGTTCGGCCGCGAAAATTGACCGGCTACGCAGGGAGGGGGCTACGTACATCGGCGGAATCGACTTCTTCCGCAAAGTGTTCCAACACCGAAGCGGTATCACCGTCAACACCATCCATGGCGTCAAGGGTGCCGAGTTCGACGTAGTGATAGCGTTCGGCCTGCTGCAGGGAATGGTCCCCCATTTCAGCGAAGAGGCAGGGGCAGATGGGGGAGTCAACAGCGCCAAAAAGTTGCTTTACGTTATTGGCTCAAGGGCGCGCAGACATCTTTATTTGATCTCTGAGCAGCAACGCATGAGAGGTGGAGGGCGCGGCCCGTACGCAGCAACCGACGCGCTTGCCGCATGCGTGTTCGATTACGACGTCGTGTAGCCCAATTCCTAGACGAGTATTGACCGTAGAAAAGACACTCTTGAATAATTTTCGCACAGCCACTCTCGAAGACATTCGTAGCGCAACCGGGTCAACGTATTGCTATACCTATGACGAACTCCCGCGCCAGGCAGAATTGGCGATGATCCAGTCATACTGCATCAATCGCCGTTCGCTCTTTGCGCCTATAGCCAAATCGTTCGACGTCGATGCAAATAGCCACTGGATACTGCGCCACTATCTAGCGATAAAATTTGCAACCGCCGCGAATATGCTCGCTGGCTCAGCAGCATACGCTTACGAACACAACTTAATGCTCGGTGTTCCATATTTCAACTATTATTCAGTTCTGAACGCATGCAGAGCTTTCCTCCTCACCTCTCCCCAAGTTGTGTGGCAAGGTGAAAAGACGGTCAAGATGACCCACCAGAACATCCTCAATCGCACCGCAGACTACATGCGCTCGCTCGATCCAGAACGAATGCCAGAATGGCGCACACAGCTCGAGGAGCTTCGCGAGCACCGGGAGCTCTTCTCGTACCGCTTTCCCCTCTCAGGACCGGAACTGGCTGGCAATCGTGCGCTCGATGTGGAGGCAGCGACCTCATTGGGCCGTCTGATCGCGGAGCTCGCTTCATTGAATAGCGAATGTCTCGATGCAGCGTTGCGCAAGTATTCGTCGATGGAACTGTCGGTTCGATCCATCGATGATCATGATTGGGCGACGGTATATGCGCTCGCCGGCGTTCCGAAACGGGATCCCTCAGATCAGTTACGCTTGAGAAAATTTGTACAGGGATGGAGGACTGTCGCGCCACTCGAGGTAATGACCACGGATGGTCTCTTGGACGATGTTTACGGGACATGGTGTGATCCTGAGGATCGTCCCGGCATGTTTGACCCCGACGATACGAGCAAGCTCATTTTGAATCTCTAACTGGACTGTCAAACGGAATTGTGCGCAGGCGATAATTAACAGTTAAGCAAAAATTTTGTTGGAATACTAACCCATCAGAAGCAACCAGCGATGTTGTCGACAGTCTGGCGACGCTCTCCGAGTGATCGCAAAGGCAGATCATATCGCTGTATCGAATGACCGATGTCCTTTCGAAGTGGATGTTGACGGCAAACTGGACGGAATGACCTGGTTGGGGTCGTCAGCTGCCATCGGCGTCCGTAGCCTGCAACGATGCGGCGCAGCCTCCATTGTCGGTCCGGGTTCGGCCAGGAGCGGTCGTACGGCACCCACTTTCGAACGACCGCTTTCGCCCTACCACTCGTTCTGCGGCGGCACACTCACGGGCTCTTTGGCGCCGACGAATGGTCCGCCGCCTGCTTTCTTTTCGTGCGGGATGCGCCTCGCTTCTTAGGCGTTCCCGCATTATTGATCTCATTTGCAAATCTCAAAATAGTCATCGCCAACGTATGGACTCCTTTACTGCCGCCAGCGAGGACCGCTGCTGTGAGTAACGCATCAAGTCCAGTAAAGATCCTCAATTGCATCCAGGAGACAAATTCACTCGGCTGTGGCGGGTCGACGAAATAACGAAGCGCCCGAAACCCAGCGAACGCGACGCAGAGGCCGAGACAAAGATTAAATATCAATGCGTATTGCGACGTCCGCAGCTTGTGCAACCGGAGTTCTCTTTCTGCGGTCAGAACGCGCTCCTTCGCGTCCGGGACATCTTTCTCCGAACGCACGCCAGCTTCATACAAGTTGATTAACCCTGCTTTTGCGACCGCGAGACTGTCGCGAAGCAGAATCTTGCTCTTGCGCATTGTCAACGACAGCAAAACCTCGGATGCGCGCTCCATAACAACAGAGAGCCCAAAAATCGCAAGCGCGAAGTTACCGACCTTCTTTAAGGCCTCAGGGTTTGGTGGTGCGACGGCCGTGACGACGAAATTCGGCAGCCAAAGCATTAAGAGACGGTTTCAAAAAGACGCGTAGCTACTGTTAACTTTTCTCTCGACCTGTTAACCTGAGCCGTCGTGACAACCGGATCAGGGAGATGGGCAAGCCGATCATTGACGACGAGTTGTGGAAACTAATCGAGCCACTTCTACCACCTGCCAAGCCCCGTCGGTTCAAGTACCCGGGCCGCAAGCCCGTGCCGAATCGTGCAGCGCTGACGGGCATTCTGTTCGTGCTGAAGACCGGCATTCGCTGGCGCGATCTTCCTGCGGAAATGGGATGTGGCTCGGGCGTGAGTTGCTGGCGTCGGCTGCGGGACTGGCAAGAGGCTGGCGTGTGGGACGCATTGCACGCGTTGCTGCTGACCAAACTACGCGCGGCAAACCAGATTGACTTCTCACGTGTGGTCGTCGACTCCTCGTCGATTCGAGCGGTTGGGGCGGGCGAAAAACTGGCCCGAACCCCACCGATCGAGCGCGACCCGGTTCCAAACACCACCTCGCCACCGACGCCAACGGCACACCGATCGCGGCAATCTTGACCGGAGCCAACCGCAATGACGTCACGCAACTGATCCCCCTGATCGAGGCGATCGCGCCGATCAAAGGCGTTCGCGGTCGGCCACTGAGCAGGCCCAAACGCGTCTATGCGGATCGAGGCTACGATCACGACAAGTACCGGCGCATCCTGCACGAGCGAGGCATTCCCACCAGCATTGCTCGACGCGGACAACCACACGGCAGCGGGCTTGGGAAGGTTCGATGGGTCGTTGAGCGCACGCATGCCTGGATGCACCACTTTCGACGTCTCCGTATCCGATTCGAACGGCGTGCCGACATTCATGAAGCGTTCCTCAAACTCGGTTGCTCCATGATCTGCTGGAACATTTTGCAGCGGACTCAGCAGCCTTTATGAAACCGTCTCTAAGGCAATCGTAAGGCCAATGACTAAGGGCCAAGCCGAGACCCTTCGATCGAGCGCGTTGTCTTGCATTGCTTTGCTCATGTTGTTTCCACCTCGAGACGAGAAAGAATGTCCGGCGGGACCTCACGCAGAGTGAGTCGAAATATAGTACGTCGCCAAAGCTAATGCGACATGTCAGTGGTGATGCCCGCGTGAACGGACATTGCATGACCGGCCCTTGACGACCGCTTCGGGTCGTTCAGAGTCGTTCGCGTTGCTCCACAACCGCCATTCGTGGTCACGTGCCGATCCTGACGCCGGGATGAACGCGCCAACAAGATAGGGAACCTTATCACTATGCTGCGATTGCCTGCTCAAAACTCAGATTTCGCACAATGCATGACTGCCACTGCCGGCGTCGCAGGGGAGTTGACGCAGGTCTTCGTGAGTCGCGGCCGATGAAAACTTTTCATTGCAAACGGTGGCGCGTTCAATTCGGTCTACGTTTGTCACGCGAATTACTCCACCACCTTGAAAAGGCGGTTCTTGTTGATCATGCCGACTTTCGTCTGTTTGCCGTCGTCGTCAGCAGCGGGCCGCAGATGCCGATCGTCGAGCGTCGGCCCCGTATAGCGGCTGCGCGGCCGGATCACCTTGCCGACGCGCAGCTGTTCGATGCAGTGTGCGAGCAGTCCGACGCTGCGCGCGATCGAGAACAGCCCGAACGCCGCATCGCGCGGCAACTGAAGCTGCACCGACAGCATTGCGAGCGCGACATCGATGGTCGGCCGCTGGCCGGTGAGCGTCGTGACCTTGTCGACGAAGTGCGCGAGTTCCGTCGGCGGATCGAGCCGCGCAAGCAGCGCGGCCGCGCGCGGATCGCCGTCGGGGTAAAGATGATGGCCGAAACCGGGAATCGGGATTGCGGACTTCAGGTGATGATCGACGACGCGCTCGGCACCCAATCGTTGCACATCGTCGAACACTGCGCGCACGCGTCCCGACGCGTCGCCGTGCAGCGGTCCCGACAACGTCGCGAGCCCCGTCAGCAGGCAGCCCGCGAGCGACGCGCCGGTCGATGCGGTGATGCGCGCGGCGAATGCCGAACTCGTGATCTCATGATCGGCGACCAGCACCATCGCGCGGCGCAGCAGGTCTGCGCCATGGCTGTCGAGGCCCCAGCCGGCCGCGAGCCGCTGATGGGTGTGAAGCGGGCTTGCGCCGGCGTCGTCGTGCGCGCCGAACGCGCGCGACACGATCGCAACGAGCTGCCCGGCCTCGATGTGCAGCGCGCTGTCGAGCCGGCCGAGCGTCGAATGGCCAAACGCGGCCAGCGTCGCGAGCATCGTGAACGCACATTGCCGGTCACGCTCGCCGGGCGGCAGCACGATCACCGGCGCGTCGAACGACACCGGCGCGGTGGCCTGCCAGAGCAGCGAAGCCGTTTCCTCGAGCGTCGCGGTATCTGCGAGTTCAATGCTGTCGCGGCCGCGATACCATGCGCGACCCTTCGAGAACGTGGTGATGCCGCTGTAAATGCACGGCTCGGCGCCAAAGATCGTGCTGGCCGCGAGCGCCGCTCGCTTGCGGCCGACCTGCTTCTTGCGACACAGCGCGACCACATCCTCGGCCCGATACAGGCTCTTGCGCGGATCGTCGGGATCCTGCATCACGGCAATGCTGCCGCGGCTGGCGTACGCGTAGACGGTCTGCGCCCGCACGCCGAGCCGCCGCGCCGCTTCCGTCAGGGTGATCCAGTTCTGCATGGGGAGTCGTGATGAGGATGCGGCCGGTTCGCGGCCGCTTGCGCCGACTATAGACCGGGTTCAGTTGAATGTCATCTCGGCCGGGCGCCGTTCGAGCACCTCGACGAGGATGTCGCCGGGCGCGCGCACGAAACAGCCGCGCACGCCGGGGCGGATCCGCGTGACGGGCTGGACGATCTCCGCGCCGTTGTCGACCAGATGTGCGTAAGCCGCGTCCAGATCCTCGACCAGCACGCCCAAGTGGTCGATCCCTTGCATGCGCGCGCCGTCCGGCACGATCGCCGGACGCGCGTCCGGCAGCGCCGTGATGAAGAGGTTGATTGCCCCGATCCGCAGGTCGACGCGGCCGGGGCGCCGCACGATTTCGGCGTTCAGGCAGCGCGCGAACCACGCGGCGGTGGCCTCGGCATCAGCCGAGCAGAGTTGCAGGTGATCCCATCTGAATTCGATCATGGTCGTGTGCGGTACGTGCAGTGGAGCGTAAAAGGGGGCGAACCGGGTCAGAGCTCGATACGCGACAGCTTGCCGAGCAGCACCGAGTACGACAGCGTGCCGAGGAGGCAGATCGCACCCATCAGGTTCAGCGCCCAGAAAAAGTTGCCGGTGTGCTGCGCCACGTAGCCGATCATCAGCGGCGTGGTGACAGCTGCGATATTTGCTGCGAGGCTCGTGATGCTGCTGGTGAGCCCGACATAGCGTTTCGGCGCGATCTCGGACACCGCCGCCCACGACATCGAGCCGATTCCCTGTGCGAAGAACGCGACGGTTAGGATCGCGATCACCAGCGTGTTCGACTGCACGAAATTGACGAGCACGATCGATGCGCCGAGGAAGGTGCCGATCACGAGGGGCGCCTTGCGCGACGACGACATTGATACGCCGCGCCGGATGCAGAGATCGGACAAATAGCCCGCGATAAGGATCCCGAGCGTCGCGCCGATGAACGGCATCGCCTGGAAGAAACCGACCTTGATCATCGACATGTGCCGTTCCTCGACAAGGTAGGTCATGAACCAGGTCGTGAAGAACACCAGCAGCGTGTTGTTGCAGAACTTGCCGAGACAGATCGCGAGGATCTGCCGATAGCCCAGCAGGCGCAGCGCCATGCGCCAGTCGAACCGGTCGCGCGCCGTCACTACCGGCTGCCCTTCGGTGATGTACTGCAGCTCGGCCGCGTTGACGCGTGGATGGCGCGACGGATCGCGATAGAGCCGGTACCAGACGACGCTGAACAGAATGCCGAACGCGCCGGTCGCGAAGAACACGGCGCGCCAGCCGAATGCCGACGAGATCCACAGCAATAGCCCGGTGAAGAGCGGCGTGCCGATGTACTGACCCATCACGTACACGCTCGTCGCGAAGCCGCGCTCCTGGACCGGGAACCACATCGTCACCGCGCGCGCGTTCGACGGAAACGCGGGCGCTTCGAGCGCGCCCATCGCTAGCCGAGAGCCGAGCAGCATGTGGTAGCCATGCGCGAGCCCTTGCGTCAGCGTGGCCAGCGACCAACCGACGAGCGATAGCGCATACGCGACGCGCGAGCCGAGCAGGTCGGCGAGAGCGCCAGCCGGCAGCAGCGCGATCGAGTAGGCGAGGCCGAACACGGCGAACAGCTCGCCCATCTGCACGCGGGTAAGCGCGAGATCCTTCGACAACGCCGGCGCGACGATACCGAGCGCCGAGCGATCGACGTAGTTGAGGACGGTGGCCACCAGCAGCATCGACAGCACGCCGTAGCGCACCCGCGATCGCCTGGCGGCGCCTGCGTGCGCGTCGAACTCGCGCATGACCGAAACCTGTTCTTCAGCGGTTTTCAATGTTGTCTCCTGTTTTGTGATGGTTGTGCTGGTGCACCTGCCGTGTGCGCCGGCGCGCTTCCGGTCAGCCGCGTCCGACGAAGGGCATCGCGCTTGCCATGATCGTCATGTTCAGAATGTTCGCTTCGAGCGGCAGGCTCGCCATCTGCACGATCGCGTTCGCGACGTGCGCAACGTCGACGCGCGGCTCGGGCGCGATGCGGCCATCGGCCTGCAGCACGCCGTTGTTCATCCGCTCGGTCAGCGACGTGGCGGCGTTGCCGATATCGATCTGGCCGCAGGCGATGTTGAACGGTCGACCGTCGAGGGCAAGCGAACGCGTGATGCCGAGGACCGCGTGCTTCGTGGCCGTGTACGCGATCGTGTTCGGGCGCGGCGTGTGCGCGGAGATCGAACCGTTGTTGATGATGCGGCCGCCTTGCGGCGTCTGGCGCTTCATCTGGCGCCACGCGGCGCGGGCGCACAGGAACACGCCGGTCAGGTTGGTGGCGACCACGTCGTTCCAGAACTCAAGCGAATAATCGTCGAGCGGCACGGCGCCTGCGTTGCGGCCCGCGTTGTTGAACAGCACGTCGAGGCGGCCGAAGTCATGCGCAATTCGCGTGAAGCTCGCATCGACCGATGCCTCGTCGGAAACGTCGGTCGGAATGACCGCGGCCACGCCGCCTGCCCGCTCGACGATCTCCTGCGTCGCGAGTAGTGGATCAATGCGCCGGCCGAGCAGCGCGACGCTGAAACCGGCTTGCGCGAGCGCTACCGCCGCTGCCTGTCCGATTCCGGTGCCGGCGCCCGTCACTGCCGCGATTCTTTTCTCTGCCTGCATTTTCACGCCCTCGTCTTCAGTCCGTTGAACATGCAAAAAGCATTGCGCGGCGACGATTTCGCAGCAATCTTGATTCTTTCAATCAACATCAACCGCCCCGTCCCGACGGGCTGGCGTCAGGGTTTTCCTGAGCTCGCGACTGCGCCGTTCGCGCGCCGGCACGGCATCGCGTATAGCAGAGGACATGATCGGAA
This sequence comes from Burkholderia sp. BCC1996, assembly GCF_905339955.1. Taxonomy (NCBI): domain Bacteria; kingdom Pseudomonadati; phylum Pseudomonadota; class Betaproteobacteria; order Burkholderiales; family Burkholderiaceae; genus Burkholderia; species Burkholderia sp. BCC1996. Next base: position 43,013 of record NZ_CAJPHM010000041.1, read on the forward strand.
TCGGTCGATTATCCGGTCGCTCAATGCCGCGCGGACATGTTGATCGAACCAATCAATATTGACCTGCGCCGACTGCGCTTCGTAGGCTGTGTTCCGTTTTCCGACCCAAGGACGAGACCATGCCTGACAACAATCGCACCCGCCTGTTGGTTGCGCGACGCGTTCCCGCCGCAGTCGCCGCACGCGCAGAATCCGAATTCAACGCGTATGTAACGGACGCCGACATGGACGCGTCGTCCGTCGTCGAGTTCTGCAATCGCTACGAGACGCCGGCGGTGCTGATCGGCAAGAAATCGGGGCTGCAGGCCGAGCACATCGCAGCATTGCCACCGAGCGTGAAGATCATCGCGAACGCGAGCGCCGGGTACGACCACATGGATGTCGCCGCCGCACGCGCACGCGGAATCGCGGTCAGCAACGCCCCCGATGCGCTGACCGACTGCACGGCCGATTTCACGATGCTGCTGGTGCTGGCCGCGTGCCGGCGTGCATCGGAGTACGAGCGTATCGTGCGCTCGGGGTGGGGAAAGTCGTTCGGCATGACCGACATGCTCGGTACGCGCGTGAACGGCAAGACGCTCGGAATCGTCGGTTTCGGGCGGATCGGCCGTGCGGTCGCGCAGCGCGCGCGCGGCTTTGGGATGAAGATCGTCTATACCGACCGACGTCCCGCACCGCCCGAGATCGAGGCCGGCGCGCGCTATTGCGCGGATCTCGACACGCTGCTCCCGCAGTGCGACATCCTCACGCTGCACGTGCCCGGCGGCGGCACGCCGTTGATGACACGCCGCGAATTCGGCTTGCTGCGCGAAGGTGCCGTGTTCGTGAATGCGGCACGCGGCAGTCTCGTCGACGAGGATGCGCTTTACGATGCGTTGACGTCGCATCGGCTGTTCGCCGCGGGGCTCGACGTTTACCGGAGCGAACCCAATATCGATCCGCGCTTTGCCGCGCTCGACAACGTGTTTCTGTCGCCGCACATGGCGAGCGCGACCGTCGAGACGCGCGACCAGATGGGGTTTACCGCGCTCGACAACGTCGCGGCGGTGCTTGACGGGAAGGGGGCGCCGAACGCGCTGTGATGCCGGCGGGCGCGAGCGCTCGCCCATGCCGGGGTGTCCGATGACGGAACCCCCGGCTTCAACCGCGTCGTTACTTCAACACCCCCTCCGCCACCAGCACCTCATGCGCGGCCTTGAACGCGCTGAGACGATGCGGAATACCCGAATAGGCGGTCGCATGCAGCAGGGTCGTTTTTGTTACGTCCAGGGGGGTGACGACGGACGCCCTAACGTCGAGTTGCGATAGGGCTTCCGCCTAGGTCTCGCGTGATGCGCCAAACCATGCCGCCGCTCGGGCCTGTCAGGAATTTTGTGTTTAAGGCATAACATGCTCCCAAGGAGAGTTTATGCCTCGCAATCCGAAAGCCCAGCCGCGGCTCTGCCGGCGATTCCGGCCGAGTTGCTCGAGCAGTTCGGCAACGGTCCGATGACGGCCGAAGCCATCAACGCCGCGACGCTGGCGTGTTGATTTCCACTGAATCTTGACCCACCGGGGATGCGGACAAAATCTTGGACTACTTTGGAGGTAGTCCATGTATTCATACGAAGACCGCGTTCGGGCGGTCGAGCTGTACCTGAAACTCGGAAAGCGCGTCAAGGCGACAATCCGCCAGTTGGGTTACCCGACGAAGAATTCTCTCAAGGCGTGGTGCGAGGAATTCGAGAAGAGTGGCGATCTGCAGAAAGAGTATGTTCGCGTAAAGCCAAAGTACTCAGAAGAACAGAAGAACCTGGCACTTGAGCATTACGTCAATCACGGGCGCAGCTTCAGCTTCACCCTCAGGGCATTAGGCTATCCCTGTCGCCAGATACTGACGGCGTGGGTTCGCGAGCGCTATCCGGAAACCAGGAAACGCGTGGTTGGCAAGGCAGGCCGACCGGCCGTGTCATTGGCGACCAGGCAGCTCGCGGTGTACGAACTGTGCACACGGGAAGGAAGTGCACAGGCGGTGGCGCAAAAGCTGGACGTCGACAGGGTGTCGCTGTACAACTGGAAGAACCAGTTACTCGGCCGAGGGGCCCCTGCATCCATGAAGCGCGACAAGGGATCACCATCAGAGACGGATCGGGACGAACTGGAGCGGCAGGTCGAAGAGCTCCGGCGCGACATTCGCAATCTGAAGCTTGAACACGACCTGTTGAAGAAGGCGAATGAACTCGTAAAAAAAGACCTGGGCGTCGACCTGCCACTCCTGAGCAATCGGGAGAAGACGAAACTGGTTGACGCCCTGAGAGAAGAATACGGTTTGACTGAGCTGCTTGAGCGGTTGGACCTGGCGCGCAGCTCCTATTTTTATCATCGGTCGCCCATACGGGTTGCCGACAAATATGCAGATGTCCGTCGTACCGTTGCAGAGATCTTCGAGGACAATCACCGATCCTACGGCTATCGTCGGGTGCAAGCAGCGCTTAGCAGGCAACGAGTGTTTCTATCGGAGAAAGTCGTGCGTCGCCTCATGAAACAAGGCGGCCTCCACGCAGCAAGGCCCAAGCGGCGCCGATATCGCTCTTATATCGGGGAAATCAGCCCTGCCCCAGATAACATCATCAATCGCGATTTCCACGCGAACGCCCCCAACGAAAAGTGGGTGACGGATATTTCCGAGTTCCAGATTCCTGCGGGGAAGGTATATCTATCGCCCATGATCGACTGCTTCGATGGGATGGTAGTCAGCTGGTCGATTGGCACAAGCCCCGACGCAGAGCTCGTGAATTCCATGTTAGATGCGGCTATCGAGACCGTGACCGAGGACGACGAGACGCCGATCGTGCATTCCGATCGGGGTGGCCACTACCGTTGGCCTGGCTGGCTATCGCGGGTTGCGACGGCTAAGCTGATCCGCTCCATGTCGCGTAAAGCCTGTTCACCGGACAACGCGGCCTGTGAGGGATTCGTCGGCAGGCTAAAGACCGAGATGTTCTATCCAGGAGACTGGCGTTCGACGACCATCGCGGAGTTCGTTGAGGTACTGGACGCCTACGTTCGCTGGTACAACGAGAAACGGATCAAGGGCTCCCTTGGCTATCTCAGCCCCATCGAGTACCGTGAAAGCCTTGGGTTAGCAACGTAAATCAGTCCAAGAAAATAGCCGCATCCCCACCCGAGACAGCGTAGTACATCTATTCCGGTGTGGATAACTCCTCACTGCCTGCTGCTTTTGCTGCTCTCTTTCTGGTTGCCTTCGCCTTGGCAGAACTGGACTTGAAGCGCCAGGATTCATTGCCTGTTTCGACGATGTGGCAGTGATGGGTGACGCGGTCCCGCAGCGCCGTCGTCATCTTTGCGTCCCCGAACACGGTCGCCCACTCACCGAAGCTGAGGTTGGTGGTGAT
>NZ_CAJPHM010000042.1:0-45913 GCF_905339955.1 Burkholderia sp. BCC1996
AGCGCAGAAAATGTACAACCACCGCCGGGCGTTGGCGTTGGCGTTGGCGTTGGCGTTGGCGTTGGCGTTGGCGTTGGCGCAAGCAAGCAAGCAAGCAAGCAAGCAAGCTGGCTGGCTGGCTGGCTGGTCGAGCGGGCGGGACTTTCATGTACGCCGCGCGCCGTGTCGCGAATGGACGAGTGGCTCGACCCCGCTGCTGCCGGTAACTCCGCGGCCAGGGCGGCCAGTCTTGCACCGCTCGCAGCGCGAGAGTCTGATCGGCGCCGAATTGTTTGAGCAGATGGCGGCTCATTGACGCATCCTGCTCCTCATCATCGTTGACTGCATCGAACCCGCGCAGCGAGATCTACCACGTCTATCATCTCGGTTGCCACTGGCTTCGAGCTCCGCGCGGTTTCCATCCCGTGATGAACCGACCAGGGGGCGGGTCACCCTTGCGCGCAGCCGAAGGCTCCGTCAATCGCCGGGGTGCCGCCGATGGCCGCGTCATGCTCGAAGTGATCACGCCTCCGGTCGTTCTCCCGTTATTTACCTCCTCGAGCACATTGCACGGCAAGTCTAGCCATCGCAAATCGGAGTCCATTATCTCGGGCTCTTAATTGGTGTATATCGGTTATCTCCGCCCAACGTCGTCGATTCTGTTTCGAGGTGCTGGTGTGTGATTGGCGCGTCTCAGGGCAAATCCATGGCTGCCTCGGCGACAGCGCGAGGCCGAGATCGCGCGCCCGTCGGCATATGCGTGACGACCGCAACCGCCATGAGGCCTTCCATCGGCGCGAAGGCGTCGCGGAGGCGAATTTCTTCGACGAGCGAATAGACGGTGCCGCCGAAATAGTGGCAGCCTTCGCCCATCAATCCGAAATGCGTACCGTCCGCGTTGACGCCGGGCGACCGCACCGTGCATGCAAGTGCTTGGGCTACCCAGTGCCAAGCGCTCGATCGGGCGAATCGGCGGATCGTGCTGCTGCCATGGCTCCGGGTCGACATGAGCATCGCCGGGCAGCGAGTAGTCGATGTCGACGAACCCGCGTTGAATGTCGGCTTCCCTGCCGCCTGGTTCGTACGAGGCGACGTACAGGCGCCCCGGTCAAAGCCGATGCAGCTCCGCGCTTGACTGAACGAGGTTCCATTCGTATCCACACGTCGGATGGCGCGTGTATAGCGCAGCCTCGCCGCGATAGGCCGCCCAGACATTCATGGTGGTCGGCTTGCACGAAGGACGGTTCGACACAATGCGCGCTGCACTGCTGAACGTTCGCAGCGACGGCGACACGCAAGCGATGTGGCAGCAGGCGTGCGGGCGCAGATCGTCGCGCATCAGCGGCACCAAGACATCTAGGCAGGCCGAGCTGTTGGACCTTCTCGCAAGGTGCCAGCGTCGCTATCAGCCGCGATAACGTAGGTTGACGCTCGTTCGGCAACCACGCGTACGCGATCGCTTCCGGAGTCGTGACTCGCGGGCGTCGCCGCGTGCTGGTGGCCAACAAGCAGCCGGCGTCGACGGCCGGTTTTAAAGTCTCATGCGTCGCGCGAGCCGCGGCGCCTTTCGCGCGCCTGGCGGTGTGGTGCCCGGAAAGCGTCGGCTCTCGGACTGCCGCGATTCCTTCCCGTACTGCACCACGCGTTGTCGATGTTGCCCGCATGTGCCACGGAGGAAGCAAAGACCAGTGCGAAGGCAAGACGGACGACAGGGTATCGCGTGGAGGCAGGGAAACGGGAGAGCGGTCGGCACGATCGCGGGACACGGGATGGTACCGCGCGTGCCGTCCGTCAGTGGTGATGAGGGGAGGGGGCGAAGATAGCCCCCTAGGTGCTTTCCGGGTTCGATTCCGGTGTCGCAACGGAGCAAGCGGGAACGGCGACGCTTTCCCTGGAATCCGGCTTCGGCACCCCGTTTGCCGGAAACCCTTGCGCGCAGAAGCCGGTTGTCCCGGGTTTGGCGGGGTGCTGATGTGTCGCCATTAATCAACCTACCCCCTGGGCTCGCGTCGGAAGCCTTGCAGATTCCTCCGGCATGGAAATTGCAAATTTTTTGCGTTTACCCGCTTGGCATTATGCGTGAGAGGTCGTATCATGGCGGTCTTTCGTTTTCAGCGAAGATGCAAATCGAAGCTAAAGACGGAGTCTGACGAAGATGTGGGCGCCGATCGGCGATCCTCTTGTGCTTGCCTCAGCCGGGTGAGCGCGGGTGTCGGGTGAGTCGCCAGGGTGCGCTGGAAGAGAATGAAAATAATCTTCCGGATGTGCTTGACAAGAGTGCGATGCACCCCCATAATCGTCAGTTCTCTACGGAGGGGTGCCCGAGTGGCTAAAGGGGGCAGACTGTAAATCTGTTGGCTTACGCCTACGTTGGTTCGAATCCAACCTCCTCCACCAGAACATCAGCGCAGAGAGCGGTAGGGAATCGTTAGTGGCCCGTGCGGGTGTAGCTCAATGGTAGAGCAGAAGCCTTCCAAGCTTACGACGAGGGTTCGATTCCCTTCACCCGCTCCAGTCCGTGTAGTTGAAGCGTAATACCGCCCATGTGGCTCAGTGGTAGAGCACTCCCTTGGTAAGGGAGAGGTCGGCAGTTCGATCCTGCCCATGGGCACCAGCAGTAAAAAGTCAGTGTCTGTTTGCGCGCGGCGCAACATGTGAAATTCCTTTCGGGAGTTGAAAATGGCCAAGGAAAAGTTTGAGCGGACCAAGCCGCACGTCAACGTTGGTACGATTGGTCACGTTGACCACGGCAAGACGACGCTGACGGCAGCGATCACGACGGTGCTGACGAAGAAGTTCGGCGGCGAAGCGAAGGCTTACGACCAGATCGACGCGGCACCGGAAGAAAAGGCGCGCGGCATCACGATCAACACGGCACACGTCGAGTACGAAACGGCTAACCGCCACTACGCACACGTCGACTGCCCGGGCCACGCTGACTATGTGAAGAACATGATCACGGGCGCGGCACAGATGGACGGCGCGATCCTGGTTTGCTCGGCAGCAGACGGCCCGATGCCGCAGACGCGTGAGCACATCCTGCTGGCACGTCAGGTTGGCGTTCCGTACATCATCGTGTTCCTGAACAAGTGCGACATGGTGGACGACGCTGAACTGCTCGAGCTGGTCGAGATGGAAGTTCGCGAACTCCTGTCGAAGTACGACTTCCCGGGCGACGACACGCCGATCGTGAAGGGTTCGGCCAAGCTGGCGCTGGAAGGCGACACGGGCGAGCTGGGCGAAGTGGCGATCATGAGCCTGGCAGATGCGCTGGACACGTACATCCCGACGCCGGAGCGTGCAGTTGACGGCGCGTTCCTGATGCCGGTGGAAGACGTGTTCTCGATCTCGGGCCGTGGTACGGTGGTGACGGGTCGTGTCGAGCGCGGCATCGTGAAGGTCGGCGAAGAAATCGAAATCGTCGGTATCAAGCCGACGGTGAAGACGACCTGCACGGGCGTTGAAATGTTCCGCAAGCTGCTGGACCAAGGTCAGGCAGGCGACAACGTCGGTATCCTGCTGCGCGGCACGAAGCGTGAAGACGTGGAGCGTGGCCAGGTTCTGGCGAAGCCGGGTTCGATCACGCCGCACACGCACTTCACGGCTGAAGTGTACGTGCTGAGCAAGGACGAAGGCGGCCGTCACACGCCGTTCTTCAACAACTACCGTCCGCAGTTCTACTTCCGTACGACGGACGTGACGGGCTCGATCGAGCTGCCGAAGGACAAGGAAATGGTGATGCCGGGCGACAACGTGTCGATCACGGTGAAGCTGATCGCTCCGATCGCGATGGAAGAAGGTCTGCGCTTCGCAATCCGCGAAGGCGGCCGTACCGTCGGCGCCGGCGTCGTCGCCAAGATCATCGAGTAAGCCAGTTATTCGTTGATCGACAGTTTTGGGGCTGGCAACAGCCAGCCCCAGCATGGTTTAGGGGTATAGCTCAACTGGCAGAGCGTCGGTCTCCAAAACCGAAGGTTGGGGGTTCGATTCCCTCTGCCCCTGCCAAAAATCGCCACGTGTCCCACGTGGCATTTGTTTTAAGGTGTTATGGCGAATCCATCCGTCGAAACTGTAAATACCTCCGGCGATAAGCTGATGCTGGCCCTGGGCGTATTGCTGGTCTTGGCCGGATTCGTGGGCTTCTTCTGGCTGGCCAACCAGCAGTGGTATGTCCGCGGTGCCGCATTGGCGGTAGGTATCATCGCCGGCGTGGCCGTCGGCCTGATGTCCGCACCTGGCAAGAGCCTCATCGCGTTTGCCAAGGACTCGTACAAGGAAGTCCGCAAGGTCGTTTGGCCCACCCGCAAGGAAGCAACGCAAACCACACTCGTCGTGTTCGGTTTCGTGCTCGTGATGGCGATTTTCCTCTGGTTGAGTGACAAATCGATCGAATGGGTGATTTTCTCGGCGATTCTGGGTTGGAAATGATATGAGCGATACTCCGGCATCCCCGAGCGGAAAGCGTTGGTACGTCGTGCACGCCTACTCCGGTATGGAGAAGAGCGTGCAGCGTGCGCTTCAGGAGCGCATCGAACGTGCTGGCATGCAGGATAAATTCGGTCAGATCCTGGTTCCGACCGAAGAAGTGGTCGAAGTCAAAGGTGGCCACAAGGCAGTAACCGAGCGTCGTTTCTTCCCCGGCTACGTGCTGGTGGAAATGGAAATGACGGACGAAACGTGGCACCTCGTGAAGAACACGGCGAAGGTCACGGGTTTCGTCGGCGGTGCGCGTAACCGCCCGACTCCGATTTCCCCGAAGGAAGTCGAAAAGATCATGTCGCAGATGCAGGAAGGCGTCGAGAAGCCGCGCCCGAAGACCCTGTTCGAAGTTGGCGAGATGGTGCGTGTCAAGGAAGGCCCGTTCACGGACTTCAACGGCACGGTCGAAGAAGTCAACTACGAAAAATCGCGCGTGCGTGTGTCGGTCACGATCTTTGGCCGATCCACTCCGGTCGAACTCGAGTTCGGCCAGGTCGAAAAAGTTTGATCCCGATTCGGTGGGCAGCCTCGGCTGCCCACCTTCGCGCTTACGGTCCGCGTTATGGCCGTTGAGGAGCGTCAGTAGCCAGCGGCGAACGCGCGTTATCACTCACCGAACGCCGTCTGGCGTTCCAACGAGGTTTACAAATGGCAAAGAAGATTGTCGGCTTTATCAAGCTGCAGATTCCTGCAGGTAAAGCCAACCCGTCGCCGCCGGTCGGTCCGGCACTGGGCCAGCGCGGCCTGAACATCATGGAGTTCTGCAAGGCGTTCAACGCGCAGACTCAAGGCATGGAGCCGGGTCTGCCGGTGCCGGTGGTCATCACGGCATACGCTGACAAGAGCTTCACGTTCGTGATGAAGACGCCGCCGGCAACCGTCCTGATCAAGAAGGCGGCGAAGGTGGACAAGGGCTCGAGCAAGCCGCACACCGACAAGGTCGGTTCGATCACGCGCGCTCAAGCCGAAGAAATCGCGAAGACCAAGATGCCGGACCTTACGGCAGCTGATCTGGACGCAGCCGTTCGCACCATCGCTGGTAGCGCACGCTCGATGGGCATCACTGTGGAGGGCGTGTAAATGGCTAAGATCTCCAAGCGCCGTCAGGCATTTGCCGCCAAGGTCGACCGTCAGAAGCTGTACGCGATCGAAGACGCACTGGCACTCGTGAAGGAATGCGCGAGCGCGAAGTTCAACGAATCGATCGACGTCGCAGTCCAGCTCGGCATCGATGCGAAGAAGTCGGACCAGGTCGTTCGTGGTTCGGTCGTTCTGCCGGCAGGTACGGGCAAGTCGGTTCGCGTTGCCGTGTTCGCGCAAGGCGAGAAGGCCGAGCAGGCTCGTGCAGCAGGCGCGGAAATCGTCGGTATGGAAGACCTGGCTGAGCAGATCAAGGCTGGCCAGATGGACTTCGACATCGTGATCGCTTCGCCGGACACGATGCGTATCGTCGGTACGCTCGGTCAGATCCTCGGCCCGCGCGGCCTGATGCCGAACCCGAAGGTCGGCACGGTCACGCCGGACGTCGCAACCGCCGTCAAGAACGCGAAGGCTGGTCAGGTGCAATTCCGTGTCGACAAGGCCGGTATCATCCACGCGACCATCGGCCGTGCATCGTTCGAATCGACTGCACTGCGTTCGAACCTGTCGGCGCTGATCGAAGCGCTGCAGAAGGCGAAGCCGGCAACGAGCAAGGGCGTCTACCTGCGCAAGATCGCACTGTCGAGCACGATGGGCGTCGGCGTGCGTGTCGACCAGGCTACGCTGGCAGCGTAAGAAAGTATTCGGGCCGCTTCGTTCGCGAAGCGGCCTACATGGGCTTTGGGCGGTTGTTCGTGCAGTTGGGCGGGCAACCGGTTATCAAAGACCGTTGGTGGGACGCAGCAGGCAGGCGATCCCTTAATTCAAGCCAACGCAGATGGCGAACCCGAAAAAGTTTTGCAGTGGTGAAGCCGCAGGTCGTGAAGCGATTCACGGCGTGAGGTGGAAATACTCCTAACGAGGTCGGACGCCGTTGTTGAACGAGGTACGTGAGGTTTCGGCCATGCCGGCCGCGCCGAACGTATCGTTTCTGGAGGCTAACCGTGCCGCTTAATAGAGAAGACAAGCAAGCCGTCGTCGCTGAGGTTTCCGCGCAAGTCGCGAAGGCCCAGACCGTTGTGCTGGCTGAGTATCGTGGAATTGCGGTTGGCGATCTGACCAAGCTGCGCGCGAAAGCGCGTGAGCAACAGGTTTACCTGCGCGTGTTGAAGAACACGCTGGCGCGTCGCGCTGTTGAAGGTACCCCGTTTGCTCCGCTGGCAGAGCAGATGACTGGTCCGCTGATCTACGGCATCTCGGAAGATGCAATTGCCGCTGCTAAGGTCGTCAACGACTTCAGCAAGAGCAATGACAAGTTGGTCATCAAGGCTGGTTCGTTCGATGGCAAGGTGATGGACAAGGCTGGCGTGCAAGCGCTGGCAAGCATCCCGAGCCGTGAAGAACTGCTCTCGAAGCTGCTGTTCGTTATGCAATCGCCTGTTTCGGGCTTCGCGCGTGCTCTGGCCGCGCTCGCCGAGAAGAAGCAAGCGGAAGCTGCGTAAGCGAACGTGCATCAGCGTTACTGATCGCTGGCTGTATCCGAATTCAATTTAGGAGTATTTCAAATGGCAATCGCAAAAGAAGACATCCTGGCAGCAGTCGAAGGGATGACCGTTCTGGAACTGAACGAACTGGTCAAGGCGTTCGAAGAGAAGTTTGGCGTGTCGGCAGCTGCAGTGGCAGTCGCTGGCCCGGCAGGCGGCGGCGCTGCTGCTGCTGCAGAAGAAAAGACCGAATTCACGGTCGTTCTGGCTGAAGCAGGCAGCAACAAGGTTGCAGTCATCAAGGCAGTTCGCGAACTGACGGGCCTGGGCCTGAAGGAAGCGAAGGACGTCGTTGACGGCGCACCGAAGGCTGTCAAGGAAGGCGTCGACAAGGCTGCTGCTGAAGAAGCCAAGAAGAAGCTGGAAGAAGCAGGCGCGAAGGTCGAAGTCAAGTAAGTTTCGACGCGCTGTGCGAAGGCTGGCGGTATTTTCACCGCCGGCCTTTTTGTGCTTTGTGGGGACGTTATTCTGGCACTCATTCGGGAGCCCGAATAATCGGCCCCAGAAGCCAAAGAAAACCGCCGAATCGTTGTCAATGCATCGATTGGCGTTTCTCTTTGTCTTCTGAAGCGACTGCAGAAGGCAAGTTTGGTCGGGTAGCGGGCAACACAGGCATCCGCTGCCGTCAGCCAGCGGTTGGTAGCGGCCAACCACCAAGCTTCTCGGCTCGTTCAAGCCATCGGGCGGCCATCGGGTCTCAGTCGGTGAACACTCGGGTTTGAAACGTCCAGGTATCCCGCCTCGACAGCACCCGCCGTGATTCGGAGATCGTATGCAATATTCCTTCACCGAGAAGAAGCGCATTCGCAAGAGTTTCGCGAAGCGCCCCATCGTTCACCAAGTTCCGTTCTTGCTGGCCACCCAGCTTGAATCATTCAGCACGTTTCTGCAAGCCGATGTGCCTGGCGCGCAACGCAAGCCTGAAGGTTTGCAGGCCGCCTTCACATCGGTATTTCCCATTGTTTCGCACAACGGCTTCGCGCGCCTCGAGTTCGTGAGCTATGCGTTGTCCGCGCCGGCATTCAACATCAAGGAATGCCAGCAGCGTGGCCTGACGTACTGCTCCGCGCTGCGCGCGAAGGTCCGCCTCGTCATCCTCGACAAGGAATCGCCGAACAAGCCGGTCGTCAAGGAAGTGAAGGAGCAGGAAGTGTACATGGGCGAAATTCCGCTCATGACGCCGACGGGCTCGTTCGTCATCAACGGCACCGAGCGTGTCATCGTCTCGCAGCTGCACCGTTCGCCGGGCGTGTTCTTCGAACACGACAAGGGCAAGACGCACAGCTCGGGCAAGCTGCTGTTCTCGGCACGGATCATTCCGTACCGCGGCTCGTGGCTCGACTTCGAATTCGATCCGAAGGACATCCTGTACTTCCGCGTCGACCGTCGCCGCAAGATGCCGGTCACGATCCTGCTGAAGGCCATCGGCCTGACGCCGGAACAGATCCTCGCGAACTTCTTCGTGTTCGACAACTTCACGCTGATGGGCGAAGGCGCGCAACTCGAGTTCGTGCCCGAGCGCCTGCGTGGTGAAGTCGCACGCTTCGACATCACGGATCGTGATGGCAAGGTCATCGTCCAGAAGGACAAGCGGATCAACGCGAAGCACATTCGCGACCTCGAAGCCGCGAAGACCAAGTTCATCTCGGTGCCGGAAGACTATCTGCTCGGCCGCGTGCTGGCGAAGAACGTCGTCGACGGCGACACCGGCGAAGTGATCGCGAGCGCCAACGACGAAGTCACGGAAAGCGTGCTCGAGAAGCTGCGCGAAGCGGACATCAAGGACATCCAGACGCTCTACACGAACGATCTGGACCAGGGTCCGTACATCTCGTCGACGCTGCGTGTCGACGAAACGACCGACAAGACGGCCGCGCGCATCGCGATCTACCGCATGATGCGTCCGGGCGAGCCGCCGACCGAAGAAGCGGTCGAGGCGCTGTTCAACCGTCTGTTCTACAGCGAAGAAGCGTACGACCTGTCGAAGGTCGGCCGCATGAAGTTCAACCGCCGCGTCGGCCGTGACGAGATCGTCGGCCCGATGACGCTGCAGGACGACGACATCCTCGCGACGATCAAGATCCTCGTCGAGCTGCGCAACGGCAAGGGCGAAGTGGACGACATCGACCACCTCGGCAACCGTCGCGTGCGTTGCGTCGGCGAACTGGCGGAAAACCAGTTCCGCGCAGGTCTCGTGCGTGTCGAGCGCGCGGTCAAGGAACGCCTCGGCCAGGCCGAAAGCGAAAACCTGATGCCGCACGACCTGATCAACTCGAAGCCGATTTCGTCGGCGATCCGCGAGTTCTTCGGTTCGTCGCAGCTGTCGCAGTTCATGGACCAGACCAACCCGCTGTCGGAAATCACGCACAAGCGCCGTGTTTCCGCACTGGGCCCGGGCGGTCTGACGCGCGAACGCGCAGGCTTCGAAGTGCGTGACGTGCACCCGACCCACTATGGCCGCGTGTGCCCGATCGAAACGCCGGAAGGTCCGAACATCGGTCTGATCAACTCGCTCGCACTGTACGCGCACCTGAACGAGTACGGCTTCCTCGAGACGCCGTACCGCAAGGTCGTGGACAGCAAGGTGACCGACCAGATCGACTACCTGTCGGCGATCGAGGAAGGCCGCTACATGATCGCGCAGGCGAACGCCGCGATCGACGAAAACGGCACGCTGATCGACGAACTCGTGTCGTCGCGTGAAGCCGGCGAAACGATGATGGTCACGCCGGACCGTATCCAGTACATGGACGTCGCGCCGTCGCAGATCGTGTCGGTTGCAGCTTCGCTGATCCCGTTCCTCGAGCACGACGACGCGAACCGTGCACTGATGGGTTCGAACATGCAGCGTCAGGCCGTGCCGTGTCTGCGTCCGGAAAAGCCGGTCGTCGGTACGGGTATCGAGCGCACCTGCGCGGTCGACTCGGGCACGACGGTCCAGGCGTTCCGCGGTGGCGTGGTCGACTACGTCGACGCAGGCCGTATCGTGATTCGCGTGAACGACGACGAAGCGGTCGCGGGTGAAGTCGGTGTCGACATCTACAACCTGATCAAGTACACGCGTTCGAACCAGAACACGAACATCAACCAGCGTCCGATCGTGAAGATGGGCGACAAGGTCTCGCGCGGCGACGTGCTGGCCGACGGCGCCTCGACGGACCTGGGCGAGCTCGCGCTCGGCCAGAACATGCTGATCGCGTTCATGCCGTGGAACGGCTACAACTTCGAAGACTCGATCCTGATCTCGGAGAAGGTCGTTGCGGACGATCGCTACACGTCGATCCACATCGAAGAGCTGAACGTCGTTGCACGCGACACGAAGCTCGGGCCGGAAGAAATCACGCGCGACATCTCGAACCTGGCGGAAGTCCAGCTCGGCCGTCTCGACGAATCGGGCATCGTGTACATCGGTGCTGAAGTCGAAGCGGGCGACGTGCTGGTCGGCAAGGTCACGCCGAAGGGCGAGACCCAGCTGACGCCGGAAGAGAAGCTGCTGCGCGCGATCTTCGGCGAGAAGGCTTCGGACGTGAAGGACACGTCGCTGCGCGTGCCGTCGGGCATGAGCGGCACCGTGATCGACGTCCAGGTGTTCACGCGTGAAGGCATCCAGCGCGACAAGCGCGCGCAACAGATCATCGACGACGAACTGAAGCGCTACCGTCTCGACCTGAACGACCAGCTGCGCATCGTGGAAGGCGACGCGTTCCAGCGTCTCGCACGCATGCTGGTGGGCAAGGTCGCGAACGGCGGTCCGAAGAAGCTCGCGAAGGGCACGAAGATCGACCAGGCTTACCTGGAAGACCTCGACCACTACCACTGGTTCGACATCCGCCTCGCGGACGACGAAGCAGCGGCATCGCTCGAAGCGATCAAGAACTCGATCGAAGAGAAGCGTCACCAGTTCGACCTCGCGTTCGAAGAGAAGCGCAAGAAGCTCACGCAAGGCGACGAACTGCCGCCGGGCGTGCTGAAGATGGTCAAGGTGTACCTCGCGGTCAAGCGTCGCCTGCAGCCTGGCGACAAGATGGCGGGCCGTCACGGTAACAAGGGTGTCGTGTCGAAGATCGTCCCGATCGAAGACATGCCGTACATGGCCGACGGCCGTCCGGCAGACGTCGTGCTGAACCCGCTGGGCGTTCCGTCGCGGATGAACGTGGGTCAGGTTCTGGAAGTGCACCTCGGCTGGGCCGCGAAGGGCCTCGGCTGGCGTATCGGCGAAATGCTGCAGCGTCAGGCGAAGATCGAGGAACTGCGCGTGTTCCTGACGAAGATCTACAACGAGTCGGGCCGCCAGGAAGACCTGGAAAGCTTCACCGACGACGAGATCCTCGAACTCGCGAAGAACCTGCGCGAAGGCGTGCCGTTTGCAACGCCGGTGTTCGACGGTGCGACCGAGGAAGAAATGGGCAAGATGCTCGACCTCGCGTTCCCGGACGACATCGCGGAACAGCTCGGCATGAACCCGTCGAAGAACCAGGTCCGCCTGTACGACGGCCGCACGGGTGAAATGTTCGAACGTCGCGTGACGCTCGGCTACATGCACTACCTGAAGCTGCACCACTTGGTCGACGACAAGATGCACGCACGTTCGACCGGCCCGTACTCGCTCGTCACGCAGCAGCCGCTGGGTGGTAAGGCGCAGTTCGGTGGCCAGCGTTTCGGTGAAATGGAAGTGTGGGCACTCGAAGCGTACGGCGCGTCCTACGTGCTGCAGGAAATGCTGACGGTGAAGTCGGACGACGTGACCGGCCGGACGAAGGTTTACGAGAACCTCGTCAAGGGCGATCACGTGATCGATGCAGGCATGCCGGAATCCTTCAACGTGCTCGTGAAGGAAATCCGCTCGCTCGGTATCGACATCGATCTCGACCGCAATTAATCGGACTACGGAGAGAAGGCAATGAAAGCTCTGCTCGATCTATTCAAGCAAGTCCAACAGGAAGAAGTTTTCGACGCGATCAAGATCGGTCTGGCCTCGCCGGACAAGATCCGCTCGTGGTCGTTCGGCGAAGTGAAGAAGCCGGAGACCATCAACTACCGTACGTTCAAGCCGGAACGCGATGGTCTGTTCTGCGCGAAGATCTTCGGGCCGATCAAGGACTACGAGTGCCTGTGCGGCAAGTACAAGCGCCTGAAGCACCGCGGCGTGATCTGCGAGAAGTGCGGCGTCGAAGTGACGCTGGCGAAGGTGCGTCGCGAACGGATGGGCCACATCGAGCTGGCCTCGCCGGTCGCGCACATCTGGTTCCTGAAGTCGCTGCCGTCGCGTCTGGGCATGGTGCTCGACATGACGCTGCGCGACATCGAACGCGTGCTGTACTTCGAAGCATACGTGGTGATCGAACCGGGCATGACGCCGCTGAAGGCGCGGCAGATCATGACCGAAGAGGATTACTACAACAAGGTCGAGGAATACGGCGACGAATTCCGTGCCGAGATGGGCGCGGAAGGCGTGCGTGAACTGCTGCGTGCGATCAACATCGACGAGCAGGTCGAGACGCTGCGCACCGAGCTGAAGAACACCGGCTCGGAAGCGAAGATCAAGAAGTACGCGAAGCGCCTGAAGGTCCTCGAGGCATTCCAGCGCTCGGGCATCAAGCCCGAGTGGATGATCCTCGAAGTGCTGCCGGTGCTGCCGCCGGAACTGCGTCCGCTCGTGCCGCTGGACGGCGGCCGTTTCGCGACGTCGGACCTGAACGACCTGTATCGCCGCGTGATCAACCGTAACAACCGGTTGAAGCGTCTGCTCGAGCTGAAGGCACCTGAAATCATCGTCCGCAACGAAAAGCGGATGCTGCAGGAAGCCGTCGACTCGCTGCTCGACAACGGTCGTCGCGGCAAGGCGATGACGGGCGCGAACAAGCGTCCGCTGAAGTCGCTCGCCGACATGATCAAGGGCAAGGGCGGTCGTTTCCGTCAGAACCTGCTGGGCAAGCGCGTCGACTACTCGGGCCGTTCGGTCATCGTGGTCGGCCCGACGCTGAAGCTGCACCAGTGCGGTCTGCCGAAGCTGATGGCGCTCGAGCTGTTCAAGCCGTTCATCTTCAACAAGCTGGAAGTGATGGGCGTTGCGACGACCATCAAGGCTGCGAAGAAGGAAGTCGAGAACCAGACGCCGGTGGTGTGGGACATCCTCGAAGAGGTGATCCGCGAGCACCCGGTGATGCTGAACCGTGCGCCGACGCTGCACCGTCTCGGTATCCAGGCGTTCGAGCCGGTGCTGATCGAAGGCAAGGCGATTCAGCTGCACCCGCTCGTCTGCGCGGCGTTCAACGCCGACTTCGACGGTGACCAGATGGCCGTTCACGTGCCGCTGTCGCTCGAAGCGCAGATGGAAGCGCGTACGCTGATGCTGGCGTCGAACAACGTGCTGTTCCCGGCCAACGGCGATCCGTCGATCGTGCCGTCGCAGGATATCGTGCTGGGTCTGTACTATGCGACCCGCGAAGCGATCAACGGCAAGGGCGAAGGCCTGTCGTTCACCGGCGTGTCGGAAGTGATCCGCGCGTACGAGAACAAGGAAGTCGAGCTGGCCTCGCGCGTCAACGTGCGGATCACCGAAATGGTCCGCAACGAGGACACGTCGGAAGGCGCGCCGGAATTCGTGCCGAAGATCTCGCTGTACGCGACGACCGTCGGTCGCGCGATCCTGTCGGAGATCCTGCCGCACGGCCTGCCGTTCTCGGTGCTGAACAAGCCGCTGAAGAAGAAGGAAATCTCGCGCCTGATCAACACCGCATTCCGCAAGTGCGGTCTGCGTGCGACGGTCGTGTTCGCCGACCAGCTGATGCAGTCGGGTTTCCGCCTCGCAACGCGTGCCGGCATTTCGATCTGCGTGGACGACATGCTCGTGCCGCCGCAGAAGGAAACGATCGTCGGCGACGCCGCGAAGAAGGTGAAGGAGTACGACCGCCAGTACATGTCGGGTCTCGTCACCGCGCAGGAACGCTACAACAACGTGGTCGACATCTGGTCGGCAACGTCGGAAGCGGTCGGCAAGGCGATGATGGAGCAGCTGTCGACGGAGCCGGTGACGGACCGCGACGGCAACGAGACGCGCCAGGAGTCGTTCAACTCGATCTACATGATGGCCGACTCGGGCGCCCGGGGTTCGGCGGTGCAGATTCGTCAGCTGGCCGGTATGCGAGGCCTGATGGCGAAGCCGGACGGCTCGATTATCGAGACGCCGATTACCGCGAACTTCCGCGAAGGCCTGAACGTGTTGCAGTACTTCATCTCGACCCACGGTGCACGTAAGGGTCTGGCTGATACGGCACTGAAGACCGCGAACTCGGGTTACCTGACGCGTCGTCTCGTCGACGTCACGCAGGATCTGGTGGTGGTCGAGGACGATTGCGGCACGTCGAACGGCGTCGCGATGAAGGCGCTGGTCGAAGGCGGTGAAGTCGTCGAAGCGCTGCGCGACCGTATCCTCGGCCGCGTTGCGGTCGCGGACGTCGTGAACCCGGAAACGCAGGAAACGCTGTACGAATCGGGCACGCTGCTCGACGAAACGGCGGTCGAGGAAATCGAACGCCTCGGCATCGACGAAGTGCGCGTGCGCACGCCGCTGACCTGCGAAACGCGCTACGGTCTGTGCGCGGCCTGCTACGGCCGTGACCTCGGCCGCGGCTCGCTCGTGAACGTCGGCGAAGCAGTCGGCGTGATCGCGGCACAGTCGATCGGTGAACCGGGCACGCAGCTGACGATGCGTACGTTCCACATCGGTGGTGCGGCATCGCGTGCGGCAGTGGCGTCGTCGGTCGAAGCGAAGAGCAACGGTATCGTGCGTTTCACGGCGACGATGCGTTACGTCACCAACGCGAAGGGCGAGCAGATCGTCATTTCGCGTTCGGGCGAGGCGCTGATCACCGACGATTTCGGTCGCGAGCGCGAGCGTCACAAAGTGCCGTACGGCGCGACGCTGCTGCAACTCGACGGTGCGACGATCAAGGCCGGCACGCAGCTGGCGACGTGGGACCCGATGACGCGTCCGATCATCACCGAGTACGGTGGTACGGTGAAGTTCGAGAACGTCGAGGAAGGCGTGACCGTCGCGAAGCAGATCGACGACGTGACCGGCCTGTCGACGCTGGTCGTGATCGACGTGAAGCGTCGTGGTTCGCAAGCTTCGAAGAGCGTGCGTCCGCAGGTGAAACTGCTCGACGCGAACGGCGACGAAGTGAAGATCCCGGGCACGGAGCACGCAGTGCAGATCGGCTTCCAGGTCGGCGCACTGATCACCGTGAAGGACGGCCAGCAAGTGCAGGTGGGTGAAGTGCTTGCACGTATCCCGACCGAAGCGCAGAAGACGCGTGACATTACCGGCGGTCTGCCGCGGGTGGCGGAACTGTTCGAAGCGCGTTCGCCGAAGGATGCCGGCATTCTCGCGGAAGTCACCGGTACGACGTCGTTCGGCAAGGACACGAAGGGCAAGCAGCGTCTCGTCATCACGGACCTCGAAGGCAATCAGCACGAGTTCCTGATCGCGAAGGAAAAGCAGGTCCTGGTCCACGATGCTCAGGTCGTCAACAAGGGTGAAATGATCGTGGACGGCCCGGCCGATCCGCACGACATCCTGCGTCTGCAGGGTATCGAGGCGCTGTCGCGCTACATCGTCGACGAAGTGCAGGACGTGTATCGTCTGCAGGGCGTGAAGATCAACGACAAGCACATCGAGGTGATCGTTCGCCAGATGCTGCGTCGTGTGCAGATCACCGACAACGGTGATACGCGCTTCATCCCGGGCGAACAGGTCGAGCGTTCCGACATGCTGGACGAGAACGATCGCATGATCGCCGAGGGCAAGCGCCCGGCTTCGTACGACAACGTGCTCCTCGGTATCACGAAGGCGTCGCTGTCGACCGACTCGTTCATCTCCGCGGCATCGTTCCAGGAAACGACCCGCGTGCTGACCGAAGCGGCGATCATGGGCAAGCGCGACGATCTGCGCGGCCTGAAGGAAAACGTGATCGTCGGCCGTCTGATCCCGGCCGGTACGGGTCTCGCGTTCCACAAGGCACGCAAGGCGAAGGAGATGTCCGACCGCGAGCGTTTCGACCAGATCGCTGCGGAAGAGGCATTCGACTTCGGTACGCCGAGCGCGCCGGCGGAAGAGCCGCAACACCCGGCAGCCGAATAAGCGCGGGCGGCGCGAGCCGCCTCACGCTGCCGTATTCGCTGTCATCGAAACCGCCCGGTTCGCCGGGCGGTTTTTTTTATCCGTCGTTCACGTGCATGACGGGCTTGCCGCTCGGTTGCGCAGGCCCGTCATGCGCGCGCTCGAACCCTGTCCGATCGGCCAACGTTGCACGATTCGCCGCGCGCTGCGCGAGCGGGTTGTTAAAATTGCGGTCATCCTTCCGCCGTCCTCGTTCTCACTCATGTCCCGCGCCCTCGAAATCCTCGACGAAGTTTTTGGTTATTCCGCCTTTCGCGGCCAGCAGGGCGAGATCGTCGAACACGTCGCCGGCGGCGGCGATTGCCTCGTGCTGATGCCGACGGGCGGCGGCAAGTCGCTGTGCTACCAGATCCCGGCGCTGCTGCGCCGCGAGGCCGGGCAGGGCGCGGGCATCGTGGTGTCGCCGCTGATCGCGCTGATGCAGGACCAGGTCGCCGCGCTGAGCGAAGTCGGCGTGCGCGCGGCCTACCTGAACTCGACACTGTCGGGCGCCGAGGCCGCGGCGACCGAGCGCGCGTTGCGCGAGGGCGAGATCGACCTGCTGTACGTCGCGCCCGAGCGGCTGATGACGGGCCGCTTCCTCGACCTGCTCGAGCGCGCGAAGATCGGCCTGTTCGCGATCGACGAGGCGCACTGCGTGTCGCAGTGGGGGCATGACTTCCGTCCCGAATACATCCAGCTGTCGGTGCTGCACGAACGCTTCCCGTCGGTGCCGCGCATCGCGCTGACGGCCACTGCCGACGCGATCACGCGCGACGAGATCATCCATCGCCTCGCGCTCGACGACGCGCGCGTGTTCGTGTCGAGCTTCGATCGCCCGAACATCCGTTACCGGATCGTCGAGAAAGACAATGCGCGTTCGCAGCTGCTCGATTTCATCCGCGCGGAACACACGAACGCGGACGGCACGACCGACGCGGGCGTCGTCTACTGCCTGTCGCGCCGCAAGGTCGAGGAAACGGCCGAATGGCTGAAGGCTCAGGGTGTGCGCGCGCTGCCGTATCACGCGGGGATGGAGTTCGAGGTACGGCAGAAGCACCAGGAAATGTTCCAGCGCGAGGAAGGCATCGTGATGTGCGCCACGATCGCGTTCGGCATGGGCATCGACAAGCCGGATGTGCGCTTTGTCGCGCACCTCGATTTGCCGAAGAGCGTCGAGGGCTACTACCAGGAAACCGGCCGTGCGGGCCGCGACGGGATGCCGGCGAATGCGTGGATGGCGTATGGGCTCGGCGACGTCGTCCAGCAGCGCAAGATGATCGACGAGTCCGATGCGGACGACGCGCACAAGCGCGTGCAGACGTCGAAGCTCGACGCGTTGCTCGGGTTGTGCGAGACGATCTCGTGCCGGCGCGTGCGGCTCCTCAACTATTTCGGCGAGGCGAGCCAGCCGTGCGGCAACTGCGACACGTGCCTCGAACCGCCCGATTCATGGGACGCGACGCGCGAGGCGCAGATGGCGCTGTCATGCGTATTCCGCGCGCAGCGCGCGAGCGGCTTCAATTTCGGCTCGAGCCATCTGATCGAGATCCTGCGCGGCGGCCGCACGGAGAAAGTGTTGCAGCGCGGCCACGACCAGCTCAGCACGTTCGGGATCGGCGCATCGCTGTCCGAACCCGAGTGGCGCGCGATTTTCCGGCAACTCGTCGCGTACGGCTATCTCGCGGTCGACCATGGCGGCTTCGGCGCGCTGATGCTGACCGAGGCCGCGAAGCCGGTGCTGAAGAACGAGGAGAAGGTCACGCTGCGCCGCTACGTGAAGCCGCAGCGCACGCGCCAGTCGTCGAGCCGCAGCGGCACGCGCGTCGACCCGACGGCCGGCATGGGCACGCGCGAGCGCGCACGCTGGGACGCGCTGCGCGCGTGGCGCGCGGAAACCGCGAAGTCCGACGGCGTGCCGGCCTACGTGATCTTCCACGATGCGACGCTGGCCGAAATCGCGCGCAACGCGCCGGAGACGATCGACGACCTGCGCCATATCCCCGGCATGGGCGTGCGCAAGCTCGAACGCTTCGGCGACGAGATCATCGACGTCGTCGAATCGGCGTGACACAGGTGTTCCGACCCTTCCGGTAAACCGCCCGCGCGGCTGGCAAATCACGCAAGCCGTTGACTTAGTTGGCATTTCCGGAATATCATGCTGGGTTCCGGTATTCGGTGGGCCGTGTCGCGTTCGAAAGCTCGCACCCGATTCGCCGGTTCGGAAGTCAACTGTGCGTCGATTCTCGCTTTGCCCGAAATCGATGTGCAGATTTTGTTCAATTTCAGGAATAAACAATGCCAACCATCAACCAACTGGTTCGCAAAGGCCGTCAGTCGGAAACGACGAAGAGCAAGAGCCCGGCCCTGCAGGACTGCCCCCAGCGTCGCGGCGTGTGCACCCGTGTGTACACGACGACGCCGAAGAAGCCGAACTCGGCACTCCGTAAGGTCGCCAAGGTTCGTCTGACGAACGGCTTCGAAGTGATTTCGTACATCGGCGGTGAAGGCCACAACCTGCAGGAACACTCGGTTGTGCTGATCCGCGGCGGCCGTGTGAAGGACTTGCCGGGTGTGCGTTACCACATGGTTCGCGGCTCGCTGGATACCCAGGGCGTCAAGGACCGTAAGCAAGCGCGCTCGAAGTACGGCGCGAAGCGTGCAAAGGCTGCCAAGTAAGCAGTTTTTGATCAGGGATCGCCGCAGGGCGGTCAAGGCGGGAGTGCCGGATTGCCGGTGCTGTCGAGTAAGTGGTCACCCGGCCAAGCTGGTTAGTCGTGAAGATGTGATCGGGTTTGTTGGTGGCCGCGGAGCTGGAACCAGCTCCAACTGAACAAGTAAAGGAAGAATCATGCCGCGTCGTCGCGAAGTCCCCAAGCGGGAAGTGTTGCCGGATCCGAAGTTCGGCAACGTTGATGTTGCCAAGTTCATGAACATGCTGATGCTGTCCGGCAAGAAGTCGGTTGCAGAGCGCATCGTTTATGGCGCATTCGAACAAATCCAGACCAAGGGTGGCAAGGACCCGCTGGAAGTGTTCACGGTTGCGCTCAACAACGTGAAGCCGGTGGTCGAAGTGAAGAGCCGCCGCGTTGGTGGTGCCAACTATCAAGTTCCGGTCGAAGTGCGCCCGTCGCGTCGTATGGCATTGGCGATGCGCTGGCTGCGTGAGGCTGCGAAGAAGCGCAGCGAGAAGTCGATGGCTCTGCGCCTGGCAGGTGAACTCTCCGAAGCGGCCGAAGGCCGTGGCGGCGCGATGAAGAAGCGCGATGAAGTTCACCGCATGGCAGAAGCCAACCGCGCGTTCTCGCATTTCCGTTTCTAAGCGCCTGGCTGGGCTGTTTGCGGAAATAAATTCCGGGCGGGTGCGCTTTTCAGGCGCCTCGCCCGTTTGTGTTGAAGCATGATGCAGCTGGGCTGCATCATGTCATCCCAGTAGAGGATCAAAGTGGCTCGCAAGACTCCTATCGAGCGCTACCGCAATATCGGTATTAGCGCTCACATCGACGCCGGCAAAACGACGACGACCGAGCGCATTCTGTTTTACACCGGTGTGAACCACAAGATCGGTGAAGTCCACGACGGCGCAGCAACGATGGACTGGATGGAGCAGGAACAAGAGCGTGGCATCACGATCACGTCCGCTGCTACCACGGCCTTCTGGAAGGGCATGGGCGGCAACTATCCGGAACACCGCATCAACATCATCGACACCCCGGGCCACGTCGACTTCACGATCGAAGTGGAGCGTTCGATGCGCGTGCTCGACGGCGCGTGCATGGTGTACTGCGCAGTGGGCGGCGTGCAGCCGCAGTCGGAAACGGTGTGGCGCCAGGCTAACAAGTACAAGGTGCCCCGTCTCGCGTTCGTCAACAAGATGGACCGTACCGGCGCGAACTTCTTCAAGGTCTACGACCAGCTCCGTCTGCGCCTGAAGGCGAACCCGGTTCCGGTCGTGGTGCCGATCGGCTCGGAAGAAAACTTCAAGGGCGTGGTCGACCTGATCAAGATGAAGGCGATCATTTGGGACGAAGCGTCGCAAGGCACGAAGTTCGACTACGTCGACATCCCGGCCGAGCTCGCCGAGACCTGCAAGGAATGGCGCGAAAAGATGGTCGAAGTGGCTGCTGAAGCCAGCGAAGACCTGATGAACAAGTACCTGGAAGAAGGCGATCTGCCGGAAGCCGACATCGTCAAGGCGCTGCGCGACCGTACGATCGCGTGCGAAATCCAGCCGATGCTGTGCGGTACCGCGTTCAAGAACAAGGGCGTGCAGCGTATGCTCGACGCCGTGATCGACTTCCTGCCGTCGCCGGTCGACATCCCGCCGGTCAAGGGCGAGCTCGAAAACGGTGAAGAAGCAGAGCGCAAGGCGTCGGACGAAGAGAAGTTCTCGTCGCTCGCGTTCAAGATCATGACCGACCCGTTCGTCGGCCAGCTGATCTTCTTCCGTGTGTACTCGGGCGTCGTCAATTCGGGCGACACGCTGCTGAACTCGACCAAGGGCAAGAAGGAACGCCTCGGCCGGATTCTGCAGATGCACGCGAACCAGCGTGAAGAAATCAAGGAAGTCCGTGCAGGCGACATCGCTGCTGCGGTCGGCCTGAAGGAAGCGACCACGGGCGACACGCTGTGCGACCCGGCGAACCCGATCGTTCTCGAACGCATGGTGTTCCCGGAGCCGGTGATTTCGCAGGCTGTCGAGCCGAAGACCAAGGCTGACCAGGAAAAGATGGGCCTCGCGCTGAACCGTCTGGCGCAGGAAGATCCGTCGTTCCGCGTGCAGACCGACGAAGAGTCGGGCCAGACCATCATTTCGGGCATGGGCGAGCTCCACCTCGAAATTCTGGTCGACCGGATGAAGCGTGAATTCGGCGTGGAAGCGACCGTCGGCAAGCCGCAGGTTGCATACCGCGAAACGATCCGTTCGACGGCGAAGGATGTCGACGGCAAGTTCGTCAAGCAGTCGGGTGGTCGCGGCCAGTACGGTCACGCGGTCATCACGCTCGAGCCGAACGAACAAGGCAAGGGCTACGAGTTCTTCGACGAGATCAAGGGTGGTGTGATTCCGCGTGAATACATCCCGGCGGTCGACAAGGGTATCCAGGACACGCTGAAGTCGGGCGTGCTGGCTGGCTTCCCGGTCGTCGACGTGAAGGTTCACCTGACGTTCGGTTCGTACCACGACGTTGACTCGAACGAAAACGCGTTCCGCATGGCCGGTTCGATGGCGTTCAAGGAAGCGATGCGCAAGGCGAACCCGGTCGTCCTCGAGCCGATGATGGCTGTCGAAGTCGAGACGCCGGAAGACTACATGGGCAACGTGATGGGCGACCTGTCGGGCCGTCGCGGTATCGTCCAGGGCATGGAAGACATGGTTGGCGGCGGCAAGATCGTTCGCGCCGAAGTGCCGCTGTCGGAAATGTTCGGTTACTCGACGTCGCTGCGTTCGCTGACGCAAGGTCGTGCAACGTACACGATGGAGTTCAAGCACTACGCTGAAGCTCCGCGCAACGTTGCTGAAGCGATCATCAGCGCGAAGTCGAAGTAAATCTGCAGCTACCAACCGATATTTTTTGAAAGAAGAGAATCATGGCAAAAGGTAAATTTGAGCGGACCAAGCCGCACGTCAACGTTGGTACGATTGGTCACGTTGACCACGGCAAGACGACGCTGACGGCAGCGATCACGACGGTGCTGACGAAGAAGTTCGGCGGCGAAGCGAAGGCTTACGACCAGATCGACGCGGCACCGGAAGAAAAGGCGCGCGGCATCACGATCAACACGGCACACGTCGAGTATGAAACGGCTAACCGCCACTACGCACACGTCGACTGCCCGGGCCACGCTGACTATGTGAAGAACATGATCACGGGCGCGGCACAGATGGACGGCGCGATCCTGGTTTGCTCGGCAGCAGACGGCCCGATGCCGCAGACGCGTGAGCACATCCTGCTGGCACGTCAGGTTGGCGTTCCGTACATCATCGTGTTCCTGAACAAGTGCGACATGGTGGACGACGCTGAACTGCTCGAGCTGGTCGAGATGGAAGTTCGCGAACTCCTGTCGAAGTACGACTTCCCGGGCGACGACACGCCGATCGTGAAGGGTTCGGCCAAGCTGGCGCTGGAAGGCGACACGGGCGAGCTGGGCGAAGTGGCGATCATGAGCCTGGCAGATGCGCTGGACACGTACATCCCGACGCCGGAGCGTGCAGTTGACGGCGCGTTCCTGATGCCGGTGGAAGACGTGTTCTCGATCTCGGGCCGTGGTACGGTGGTGACGGGTCGTGTCGAGCGCGGCATCGTGAAGGTCGGCGAAGAAATCGAAATCGTCGGTATCAAGCCGACGGTGAAGACGACCTGCACGGGCGTTGAAATGTTCCGCAAGCTGCTGGACCAAGGTCAGGCAGGCGACAACGTCGGTATCCTGCTGCGCGGCACGAAGCGTGAAGACGTGGAGCGTGGCCAGGTTCTGGCGAAGCCGGGTTCGATCACGCCGCACACGCACTTCACGGCTGAAGTGTACGTGCTGAGCAAGGACGAAGGCGGCCGTCACACGCCGTTCTTCAACAACTACCGTCCGCAGTTCTACTTCCGTACGACGGACGTGACGGGCTCGATCGAGCTGCCGAAGGACAAGGAAATGGTGATGCCGGGCGACAACGTGTCGATCACGGTGAAGCTGATCGCTCCGATCGCGATGGAAGAAGGTCTGCGCTTCGCAATCCGCGAAGGCGGCCGTACCGTCGGCGCCGGCGTCGTCGCCAAGATCATCGAGTAATATCGACGATCCGCGGATCCCTCCGGGGTCCGCGATTCCACGGTAGGCAGTCGTACCGTCGAAACCGGGTGTCCAGTTCGATCTGGCACCCGGTTTTTCTTTGTGGCGTGCGCGTTGCCGTATTGACAAACGCACACCACCGCTTCGATTTTTCGTGTAGAATCGCGGGCTTAGCAGTGGAAGTACCGTTCGGGACCGGGCGCCTCGCTCCCCGCAGGCAACAGGTTTCGCGTTCTTTTAGTGTCCGGCGATGCAACATCGCCTCGCTCTTTTCAAGGAATCGTCATGCAGCAACAGAAAATCCGCATTCGCCTGAAGGCTTTCGACTATCGTCTGATCGATCAATCGGCTGCCGAGATCGTCGATACCGCGAAGCGGACTGGCGCAATCGTCCGTGGCCCGGTGCCGCTGCCGACGCGCATCCAGCGTTTTGACATCCTGCGTTCGCCGCACGTCAACAAGACGTCGCGCGATCAGCTCGAAATCCGTACCCACCAGCGCCTGATGGACATCGTCGATCCGACCGACAAGACGGTTGACGCGCTGATGAAGCTCGACCTGCCGGCTGGCGTCGACGTGGAAATCAAGCTGCAGTAAGGCTTTCGGCGCCTCCTGGCGTGCCGGGCGGTGCTAAGTCTTTGTATTGCTTGCGGAAATCGAGAAGTCGGGCTATACTGCTTGGCTTTTCGCGTATTCGCGTAAAAAAGTTGGGCCTTGCGTGCCCGGCATTTTGTAAATCAGCCCCGACCAATCGCAGTCGGGAATGGAGAAAATGATGAGCCTTGGACTCGTAGGTCGCAAGGTTGGCATGACCCGTATCTTCACGGCTGAAGGGGATTCGATTCCCGTCACCGTGCTGGACGTGTCGGACAACCGCGTGACGCAGATCAAGACTGTTGAAACCGACGGCTACACGGCCGTGCAGGTTGCATTCGGCTCCCGCCGCGCATCGCGCGTGACGAAGCCGCTGGCAGGTCATCTCGCCAAAGCCGGTGTCGAAGCCGGTGAAATCCTCAAGGAATTCCGCATTGACGCGGCCAAGGCAGCTGAGCTGTCGAATGGCGCCGTGGTCGGTGCTGATCTTTTCGAAGTAGGCCAGAAGGTCGACGTGCAAGGCGTGTCGATCGGTAAGGGCTACGCCGGTACGATCAAGCGTTACAACTTCTCCTCCGGCCGTGCTACCCACGGTAACTCGCGCTCGCACAACGTGCCGGGCTCGATCGGTATGGCGCAGGATCCGGGTCGCGTTTTCCCGGGTAAGCGCATGACGGGTCACCTCGGTGACGTTACGGTGACGGTGCAGAACCTCGAAATCGCTCGTATCGACGCAGAGCGCAAGCTGCTGCTCGTCAAGGGCGCGATTCCGGGCGCGAAGGGCGGCAAGGTTTTCGTGACGCCGGCCGTCAAGACCAAGGGGGCGAAATAATGGAACTCAAGCTCCTGAACGAAAATGGTCAGGAAGGTGCAGTGGTCAACGCGTCGGACGTCGTGTTCGGTCGTGACTACAACGAAGCGCTGATCCACCAGGTCGTCGTCGCGTACCAGGCGAATGCTCGCCAGGGTAACCGCGCACAGAAGGACCGCGAGCAAGTCAAGCACACCACCAAGAAGCCGTGGCGTCAGAAGGGTACGGGCCGCGCTCGTGCCGGTATGTCGTCGAGCCCGTTGTGGCGTGGCGGTGGTCGCATCTTCCCGAACTCGCCGGAAGAAAACTTCTCGCACAAGGTCAACAAGAAGATGCATCGCGCAGGTCTCTGCTCGATCTTCTCGCAGCTGGCCCGCGAAGGCCGTCTGTCGGTCGTCGAGGACATCATCCTCGAAGCGCCGAAGACCAAGCTGCTGGCTGACAAATTCAAGACCATGGGTCTCGACTCCGTTCTGATCATCACGGACACGGTCGACGAGAACCTGTACCTGGCTTCGCGCAACCTGCCGCACGTGGCGATTGTCGAGCCGCGCTACGCTGACCCGCTGTCGCTGATCTACTTCAAGAAAGTGCTGGTCACGAAGGCTGCGGTCGCCCAGATCGAGGAGTTGCTGTCATGAGCGAGATTCGCAAGAACGATCATCGTTTGATGCAGGTCCTGCTCGCACCGGTGATCTCGGAAAAGGCGACGCTGGTTGCCGACAAGAACGAGCAAGTCGTGTTCGAAGTCGCACCGGATGCCACGAAGCAGGAAGTGAAGGCGGCTGTCGAGCTGCTGTTCAAGGTTGAAGTTGATTCGGTCAACGTGCTGGTTCAGAAGGGCAAGCAAAAGCGCTTCGGCCGTTCGATGGGCCGCCGCAAGGACGTGAAGAAGGCGTACGTTTGCCTGAAGCCCGGCCAGGAAATCAACTTTGAAGCGGAGGCCAAGTAATCATGGCAATCGTGAAAGTTAAGCCGACATCGCCGGGTCGCCGCGCGATGGTCAAGGTGGTCAACAAGAACCTGCACCAGGGCAAGCCGTTCGCGGCACTGCTCGACTCGCAGAGCTCGACCGCCGGCCGTAACAACAACGGCCGTATCACCACGCGTCACAAGGGTGGTGGTCACAAGCAGCACTATCGTATCGTCGATTTCCGTCGCACGAAGGATGGCATTCCGGCAAAGGTCGAGCGTCTCGAGTACGACCCGAACCGTAGCGCGAACATCGCGCTGGTGCTCTACGCAGACGGCGAGCGTCGCTACATCATCGCCCCGAAGGGCCTGACCGTCGGCCAACAGCTGATGTCGGGTTCGGAAGCGCCGATCCGTGCAGGCAACACGCTGCCGATCCGCAACATTCCGGTCGGTACGACGATCCACTGCATCGAGATGCTGCCGGGCAAGGGCGCGCAAATGGCGCGTTCGGCTGGCACGTCGGCCATGCTGCTGGCACGTGAAGGCGTCTACGCGCAGGTTCGTCTGCGTTCGGGCGAAATCCGCCGCGTGCACATCGAGTGCCGTGCAACGATCGGTGAAGTCGGTAACGAAGAGCATAGCCTGCGCCAAATCGGCAAGGCTGGCGCGAACCGCTGGCGCGGTATCCGCCCGACGGTGCGTGGCGTTGCGATGAACCCGGTTGATCACCCGCACGGTGGTGGTGAGGGCAAGACGGCTGCAGGTCGCGACCCGGTGAGCCCGTGGGGTACGCCGGCTAAGGGTTACCGCACCCGCAGCAACAAGCGCACGACGACGATGATCGTCCAGCGCCGTCACAAGCGTTAAGGAGTAGGCAATGGCACGTTCTGTAAAAAAAGGTCCGTTCTGCGACGCCCATTTGCTGAAGAAAGTTGAGGCGGCTGCAGCTTCGCGCGACAAAAAGCCGATCAAGACCTGGTCGCGTCGCTCGACGATTCTGCCGGATTTCATCGGCCTGACGATCGCTGTTCACAACGGCCGTCAACACGTTCCGGTGTACATCTCGGAAAACATGGTCGGCCACAAGCTTGGCGAGTTCGCACTGACCCGTACGTTCAAGGGTCACGCGGCCGACAAGAAGGCCAAGAAATAAGGGGCAATCAAGATGGAAGTGAAAGCAATTCATCGCGGTGCCCGCATCTCGGCGCAAAAAACGCGCCTTGTGGCTGACCAGATCCGCGGTTTGCCGGTCGACAAGGCGCTGAACGTTCTGACGTTCTCGCCGAAGAAGGCGGCTGGCATCGTGAAGAAGGTTGTGCTGTCGGCAATCGCGAATGCGGAGCACAACGAAGGCGCTGATATCGACGAGCTCAAGATCAAGAGCATCTACGTCGACAAGGCGGCATCGCTCAAGCGTTTCACCGCGCGCGCCAAGGGCCGCGGTAACCGCATCGAGAAGCAATCCTGTCACATCACTGTGACGGTCGGGAATTAAGGAGTCATACGATGGGACAGAAAATTCATCCGACTGGCTTCCGCCTGGCTGTCAGCCGCAATTGGGCTTCGCGTTGGTACGCGAACAACAACAATTTCGCGGCGATGCTGCAGGAAGACATCGGTGTTCGTGAATACCTGAAGAAGAAGCTGAAGAACGCTTCGGTCGGTCGGGTGGTCATCGAGCGTCCGGCGAAGAACGCGCGCATCACGATTTACAGCTCGCGTCCGGGCGTCGTCATCGGCAAGAAGGGCGAGGATATCGAACAGCTGAAGACGGAACTGCAACGCCGCATGGGCGTGCCGGTTCACGTCAACATCGAAGAAATCCGCAAGCCGGAAACCGATGCGCAACTGATCGCTGACTCGATCACGCAACAGCTCGAGCGCCGGATCATGTTCCGTCGCGCGATGAAGCGTGCGATGCAGAACGCGATGCGTCTGGGTGCCCAAGGCATCAAGATCATGAGCGCAGGCCGTCTGAACGGTATCGAAATCGCTCGTACGGAGTGGTATCGCGAAGGTCGCGTGCCCCTTCACACGCTGCGTGCCGACATCGACTACGCGACCTCGGAAGCGAAGACGACCTACGGGATCATCGGCGTCAAGGTGTGGGTGTACAAGGGCGACACGCTCGGCCGCAATGACGCGCCGGTGGTCGAAGAAGTAGCCGAAGACAAGCGTCCGCGTCGCAATGCGCGTCCGGGCGACCGTCGTCCGCGCCGTGACGGCGAAGGCGGCGCTCCGGGTGCTCGTCGTGGCGCACCGCGCCGTGGCGCCGGCAAGCCCGAAGACGGCAAGACTGGAGAATAACGATGCTGCAACCGAAACGCAGAAAGTATCGTAAAGAGCAGAAGGGTCGTAACACCGGCAAGGCGACGCGCGGCAACGCAGTGTCGTTCGGTGAATTCGGTCTGAAGGCGATCGGTCGCGGTCGTTTGACCGCACGTCAGATTGAAGCGGCGCGTCGTGCAATGACGCGTCACATCAAGCGTGGCGGCCGCATCTGGATCCGGATCTTCCCGGACAAGCCGATTTCGCAAAAGCCGGCAGAAGTGCGTATGGGTAACGGTAAGGGTAACCCGGAGTACTACGTCGCCGAGATCCAGCCGGGCAAGATGCTCTATGAAATGGACGGCGTAACCGAAGAACTGGCACGCGAAGCGTTCCGTCTGGCTGCAGCCAAGCTGCCGCTGAAGACGGCATTCATCGTGCGCCAGCTCGGCGCCTAAGGAGAAAACATGAAGGCTTCCGAACTTCTCCAGAAAGACCAGGCCGCGCTCAACAAGGAGCTGGCGGACCTGCTGAAGGCGCAATTCGGCCTGCGCATGCAACTCGCGACCCAGCAGCTCACGAACACGAGCCAGCTGAAGAAGGTTCGTCGCGACATCGCACGTGTGCGGACCGTCATGACTCAGAAGGCGAACCAGAAATGAACGATAGCGTGAAAACCTCGCTGAAGCGGACGCTGGTCGGTCGGGTCGTCAGCAACAAGATGGACAAGACCGTCACCGTGCTGATCGAGCACCGCGTCAAGCACCCGATCTACGGCAAGTATGTCGTGCGCTCGAAGAAGTACCACGCGCATGATGAAGCGAACACCTGCAACGAAGGCGATCTCGTCGAAATCCAGGAAACTCGTCCTGTTTCGAAGACGAAGGCCTGGACGGTGTCGCGCCTCGTCGAAGCAGCTCGCGTCATCTAAGCGGGCAGAGCAGTAGGCAGTAACAAGCACTTCGCCACGAAGTGCTTGAAATCGCAAAGTTTTTGCTTGCGTGACCAGGGTTATTTGTTATAATCCTGGTCTTCCCTCTTTATGGGAGCCCCGTCGCGGGCGAAGTTGGTGGGGGAAGCGGACTGGCGCCAGCCTGTCCGAAAGATTCACCGAATTGCGATGGCGGGTTTCGTTTGCCGTCGCTGCTGTTCCAACCCAAGCAGCCGATTGGCTGACGGGACCAAGACTGACCGAATGCATCATGGTGGTGCAATCGGATTAAGTTGGGAAAGACAAACCATGATCCAGACCGAATCTCGGCTCGAAGTAGCCGACAACACGGGTGCACGTGAAGTCATGTGCATCAAGGTGCTCGGCGGCTCGAAGCGTCGTTATGCCGGCATTGGCGACATCATCAAGGTGACCGTCAAAGAAGCAACGCCGCGCGGGCGCGTGAAGAAAGGCGAAATCTACAACGCCGTGGTGGTCCGCACCGCCAAGGGTGTTCGCCGTCAAGACGGCTCGCTGATCAAGTTCGACGGCAACGCCGCTGTGCTTTTGAATAACAAGCTTGAGCCGATCGGCACCCGTATCTTCGGGCCGGTGACGCGTGAGCTGCGTAGCGAACGATTCATGAAGATCGTTTCGCTGGCGCCGGAAGTGCTGTAAGGAGTCGCGATGAACAAGATTCGCAAAGGTGACGAAGTCATCGTCGTCACTGGCAAAGACAAGGGCAAGCGCGGCGTCGTGCTGGCTGTCGGTGCAGAACATGTGACGGTTGAAGGTATCAACCTCGTCAAGAAGCATGTGAAGCCGAACCCGATGAAGGGTACGACGGGCGGCGTGGAAGCGAAGACGATGCCCCTGCATATTTCGAACGTCGCACTGGTCGACGCGAATGGCAAGGCGTCGCGTGTTGGCATCAAGGTCGAGGAAGGCAAGAAGGTTCGCTTCCTGAAGACGACCGGTGCCGTACTGAGCGCCTGACGC
Source organism: Burkholderia sp. BCC1996 (assembly GCF_905339955.1). Taxonomy (NCBI): domain Bacteria; kingdom Pseudomonadati; phylum Pseudomonadota; class Betaproteobacteria; order Burkholderiales; family Burkholderiaceae; genus Burkholderia; species Burkholderia sp. BCC1996. The sequence continues at coordinate 29,541 of NZ_CAJPHM010000042.1, forward strand.
AGCGGAGTAAAAAATGGCTCGTTTTCAAGAGTTTTACAAAGAAAAGGTTGTGCCCGGCCTGATCGAGAAGTTCGGTTACAAGTCGGTCATGGAAGTGCCGCGCATCACCAAGATCACGCTGAACATGGGTCTTGGCGAAGCGATCGCTGACAAGAAGATCATCGAGAACGCCGTCGGCGACCTCACGAAGATCGCTGGTCAGAAGCCGGTCGTCACGAAGGCGCGCAAGGCAATCGCAGGCTTCAAGATCCGCCAGGGTTACCCGATCGGCGCGATGGTGACGCTGCGTGGCCAAGCGATGTACGAATTCCTCGACCGTTTCGTGACCGTTGCCCTGCCCCGCGTGCGTGACTTCCGCGGTGTGTCGGGTCGTGCCTTCGATGGCCGCGGCAACTACAACATCGGTGTGAAAGAGCAGATCATTTTCCCCGAAATCGACTACGACAAGATCGACGCACTGCGTGGGCTGAACATCAGCATCACGACGACTGCGAAGACCGACGACGAAGCAAAGGCTCTGCTCGCCAGCTTCAAGTTCCCGTTCAGAAACTGAGGTTACCGTGGCTAAACTGGCACTGATCGAACGTGAAAAGAAGCGCGCCCGCCTGGTCGCGAAGTTCGCAGCAAAGCGCGAAGCGCTGAAGGCGATCGTCGAAGACCAAAGCAAGTCGGAAGAAGAGCGCTACGAAGCACGCCTTGAGCTGCAGCAACTGCCCCGCAACGCAAACCCGACCCGCCAGCGTAACCGCTGCGCGATCACGGGCCGTCCGCGTGGCACGTTCCGTAAATTCGGCCTCGCGCGTAACAAGATTCGTGAAATCGCATTCCGTGGCGAGATTCCTGGCCTGACCAAGGCGAGCTGGTAATAGGAGAAACGTAAATGAGCATGAGTGATCCTATCGCCGATATGCTGACTCGCATCCGCAACGCGCAGATGGTCGAGAAGGTATCGGTTGCGATGCCCTCGTCGAAGGTCAAGGTTGCAATCGCGCAAGTCCTGAAGGACGAAGGTTATATCGACGATTTCGCCGTCAAGGCGGAAGGTGCGAAGTCCGAACTGAATATCGCGCTGAAGTACTACGCAGGTCGCCCGGTCATCGAACGCCTCGAGCGCGTGTCGAAGCCTGGTCTGCGCGTGTACCGCGGCCGTAACGACATTCCTCAGGTCATGAACGGCCTGGGCGTGGCAATCGTGTCGACGCCGAAGGGCGTGATGACCGACCGCAAGGCGCGCGCTACCGGCGTCGGCGGCGAAGTCATCTGCTACGTTGCTTAAAGCCGAGGAGAGAGAAACATGTCTCGAGTAGGTAAGAGCCCGATCGCGCTGCAAGGCGCGGAAGTCAAGCTGGCCGACGGTGCGATCACCGTCAAGGGCCCGCTGGGCACCATCACGCAAGCGATCAATCCGCTCGTGAACGTGGCGAACAACGACGGCACGCTGAATCTGTCGCCGGTCGACGAAAGCCGCGAAGCAAACGCACTGTCGGGCACGATGCGCGCGATCATCGCGAATGCCGTGCACGGCGTGACCAAGGGTTTCGAGCGCAAGCTGACGCTGGTTGGCGTCGGTTATCGTGCGCAAGCGCAAGGCGACAAGCTGAACCTGTCGCTGGGTTTCTCGCACCCGGTGGTGCACCAGATGCCGGAAGGCGTCAAGGCTGAAACCCCGACGCAAACCGAAATCGTGATCAAGGGGATCAACAAGCAACAAGTCGGTCAAGTGGCTGCGGAAGTCCGCGGTTACCGTCCGCCGGAGCCCTACAAGGGCAAGGGCGTGCGCTATTCCGACGAGGTTGTGATCCTCAAAGAAACGAAGAAGAAGTAAGGGTGCGCAATCATGGATAAGACTCAATCTCGCCTGCGCCGCGCTCGCCAGACGCGTATCAAGATCGCTGAGCTGCAGGTCGCGCGTCTCGCCGTGCATCGCACGAACACGCACATCTACGCTCAAGTGTTCTCGCCCTGCGGCACCAAGGTGCTCGCCAGCGCGTCGACGCTCGAAGCAGAAGTGCGCGCTGAACTGGCCGACAAGTCGGGCAAGGGCGGCAACGTTAATGCCGCGACGCTGATCGGCAAGCGTATTGCCGAGAAGGCAAAGGCTGCCGGCATCGAATCCGTCGCCTTCGACCGCTCGGGCTTCCGCTACCACGGCCGCGTCAAGGCGCTGGCTGAGGCAGCTCGCGAAGCTGGGCTCAAGTTCTAAGGAAGGAATTCGTCATGGCAAAGATGCAAGCGAAAGTTCAGGCTGACGAGCGCGACGACGGCCTTCGCGAAAAGATGATTTCGGTCAATCGCGTGACCAAGGTCGTGAAGGGTGGCCGTATTCTCGGCTTCGCCGCACTGACCGTGGTTGGCGACGGTGATGGCCGCATCGGTATGGGCAAGGGCAAGGCGAAGGAAGTGCCGGTCGCTGTCCAGAAGGCAATGGAACAAGCTCGCCGCAACATGTTCAAGGTGCCGCTCAAGAACGGCACGCTGCAGCACGAAGTGCACGGCAAGCATGGCGCATCCGCTGTCCTCCTCGCTCCGGCGAAGGCAGGTACGGGCGTGATCGCCGGCGGCCCGATGCGCGCAGTGTTCGACGTGATGGGCGTTCAGAACGTCGTGGCGAAGAGCCACGGTTCGACGAACCCGTACAACCTCGTTCGCGCCACGCTGGACGGTCTGCGCAAGCAGTCGACCCCGGCAGACATCGCGGCGAAGCGCGGCAAGTCCGTCGAAGATATTTTGGGCTAAGCCCGGGTGGTCACCATGTCTGAAAAAACTGTCAAGGTTCAGCTCGTCAAGAGCCTGATCGGGACCCGCGAATCGCACCGTGCGACCGTGCGTGGCCTGGGCCTGCGCCGACTCAACTCGGTTAGCGAGCTGCAGGATACGCCGGCGGTCCGCGGCATGATCAACAAGGTCTCGTACCTCGTTAAGGTCATCGCGTAAGCGGCCCTACGGATCAAGGAGTTGATATGGAATTGAATAACCTGAAGCCGGCCGCTGGTGCAAAGCACGCCAAGCGTCGTGTCGGCCGTGGCATCGGTTCGGGCCTCGGCAAGACGGCTGGCCGTGGTCACAAGGGTCAGAAATCGCGTTCGGGCGGCTTCCACAAAGTCGGTTTCGAAGGCGGTCAGATGCCGCTGCAACGTCGTCTGCCGAAGCGCGGCTTCACGTCGCTGACGAAGGAATTCGTCGGTGAAGTGCGCCTGGGCGACCTCGAGAAGCTGCCGGTCGATGAAATCGATCTGCTCGCACTGAAGCAAGCCGGCCTGGTCGGCGAGCTGACGAAGAGCGCAAAGATCATCGCGACGGGCGAACTGAAGCGCAAGATCGTCGTGAAGGGTCTCGGCGCCACCAAGGGTGCGCGCGCTGCGATCGAAGCGGCTGGCGGTTCGTTCGCCGAGTGACACGCGTAGCGCGTCGTTACTTGCATTCATCGGAGAAGGTACTTGGCTAACAGCCCGAGTCTTGCAAAACCCGGTCGAAGCACGGCGAAATTCGGCGATCTGCGTCGGCGAGCGATGTTCCTGCTCCTGGCGCTGATCGTCTATCGCATCGGCGCGCACATCCCCGTGCCGGGCATCGATCCGGATCAACTGGCGAAGCTGTTCCAGAGCCAGGCGGGCGGCATCCTGGGCATGTTCAACATGTTCTCGGGTGGCGCGCTTTCCCGCTTCACGATCTTTGCGCTGGGGATCATGCCGTACATCTCGGCGTCGATCATCATGCAGTTGCTGGCGATCGTCTCGCCGCAACTCGAGGCGCTGAAGAAGGAAGGGCAGGCAGGGCAACGGAAGATCACGCAGTACACGCGGTATTTCACCGTGGTGCTCGCGACCTTCCAGGCGTTCGGTATCGCGGCTGCGCTGGAAAACCAGCCGGGCCTCGTGATCGACCCCGGCATGCTGTTCCGGCTGACGACGGTCGTGACGCTGGTTACCGGCACGATGTTCCTGATGTGGCTGGGTGAGCAGATCACCGAGCGTGGTCTGGGCAACGGCATCTCGATCATCATCTTCGGCGGGATCGCAGCAGGGTTCCCGAATGCCGTCGGTGGGCTGTTCGAGCTGGTGCGTACGGGTTCGATGAGCATCATTTCGGCGATCATCATCGTCGTTCTGATCGCCGCGGTGACTTACCTGGTCGTGTTCATCGAACGCGGTCAGCGCAAGATCCTCGTGAACTACGCGAAGCGCCAGGTCGGCAACAAGATCTACGGTGGCCAGTCGTCGCACTTGCCGCTGAAGCTGAACATGTCGGGCGTGATCCCGCCGATCTTCGCATCGTCGATCATCCTGTTCCCGGCCACGATTCTCGGCTGGTTCAGCACGGGTCAGCCGTCGGGAAGCTGGATCTCCAACACGTTGCATAACGTCGCGGAGGCGCTGAAGCCGGGCCAGCCGGTCTATGTGCTGCTGTACACGCTGGCGATCGTGTTTTTCTGCTTCTTCTACACCGCACTGGTGTTCAACAGCAGGGAAACCGCGGACAACCTGAAGAAGAGCGGCGCGTTTGTTCCGGGCATTCGTCCGGGCGACCAGACCGCGCGATATATCGACCGCATCCTCACGCGTCTGACGCTGGCCGGTGCGATCTACATCGTCTTCGTGTGTCTGCTGCCGGAATTCCTGGTGCTGCGCTGGAACGTGCCGTTTTATTTTGGTGGAACGTCGCTGCTGATCATTGTCGTCGTCACGATGGACTTCATGGCGCAGGTGCAGTCGTACGTTATGTCGCAACAGTATGAGTCGCTGCTCAAGAAGGCAAACTTCAAGGGCGGCAACATCCCAATGCGTTAATCAAGGACTATGGCCAAAGACGATGTAATCCAGATGCAAGGTGAGGTGATCGAAAACCTCCCGAATGCGACCTTCCGCGTGAAGCTGGAAAACGGCCATGTCGTGTTGGGGCATATCTCCGGGAAGATGCGGATGCACTACATCCGCATCCTGCCGGGCGACAAGGTGACGGTTGAATTGACGCCTTACGATCTGTCTCGTGCGCGGATCGTGTTCCGGGCGAAGTGATTTGAAAAAAGGGTATTATCATGAAAGTGATGGCATCGGTTAAGCGCATTTGCCGCAATTGCAAGATCATCAAGCGCAAAGGCGTCGTTCGCGTGATCTGCAGCTCGGATCCGCGCCACAAGCAGCGCCAAGGCTGACCGCGCGTTTGTTTGCGCTTTTTGTTTGAGGAAAAACAATGGCTCGTATCGCAGGGGTTAACATCCCGAATCACCAGCATACCGAGATCGGCCTGACGGCAATCTTCGGTATCGGCCGCACGCGCTCGCGCAGCATCTGCACGGCAGCTGGCGTGGAATTCTCGAAGAAGGTCAAGGACCTGACCGACGCAGACCTCGAAAAGCTGCGTGAAGAAGTGGGCAAGTTCATCGTCGAAGGCGATCTGCGCCGTGAAGTGACGATGAACATCAAGCGCCTGATGGACCTCGGTTGCTACCGTGGCGTTCGTCATCGCAAGGGCCTGCCGATGCGCGGTCAGCGTACGCGTACGAACGCACGTACCCGCAAGGGTCCGCGTCGTGCAGCGCAAGCGCTGAAGAAGTAAGCGGAACTGACAGTTACAGGAAAACGTAATGGCTAAGGCTTCGAACACCGCGGCGCAACGCGTTCGCAAGAAGGTTAAGAAGAACGTCGCTGAAGGCGTGGTTCACGTTCACGCGTCGTTCAACAACACGATCATCACGATCACCGATCGCCAGGGCAATGCACTGGCATGGGCGACGTCGGGCGGCCAGGGCTTCAAGGGCTCGCGCAAGTCGACGCCGTTCGCTGCTCAGGTTGCTGCTGAGTCGGCCGGTCGCGTGGCGATGGAATATGGCGTGAAGAATCTGGAAGTGCGGATCAAGGGCCCGGGCCCGGGTCGTGAGTCGGCAGTGCGTGCACTGCATGGCCTCGGCATCAAGATCACCGCGATTTCGGACGTCACCCCGATTCCGCACAACGGCTGCCGTCCGCCGAAGCGCCGTCGTATCTAAGAATGCTGCTGGCACGCTCGTGCTGGCGCATTTGCCTGTCGCCGCGTAGCGTCGACGGGCGTTGCTTTTTTGATTGACTAAGCCCACCGTTCGCCCCAAAGGGCGCGAACTAGCGCGGATTCCGGTCCGCGTGACTGATTGATAAAGGAATGCAAAGTGGCACGTTATATCGGCCCTAAGGCCAAGCTGTCCCGCCGTGAAGGCACCGACCTGTTCCTGAAGAGCGCGCGCCGCTCGCTCGCCGACAAGTGCAAGCTCGACAGCAAGCCGGGTCAGCACGGCCGTACCTCGGGCGCACGTACGTCCGACTATGGTACGCAGCTGCGCGAAAAGCAGAAGGTCAAGCGTATTTACGGCGTCCTGGAGCGTCAGTTCCGCCGCTACTTCGCTGAAGCCGACCGCCGCAAGGGCAACACGGGTGAAAACCTGCTGCAACTGCTCGAGTCGCGTCTCGACAACGTCGTGTATCGCATGGGCTTCGGCTCGACCCGCGCTGAAGCGCGTCAGCTGGTGAGCCACAAGTCGATCACGGTGAACGGCGTCGTCGCGAACGTGCCGTCGCAGCAAGTGAAGGCGGGTGACGTCGTCGCGATCCGCGAAAAGGCGAAGAAGCAGGCGCGTATCGTCGAAGCGCTGTCGCTGGCCGAGCAAGGCGGCATGCCGAGCTGGGTTGCAGTCGATGCGAAGAAGTTCGAAGGCACGTTCAAGCAAATGCCGGAACGCGCTGAAATCGCAGGCGACATCAACGAAAGCCTGATCGTCGAATTGTATTCGCGTTAATCCGATTGACGGCCGAGGTACCCCGATTGCGTTATGCAAGGAGGGGCCTCGGCTGTTTATTTTCTGGTTGTTACCGGTCAGCCTTATCGGTGTAACGAGCCGAGGGTATTGAAAAGGAAAGCCCATGCAAACCAGTTTGCTGAAACCCAAGATCATCGCCGTGGAATCGCTGGGCGAGAACCACGCGAGGGTGGTCATGGAACCGTTCGAACGCGGTTACGGCCACACCTTGGGCAATGCGCTTCGCCGCGTGCTGCTGTCGTCGATGGTTGGCTACGCGCCGACCGAAGTCACGATCGCTGGCGTGGTGCACGAGTATTCGACGCTTGACGGCGTGCAAGAGGACGTCGTCAACCTGCTGCTGAACCTGAAGGGTGTGGTGTTCAAGCTGCACAACCGTGACGAAGTGACGGTGACCCTGCGCAAGGAAGGCGAAGGCGTCGTCACGGCCGGCGATATCGAGCTGGCGCACGATTGCGAAGTCATCAACCCGAATCACGTGATCGCACACCTGTCGAAGGGCGGCAAGCTCGACGTTCAGATCAAGATCGAAAAGGGTCGCGGCTATGTGCCCGGCAACGTCCGTCGCTACGGCGAAGACACGGCCAAGATCATCGGCCGCATCGTCCTCGACGCATCGTTCTCGCCGGTTCGCCGCGTGAGCTACGCCGTTGAAAGCGCACGTGTCGAGCAGCGTACCGACCTCGACAAGCTCGTGATGAACATCGAGACGAGCGGCGTGATCACCCCGGAAGAGGCGATCCGTCAATCGGCCCGCATCCTGGTCGACCAGCTGTCCGTTTTCGCGGCGCTGGAAGGCACGGAAACGGCTGCCGAAGCACCGTCGCGCGCACCGCAGATCGATCCGATCCTGCTGCGTCCGGTGGACGATCTCGAGCTGACGGTTCGTTCGGCGAACTGCCTGAAGGCCGAGAACATCTACTACATCGGCGACCTGATCCAGCGCACGGAAAACGAGCTGCTGAAGACGCCGAACCTCGGTCGCAAGTCGCTCAACGAGATCAAGGAAGTGCTCGCTTCGCGCGGTCTCACGCTGGGCATGAAGCTCGAAAACTGGCCGCCGGCTGGTCTCGACAAGTAAGCCCGGTTGTAGCCCGGCTGTAGCAGTAGTTGGCAAAGATGCGGATTTTCCTTTAAAATCCGCATCTTGCTTTTTTCTCTACCGGCCCGTGCACCCCAGAGGTGCGATAGAAGAGCTGGATCAAAACTTTGAATCAAGGAAACTGAAATGCGCCATCGTCATGGTCTGCGGAAACTGAACCGCACGAGCAGCCACCGTCTGGCTATGCTCCGTAACATGTCCAACTCGCTGATCGAGCACGAAGTCATCAAGACGACGCTGCCGAAGGCGAAGGAACTCCGTAAAGTCGTCGAGCCGCTGATCACGCTCGGCAAGAAGCCGTCGCTGGCAAACCGTCGCCTGGCGTTCAACCGCCTGCGCGATCGTGACTCGGTGGCGAAGCTGTTCGACGTGCTCGGTCCGCGTTTCGCGAACCGTCCGGGCGGCTACCTGCGCGTGCTGAAGTTCGGCTTCCGCGTCGGTGACAACGCACCGATGGCACTGGTCGAGCTGCTCGATCGTCCGGAAGTCGACGAAACGGAAAACGTGCAAGAAGCCGAGTAAGCTTCCGGTACGCAGCAGGATCCGAAAGGGCCGAGCAATTGCTTGGCCCTTTTTGTTTTTGGCGGCGCCTCGGCTGCGATCGATTGTCGCAGGCCGGTGCCGGCAGCGTCGCGCGGGCTGCGCTACGATATGCAGTTATCGGCGCGGGCCCTCGATGGGCGATTCGTGGCGGCGGAAGCCGGTAAAGGCCAGTCAGGAGGGCGCGTATGGTGGTGGTATTGATGCTGACGACGGTGCCGGATGCGGCGACGGCCGCGGCGCTCGCTGACGGCGCGCTCGACGCGCGGCTTGCCGCGTGCGTGTCGGAGCTCGGTGCGATCAAGTCGCGCTATCACTGGCAGGGCAAGGTCGAGACGGCCGACGAGATCCAGTTGCTGTTCAAGACGAGCCCCGTCCGCTCGCTCGAACTGGAGCGATTTATTCTCGCGCATCATCCGTACGAGACGCCGGAAATCGTCTCGTGGCAGGCGACGGCTACGGCCGCGTACGGCCAATGGGTGACCAGCGAAACTCAACGTCTATTTCATGTTTAACGGTATGGCGCTTTCCGTGCGCGTGCGCGCGCTGCGGTTTCTCGCAGTCCTGATGTCGTTCATGTTCGTGCTGGGCGGCCTGTCGGTCGCGCGCGCGGCCGACGATTTTCTCGATCCGTCGGTCGCATTCAAGTTCAGCGCGAGCGAATCGCCGGGGCAGGTGGACGTCCGTTTCAAGGTTGCCAGCGGCTATTACCTGTACCGCGAGCGGTTCGCGTTCGCGGTGAAGGGCGGCCAGGCGACGCTCGGCGATCCGCAATTCCCGGCCGGCCACGTGAAGTTCGACCAGACGTTCCAGAAGGAAGTCGAGACCTATCGCGACGAGGTCGTGATTCATGTTCCGGTCAAGCAGGCGGCGGGGCCGTTCGAGCTCGCGGTGACGTCGCAAGGATGCGCCGACGAAGGAATCTGCTATCCGCCTGCGGAGCACGTCGTGAAGGTTGACGGCGCAGCGCTGGGCGCGGCCGCGCCGGTCGATCGCACGGCGGCTTCGGGCAGCTGGTTCGACAAGGTCACGAGCGCGGATTTCGCGCAGTCGCTGCTCGAGGGGCACGGTTTCTTCACCATCGTCGCGCTGTATTTCGTCGCCGGCGTCGTGCTGAGTCTCCTGCCCTGCTCGTATCCGATGATTCCGATCGTGTCCGCGATCATCATCGGCCAGGGCACGCGCGCGACGCACGCACGCGGTTTCGCGCTGTCGCTGACGTACGTGGTCGGCATGGCGCTCGTCTATACGGTGCTGGGCATCGCGGCGGCGCTGGTCGGCCAGAGCCTGGGCGCATGGCTGCAGAACCCGTGGGTGCTCGGTGCATTCGGCGTGCTGCTCACCGCATTCGCCGTATCGCTGATTTCCGGCAAGGACATCGCGCTGCCCGAGCGCTGGCAGAACGGCGCGGCGGAAGCCTCGAGCGCGCGCCGGGGCGGCCACTTCGTCGCGGTCGCCGCGATGGGGGCGTTGTCGGCGCTGGTCGTCGGCGCATGCATGACGGCGCCGCTGTTTGCGGTGCTCGCGTTCATCGCGCACACCGGCAATGCGCTGCTCGGCGGCGCTGCGCTGTTCGCTATGGGGTTGGGGCTCGGCGTGCCGCTGCTCGTCGTCGGCATCGGTGCCGGTACGGTGCTGCCGCGCGCGGGTGCATGGATGGACGGCGTGAAGGTGTTCTTCGGCATCGTGCTGCTTGCCGCCGCGCTGTGGATCGTGTGGCCCGTGCTCGCGGGCGCGCTGAAGATGGTGCTCGCCGCATTGTGGCTGCTCGTCGCGGCTGCGGCGCTTGGCCTGTTTACGCCGCATGCCGGCGCCGCATCGATATGGCGCCGTCTCGGTCGCGGCCTCGGTGCTGCGCTTGCGATCTGGGCTGCAACGCTGCTCGTCGGTCTTGCGGCGGGCTCCAACGACCCCGTGAAGCCGCTGGCCGTGCTCGCGGCGCGCACGGTTGCGTCGGGCGATGCGTCGGCAGCCGGTGCGGCGACCGGAGGGCAGGGGCCCGCGTTCGCGTCGGTGCGCTCCAGTCGCGAGCTCGACGCGCTGCTGAAGACGTCGGGCCAGCCCGTGATGCTCGATTTCTACGCCGACTGGTGCGTGAGCTGCAAGGAGATGGAGCATCTGACGTTCACCGATTCGCGCGTGCAGGCGCGGCTCGCGCAGCTTCACCTGGTGCGTGCCGACGTCACCGCGAACAATCCGGACGACCAGGCGCTGCTCAAGCGCTTCAACCTGTTCGGGCCGCCGGGCATCATCTTCTTCGATCGCAACGGCAACGAAATCGGCCGTGTGGTCGGTTATCAGGCGGCCGAGACGTTCCTGCGCAGCCTCGATCGCGCGGCGGTACCGACGGTGTAACGCGCGCTGGTCGGCGCACGGGTGGCCAGCTGCGCCGGCCGGATGATGCAAAAAAACGGCGGGACACCGAAGTGTCCCGCCGTTTTTCCTTGTGCCGGCCGGCGCGCGGCTCAGCGCTGCGCTTTCAGCAGACGCGCGGCATCGAGCGCGAAGTACGTGAGCACGCCGTCGGCGCCAGCGCGCTTGAATGCGAGCAGCGATTCGAGCACGACCTTGTCGTGATCGAGCCAGCCGTTCATCGCGGCGGCCTTCAGCATCGCGTATTCGCCGCTCACCTGGTACACGTAGGTCGGGAAGCGGAACTCGTCCTTCACGCGGCGCACGATGTCGAGATACGGCATGCCGGGCTTGACCATCACCATGTCGGCGCCTTCGTCGATGTCGAGGCGCACTTCGCGCAGCGCTTCGTCGCTGTTCGCCGGATCCATCTGGTAGGTCATCTTGTTGCCCTTGCCCAGATTGGACGCCGAGCCGACCGCATCGCGGAACGGGCCGTAGAACGCCGACGCGAACTTGGCCGAATAGGCCATGATGCGCGTATGGATGTGACCGTCGCTTTCCAGCATTTCACGGACCGCGCCGATGCGGCCGTCCATCATGTCCGACGGCGCGACGATGTCGACGCCGGCTTCGGCCTGCGCACGCGCCTGGTCGACCAGGATCTCGATCGTGTCGTCGTTGATCACGTAGCCGTTCTCGTCGAGCACGCCGTCCTGGCCGTGGCTCGTGTACGGGTCGAGCGCGACGTCGGTCAGCACGCCGAGTTCGGGGAAGCGCTTCTTCAGCTCGCGCACCGCGCGCGGGATCAGGCCTTCCGGATTGGCCGCTTCGCGGCCGTCAGGCGTCTTCAGCGACGGCTCGATGGCCGGGAACAGCGACAGCACGGGCACGCCGAGTTCGACGCACTGCTCGGCGACATGCATCAGCAGATCGACCGACACGCGCTCGACGCCGGGCATCGACGGGACGCTCTGGCGTTCGTTGGTGCCGTCGACGACGAACACCGGATAGATCAGGTCGTCGGTGGTCAGGCGGTTTTCGCGCATCAGGCGCCGGGAGAAGTCGTCGCGGCGCATCCGACGCGGACGGTGAAGCGGATGGAAGCTCATGGCGATTGGGCAGAAATCAGGGTAGTAAGAACCTTACGGAACCCTTAGGTCATTTTCGAGAGCGTTGGTATATGATAGCGATCGAGCGGCACGCGTCGCGTGCAGCTCCCCGCTTCTCCTCCCTGAGCGGGTGCCTGTCGTTATTCGATTAGGCTGTTTGACCCGCCGTTCAACGGCGGGTTTTTTTATGAGCCGGCCGAATCCGCAGGTGCCGTCAGGTGCGCACGGCCGGTCCCGGCCGCGCGTTGCCCGCTCATTGTGCTACAGGCTCGCTTTTTTCGTCGGCGACGGACGGCCGCACCCAGCTCTCGATCAGTTCATGGGCCTCGTCGAGCCCCGTGCGCTTCAGCGCCGAGAATAGCTGGACCGTCAGCTTGCCCTTCACGCCCTGGTCACGGTACGCGTCGAGTCCCTTCTGCGTGTTGCGCAGCGCGTTGATGCTTTCCTGCCGCGTCAATTTGTCGCACTTCGTCAGCAGCGTGTGGATCGGCTTGCCGGTCGGCGCGAACCACTCGATCATCCGGCGATCGAGGTCGGTCAACGGGCGGCGCGAATCCATCATCAGGATCAGGCCGCACAGCTGCGAACGCGTCGCGAGGTAGGACGACAGCAGCATTTCCCAGTGGGCCTTCGCGGCCCCCGGCACTTCCGCGTAGCCGTAGCCGGGCAGGTCGACGAGGTTCGCGACGGGCTCGGCGGCCGGGCCGACGGAGAAGTAGTTGATGTGCTGGGTGCGGCCGGGCGTCTTCGACGCGAAGGCGAGCCGCTTCTGGTTGCACAGCACGTTGATCGCCGTCGATTTGCCGGCATTCGAGCGGCCCGCGAACGCGATTTCCGGTTGTACCGTCGGCGGCAGGTCGCGCAGATGGTTGACGGTCGTGTAGAAGCGGGCTTGGTGGAGCAAAAAGGCCATGGGGAAACCGGTGGGACGGGGCGGCGCGAGCCGCTTGGTGGAGGCGGGGTAGCCCCGATAGGCGCGGGAGCTTTCAGCGCGATATTGTACAATACGGCGGTTTTGCCGAAGGGCTGCGGGCGCCTGCCTCGCGCTTTTATGCAGCTTCTGCGGTAGACTGGTCGACGTCGTTTTTTGCAGAACCTCAAATTCCCACAAGACGAAACAGGGTGTGCGAATGAATCGACTGTGCAAGTCTCTGATGGTGCTTCAGGTTGCAGCAGGGTTCGTAGGTTTCGTAGCGGAGGCAAATGCGGCGGATGCGGCAAAGCCGGATCTGGACCGCGGCAAGGCGATTGCCGGGCAAGTTTGCGCGTCGTGTCACGGCGCGGACGGCAACAGCGCGTCGGGCAGTTTCCCGAAGCTGGCCGGCCAGCATCCCGACTATCTGGTCAAGCAGTTGAACGACTTCAAGGCCCAGCCGGGCGCGAAGGGGCCGGCGCGGACCAATCCGGTGATGGTCGGGTTCGCGAGCGCGTTGAGCGCGGACGACATGCGCAACGTCGCTGCGTATTACGGATCGCAGACGACGAAGCTCGGCACCGCACGCGACGCAGCGACCGTGCCGATCGGCCAGAAGATCTATCGCGGCGGCATCGCGGAAAAGGGTGTACCCGCCTGCGCGAGCTGCCACGGGCCGACGGGCCAGGGGATTCCGGTCCAGTATCCGCGTCTGTCGGGGCAATGGGCCGATTACACGGTTGCCCAGTTGACCGCGTTCCAGCAGGGTGTCGGTGCGCGCAACAACAACGAGGCGATGCATCAGATCGCAGCGCGTCTGTCGGACAACGAGATCAAGGCCGTCGCGGATTACATCGCGGGCCTGCGTTGACCGGACGGTCGCGAATGGAATGACCGGGCGCCCGAAGGGCGGCCGGCGTCAGAACAAGAAAAAGGGTGGGGCGCCGCGTGATTGCGGTTGCCTCGCCCTTTTTTGTCGGCATTCGCCGGGTCGTCCCCAGCGTGCTGACCGCCCCCTCGGGGGCAGCGAACATAGTGAGCGTAGGGGCTGTTTCCCCTTAGTCGGAGTTTGAATGAGCGTTACCACGTCGGGGTTGCAGTCGAAGTCGGGTCAAAGTGCGTCCAGGCGCGCGATCGAGCTGCTGAGCTCGATGCGCTTCGCGATCGCGCTGCTGGTAGTGCTGTCGATCGCGAGCATCGTCGGCACGGTCCTGACGCAGGACGACCCGTATCCGAACTACGTGAACCAGTTCGGGCCGTTCTGGGCGGACATCTTCCGCTCGCTGGGCCTGTACAACGTGTACAGCGCCTGGTGGTTCATGCTGATCCTGATCTTCCTCGTCGTGTCGATCTCGCTGTGCGTGATCCGCAATGCGCCGAAGATGCTGGCCGATGCGAAGAGCTGGAAGGACAAGGTCCGCGAAGGCAGCCTGCGCGCGTTCCACCACAAGGCCGAATACTCGGCGTCCGGCACGCGCGCGACCGTCGCGGCCACGCTCGCCACGTTCGTCACCAAGGCCGGCTACAAGCACGTCGTGCGTGAAACCGACGGCGCGACGCTGATTTCCGCGAAGCGCGGCGCGCTGACGAAGTGGGGCTACATCTCCGCGCACCTTGCGATCGTCGTGATCTGTATCGGCGGCCTGCTGGACAGCAACCTGCCGATCAAATTCCAGATGTGGATGTTCGGCAAGAGCCCGGTCAACACGAGCGCGACGATCAGCGAAATCTCGCCCGACCACCGGCTGTCCGTGTCGAACCCGACGTTCCGCGGCTACGCGTGGGTGCCGGAAGGCCAGTTCGTGTCGACCGCGATCCTGAACCAGCCGAGCGGCTCGCTGATCCAGGACCTGCCGTTCTCGATCCAGCTCAACAAGTTCATCGTCGACTACTACACGACCGGGATGCCGAAGCTGTTCGCGAGCGACATCGTCGTGATCGATCGCGAGACGGGCCAGAAGATCCCGGCGCGCGTCGAGGTCAACAAGCCGTTCACGTACAAGGGCGTGTCGATCTACCAGTCGAGCTTCCAGGACGGCGGCTCGCAGATGGAGATGACGGCCTACCCGATGACGGGCGGCAACGCGAAGACCTTCGCGGTGAAGGGCACGATCGGCAGCACGGCGCCGCTGCAGATGCCGGGCAGCGACGGCGACACGATCGAGTTCTCCGACTTCCGCGCGATCAACGTCGAGAACATGGCCGACGCGAACGGCAAGCCGGACGTGCGCGGCGTCGCGAAGACGGCGTCGCTGAAGGAAGCGTTCGACGAGCGGCTCGGTTCGGGCGCGAAGACGTCGAAGCCGGTGCAGCTCCACAACATCGGCCCGTCGGTGCAGTACAAGATTCGCGGCAAGGACGGCCAGGCGCGCGAATTCAACAACTACATGCTGCCGGTCGACATGGGCGGCACGCGCGTGTTCCTCGCCGGCGTGCGCGCGAGCCCGAACGATCCGTTCCGCTACATGCGGATTCCGGCCGACAGCCAGGATTCGATCGGCGAATGGATGCGCCTGCGCGCCGCGCTCGAGGATCCGGCCGTGCGTGCCGACGCCGCCGCGCGCTTCGCGCAGCGTTCGCTGCCGACGACCGAAGCGTCGCTGCGTGGCCGCCTGCAGGACAGCGCGTTCAAGGTGCTGACCCTTTTTGCGGCGAGCGACGACAGCATCGGCCGCGGCGCCGACGGCCAGCCGGTCGGCGGCTTCCAGGCGGTGGCGACCTTCATCGATCGTTCGGTGCCGAAGGCCGAGCAGGAGAAGGCGGCGAGCCTGCTGCTGCGCATGCTCGAGGGTTCGATGTGGGAGGTCTGGCAGATCGCGCGCGAGCGCGCCGGCGAGCCGGCTGCCCAACAGGGCGCCGACACGATCCGCTTCGTGCAGAACGCGATCAATGCGCTATCGGACAGCTTCTTGTATGGATCGCCGGTCTATTTGCAGCTTGACTCCTTCAAGCAGGTGCAAGCTTCGGTATTTCAGTTGACGCGCGCACCCGGCAAGAATCTGGTGTATCTTGGCAGCCTGCTGCTGGTCGCCGGCATCTTCTCGATGTTCTACGTGCGCGAGCGGCGCCTCTGGTTCTGGCTCAAGGATGCCGGTTCGGGCGTCGATGTGGTGATGGCGATGTCCACGGCCCGCAAGACCTTCGATTTCGAGAAAGAATTCGTGCAGACGCGCGACGCGGCCGGCGCCGCCTTGCGCGCCGCACCGCGCGACGCCGCGCCCGCCGGTGCGGCAGCGACTGCCCGTCCGCCTGCCGGCGGCGATTCCGAGAATTCCACCCGGTAACATCATGGATCTCACGCAAGTTTCCTCTTCCCGTTCGGGGCCGGTCCAGGCCCCGAATCCGGCGCCGTTGTTCGACGACCGTCCGTTCCTCGCGCGCCTGTCGGTCATCGACTGGCTGTTCGCCCTGGCACTCGTGGTCGGCGCGGGCTATGCGTTCGTGCATTACAACGAACACATGAATTACTACGACAAGGCGGTGATGATCGGCACCGTGCCGGCGCTCGTCGTGCTCGGCTGGCGCTGGAGGCCCGCGCGGCTGATGATGGCGTCGATCGCCGCGCTC
>NZ_CAJPHM010000043.1:0-44643 GCF_905339955.1 Burkholderia sp. BCC1996
CACATAAGAGGGCTCATCGAGAAGCCTCCAATACGAACTCATTTCGCGCAGCGCTTCGTCTTCGTTTTCCGGCAACGGCATGTCCGAATCACGCTCCAGTACGAGCTTATCGAATGGCCCGTGTTTCGGTTGCAGATAACGCTGTGCGTACGGGTTAGTAAAGACGGGGTACGATGTAATCTGGTGCGCTTCGATGACCGCGAGCAAGTGCCAGTCAGTAGGGTGGCGGGAAATCCAGGCATCGGGGTTCGTTGAGGACCGGACAAATGTCTGTAAGTACAACCGCATTGCAGGGGGCATTTCTCCCACCAGCTGTTCTAGTCGAAAGTCGGGTGACGGCAAACCCTCTATCTCCTCCGATGTGTCCAACATGCCCAACCCTCCGGTAGGTTTCGATTCACAAATGATATCGCGGACCCCGGCTCAACTTGAATTCTTCGGTCGAGCGCGACGTGCCAGAACGGCGTTGACCGGTTGCGCTGCCTGCGGTCGAAGGCGCATGAGGGCATGCCAGAAGTCGGGGGAACGATTTTCGTGTCGAGCTTGGTATTGCTGCCCGGCAAGTACACCTGACCCTCGTCGCGGAAAAAACGTGCGCTTACTAATTGCTCGCAATGGAGGTACTGCGGAACGCGTTCATTTTCAAGGAACAGGTGGCCAGTCGCAAAAAAAGGCGCACTGAAAAAAGCTCCAGTGCCCCTTTGACATTAATTCCGGTTACGCGCTGTTGGATAAGGCACAGCGGCAGCTGAGAACCGCCGTAACCAAAACCAAAATGAGTCCGGTAACCGAAAATGATGCAACTCAGCACAGCCCGGCGCCTCCGCGATATGCCCTCACTCCACCGTCACCGACTTGGCCAGATTCCTCGGCTTATCGATATCCGTCCCCCTTGCCAACGCCGCATGATAAGCCAGCAACTGCATCGGCACCGTATGCAGGATCGGCGACAACGGCCCGTAGTACTCATTGAGCCGAATCACCTCGATCCCCTCACTCGGCACCAACCCGCAGTCCACATCCGCGAACACGAAAAGCCTGCCGTTCCGCGCGCTGACTTCATGCATGTTCGACCTGAGCTTTTCGAGCAGCACGTCATTCGGCGCCACCGCAATCACGGGCATTTCGTTACTGACCAACGCCAGCGGCCCATGCTTCAACTCCCCGGCGGGATAAGCCTCCGCGTGGATATACGAAATCTCCTTCATCTTCAGCGCGCCTTCGAGCGCAATTGGATAATGCATTCCGCGTCCGAGAAACAGCATGTTGTCGCGTCGCGCGAGCAGTTCCGACCAACCCATGATCTGCGGCTCCAGCGCGAGCACCTTCGACATCGCATCGGGCAGATGCCGCAGCGCGCGCAGATGCGCCTTCTCCTCGTCGTCGCTCAACCGCCCGCGCACCTGCGCCAGTGACAACGTCAGCAAGAACAACGCCACGAGCTGCGTCGTAAAAGCCTTCGTCGACGCCACCCCGATCTCGATCCCCGCACGCGTGACGAACTGCAGCGCGCATTCGCGCATCAGCGCGCTCGTCGCGACGTTGCAGATCGCGAGCGTGTGCAGCATCCCGCGCTGCTTCGCGACATGCACGGCCCCGAGCACGTCAGCCGTCTCGCCGCTCTGCGACACCGCGACGACCAGCGTGCGCGGATTCGGCACGCTGTCGCGATACCGGAACTCGCTCGCGATCTCGACACTCGCCTGCAGCTTCGCGATGCTCTCGATCCAGTACTTCGCGGTCAGCGCGGCGTGATAACTGCCGCCGCACGCGAGCAGCAACACCGAATCGACGTCGTTGAACACGCGCCACGCGCCGTCGCCGAACAGCTCCGGCATGATCGACCCGACATCGAGCAGCGTATCGGCCACCGCCTGCGGCTGCTCGAAGATCTCCTTCTGCATGTAATAGCGATACGACCCGAGGTCGGCCGCGCCGCTGTGCGCGGCCACCCGCTGCACCGCACGCTCGACGCGCTGGCCGGCCGCATCGACGATCCAGTAGCGATGCAGCTGGATATCGGCAACGTCACCGTTCTCGAGGTAAGCGATCCGATCGGTGATGCCCGACAACGCGATCGCATCCGACGCCAGGAAATTCTCGCCATCCCCGACACCGACGACGAGCGGCATCCCGTCGCGCGCGCCGACGATCCGGTGCGGCTCGTCGCGGCACATCACCGCGATCGCGTAGCTGCCGCGCAGTCGCGCGACCGCGCGGCGCACCGCGTCGAACAGGTCGCCGTCGTACAGGTGATCGATCAGGTGCGCGATTGCCTCGCTGTCGGTCTGGCTCGCGAACACATAACCATGCGCCTGCAGTTCCGCGCGCAGCTGATCGCAGTTCTCGATGATCCCGTTGTGCGACAGCGCGATGCGCGCGTTGTCGTCGCTCGGCGAGAAGTGCGGATGCGCGTTGAGCGTGACGGGCGCGCCGTGCGTCGCCCAGCGCGTATGCGCGATGCCGGTGTAGCCCGACAGCGCATGCCCGGCGATCTCGCGCTGCAGGTTGGCGACGCGGTCGACGCTGCGCGCGCGTGCCAGCGCACGATCGCGATAGACCACGACGCCGCACGAGTCGTAGCCGCGGTATTCGAGCCGCTTCAGCCCGTCGACGAGGTTCGGCAGGATGTCCCGCTGGGCAACCGCCCCGACAATTCCACACATAGCGCGCTCCGTAAATGTCCTGTCTGGACCCGTGACAGCGATGGTAGAGGCGCACGAATGGAATTAAATTTCAAAATATATAAGAAGATGAAACAGACAGGCGATCGTCTATCATGCTGAAATTAAATTTCACACCCTGACCGGAAGGAGCCGCCCATGGCCGGCATCACGCTCGACGATCTCGACCTGCGCATTCTCGCGATCCTGCAGGACGACGCATCGGTGTCGAACCTGCAACTCGCCGAGCGCGCGCTGTCGTCGCCGCCGACCTGCATGCGTCGCGTGCGGCGGCTGACGGAAGCGGGCGTGATCCGCCGCCAGGTCGCGGTGCTCGATCCGGTCGCGATCGGCACGGCGGTCACGGCGCTGATCGAGATCAGCCTCGACCGGCAGACGGCCGAAGACTATGACGCGTTCGAAGCCTACGTGTGCGCGGAGCCGGCGGTCACGCAGTGCTACCGCGTGTCGCCGGGGCCGGATTTCGTGGTGGTGGCCGACCTGGCCGACGTCGCCGAATACGACGCGTTCGCGCGGCGGCTGTTCACCGGCGCATCGAACGTGCGCAACGTGCGGACGTTCTTCTCGACGCATCGTGCGAAGTTCGAGGCGAACGCGCGGGTCGCGCATGCGATGCGCAAGCGTGCGTAATCGTGCGTAATCGTGCGTAAGCGCAGCCGTCACGCCGCGGCGGCTGCCGCGAGTTGCAGCGGCTTGCCGTACCCGAAGCAGTGCGCCGGCTCGGGAAACACGCGCTGCCGCACGTCGTGCGCGTACTGGCGGATCGCGTCGCGCATCACCGCGTTCGCATCGGCGTAGCGCTTCACGAAGCGCGGCGTGTACGCGTCGAATGCGCCGATCATGTCCTCGGTCACGAGCACCTGCCCGTCGCACGCGGGCGATGCGCCGATGCCGATGGTCGGGATCGACAGTGTTTCGGTCAGATGGCGCGCGAGCGCTTCCGCGGTGCCCTCGACGACGACGCTGAACGCGCCGGCCCGCTCGGCCGCGCACGCGGCGTCGAACACCTGCGCGGCCGAGCGCGAGTCCATCCCCTGCGCGCGGAAGCCGCCGGTCGCATTGGCCTGCTGCGGCATGAGGCCGACGTGCGCCATCACCGGAATGCCGCGCTCCGTCAGGAAGCGGATCGTGTCGGCCATCTCGCTGCCGCCTTCGAGCTTGACGCCTTGCGCGCCGGTTTCGGCGAGCAGCCGCGCGGCGGAGCGATACGCTTGCGCGGGCGATTCCTGATACGTCGAAAACGGCAGATCGACGACGACGCACGCCTGCGCGGTGCCACGCACGACTGCCGCACCGTGCGCGCTCATCATGTCGAGCGTGACGCGCAGCGTATCGGGCATGCCGTACAGCACCATGCCGACGGAGTCGCCGACGATGATCACGTCGGCCACTTCGTCGACGAGCTTCGCCATCGGTGCGGAATAGGCGGTGAGCGAGACGAGGCTGCCGATGCCTTTCGTCGCGCGGATCGCGGTGACGGTCTTGCGGGTGGTGCGGGTATGCGCGCTCATGAACGGAAGCCGTGAGAAAGAAGAGTCGTTACGGTAGCATCGCGATCGTGCATGCAATGACCTTCGGAGGACGTCTTATGTCGCTGGCGGGACAATCGGGTGATCCGTACGCGGTGCCGCCGATGGCGCGCCTGCCGAGGCCGCTGTTCGTGCGCGCGTTCGGGATTCCCGGCAACGCGAGCGTCGACGCGCATAGTCACCCGTGGGCCCAGCTGATGTATGCGACGAGCGGCGTGCTGGAGGTATCGACACCGTCGGGCCGGCATCTGCTGCCGCCGCACTATGCGATGTGGATTCCGCCGCACGTGCCGCACGCGGTGTCGACGCGCGATTGCGTCGCGTTCCACAGCCTGTATCTCGACGATGCGATCGCGCGCGACGATGCCGCCGACGATTGCATGATCCTCTGCATGACGCCGCTGTTGCGCGAGCTGGTGATCGCGACCGGCGAGTTGCCGGTGAACTACGACGAGTCGGGGCCGGACGGTGCGCTCGTGTGCCTGATCGCCGACCGGATCGCGCGGATGCGGCCCGCGCCGCTGACGGTGCCGCTGCCGCACGATTCGCGTCTGCTGAAAATCGCGCGTGCGTTGCATGCGCATCCGGGCGACACGCGCAGCCTGGACGAATGGGGGCGTCAGGTCGGTGCGACACGGCGCACGCTGTCGCGTCTGTTCCGGCAGGACACGGGGCTATCGTTCACCGAGTGGCGGCAGGCCGTGCGGCTGCTTGCGGCGCTGCCGCTGCTCGATGCGGGCGAGCCGATCGGCGCGGTGGCCGCGCAACTGGGCTACGACTCGACGTCGTCGTTCATCGCGCTGTTTCAGGCGAAGTTCAACGTGACGCCCGGCGTGTACGCGAAGCGTGAAGCGCGCCGGCCGGCGCTGAGCGCATGACGCGGCAACGCGCGCCGCGGATCTTCGTTCAGAACGCCAGCGACTGCTGCATCGGATGACGTTCCCCGCGCACGAACCCGGCGCCTTCGAGCGACAACAACGCGCGTTTGCGTTCGATGCCGCCTGCATAACCGGTCAGGCTGCCCGACGCGCCGATCACGCGATGGCACGGCACCATGATCGACACAGGATTGCGGCCAACCGCGCCGCCGACGGCACGCGCCGCGCTCGTCGGCAGCCCGACGCGTTCGGTGATGTCGCCGTACGACACGAGTTCGCCGAACGGAATCGCGAGCAGTTCCTTCCACACGCTGCGCTGAAACGCGGTGCCGCGCAGATTAATCGGCACCGAGAAGGTTTCGCGCGTGCCGGTGAAATATTCGGCGACTTCTTCGGCGACCTTGCGCGCGAGCGGCGACGCGCCGCGTACGTCCGCGTCCGGCGCGATCGCCAGCGACGGATAGTATTTCTGGCCGACGAAAAAAAGGCCTGTGAGCGCATCGTCCTCGATACGGATGGCGATGTCGCCCAGCGGGCTCGGAATCAGATGGGCGGGAGTCATCGCGAAGCGTCTCCATGAAGGTCGAGCAGCCCGTGGCCGGGCGCGAGCTCGGGCCGGCAGCGCATGCACGGGCGAAAGCCGGCCTTCTCGGCGGCCGCGGCGGTCGGGTAATAACTGCAGTTCCGCGCCTTCGGCGGTTTCACCGGGCAAACGGGGCGGCAATACACGCCGGTCGTCGACACGCCGACGAAGAACCAGCCGTCGAAGCGGCGGTTCCGCGCAAGCAGGGCGTCGTAGCAGGTGTCGGGGTCGAGGCGCATGCGACGACTGTAAACCATCCGCGCCGCCGATTCTGGCTGGAATCGGACATGTGTATCGACGCGCCATCCCGCGTCGTGGCCCCGTTTCGCACGCGGGAGAATCCCGGAAAAACGGTTAATGCCACTCTGCGAAACAGTCATCTCTTTTTGCGCGGCCCATTTTGAGATGACTCATCGAAATCCCCGACTGACACGGCACCGGCCCACGCCCTATCCTTTGAAAAACGTTTTCCAGAACTCGACGGACGAGCGGCCGCGCCACGCAAGGGGCGTGGCCGCCGCCCGCCCCGGCGCCCGTCGTCGGTCACGGACAGCACAATCCAGCGGCGCGACGGGCGCGACCGCGTATCGGAGACATTCATGCAATCCGCCGTCGTCGGTGCCGTGCGCACCGCGGCCAGCCGCTACCGCTGGACCGTTTGCGCGCTGCTGTTCTTCGCGACCGTCATCAACTACATGGATCGGCAGATCCTCGGCCTGCTCGCGCCGATGCTGCAGCACGACATCGGCTGGAGCCAGGTGCAGTACGGTCGCATCGTGATGGCGTTTTCCGCGTTCTATGCGATCGGCCTGCTCGGCTTCGGGCGCATCGTCGACTGGCTCGGCACGCGCATCTCGTATGCGGTCGCGATGCTGGTGTGGAGCATCGCGGCGATGCTGCACGCGGCGGTCGGCTCCGTGACGGGCTTCGCGGCGGTGCGCGCGCTGCTCGGGATCGGCGAGGGCGGCAACTTCCCGGCCGCGATCAAGACGACGGCCGAATGGTTTCCGCGCCGCGAACGCGCGCTCGCCACCGGCATCTTCAACTCGGGCGCGAACATCGGCGCGGTGTTCGCGCCGGCGATCATCCCGGCGATCGCGGTGGCCTACGGGTGGCGCGCGGCGTTCGTGATCATCGGCGCGATCGGCATCGTGTGGCTCGCGGTGTGGCTGCTGATGTATCGCACGGCCGACACGCGCGCACTCGCCGCGGAATACGACGAGCCGCGCGACGAAGCCGAAGCGCTCGACGCGGCGAACGCGGATGCCGGCGCGCCGCGCTGGGGCGAACTGATCCGCAAGCGCGAGACGTGGGCGTTCCTGATCGGCAAGTTCCTGACCGACCCGGTGTGGTGGTTCTATCTGTTCTGGCTGCCGAAGTGGCTCAACGAGTCGCGCGGGATGGACATGCAGCATATCGGCCTGCCGCTCGTGTGCATCTATGCGCTGACGACGGTCGGCAGCATCGGCGGCGGCTGGCTGTCGTCGGCGCTGCTGCGCGCGGGCTGGAGCGTGAATGGCGCGCGCAAGACGGCGATGCTGTTCTGCGCGTGCTGCGTGCTGCCGATCGCGTTCGTGTCGCAGGTGCATAGCCTGTGGATCGCGGTGCTGATCGTCGGTCTCGCGGCCGCCGCGCACCAGGGCTGGTCGGCGAACCTGTTCACGACGGCGTCCGACCTGTTCCCGCGCCGCGCGGTCGCGTCGGTGGTCGGCATCGGCGGGATGGCCGGCTCGATCGGCGGCGTGCTGTTCTCGGAAGTGATCGGCCAGGTGCTGCAACGCACGGGCCACTACTGGGTGCTGTTCGCGATCGGCGCGCTGGCCTACCTGCTCGCGCTGGCGATCATGCACATGCTCACGCCGAAGATGAAGCCCGCGAAGCTCGACGCGTGATCGCGTGCCGGCAAACGAACGCGCCGCCCGGAGGCGGCGCGTTTTTGTTTGCGAAGCGACGAAGCGACGAAGCGACGAAGCGACGAAGCGACGAAGCGACGAAGCGACGAAGCGACGAAGCGACGAAGCGACGAAGCGACGAATCAACGAATCAACGAATCAACGAATCAACGAATCAACGAATCAACGAATCAACGAATCAACGAATCAACGATACGCCGAAGCAGCGATACAGCGGATATCGAACGCGATGCGCGCTTCAACCCACCGCGGCCGTCGACGCGCGCATGATCAGTCGCGGCTCGAACGTCGAATAGCTCGCCTCGGTACGCCCGGCGAGCGCGTCGATCAGCTTCTGCATCGCGAGCTCGCCCATGTTTTCGCTCTGGATGTCGATGGTGGTCAGCGCGGGCGCCGCGTATGCGCCGTACGGCACGTTGTCGACGCCGGCAACCGACACGTCCTGCGGCAGCCGGAACCCGAGCGACGCCGCTTCCTTCATGAAGCCGAGCGCGATCAGGTCGTTGTAGCAGATCACGGCCTGCGGACGCTGCGGCCCGAGCATCACGCGCGAGCATGCGCGCTCGCCGGCTTCGGCGGTCGGCGCGTGCGCGTCGTGCACGTCGAGCGTGAGCCCCGCTTCCGCGAGACAGTCGCGCGCGCCCTGGATCCGTTCGTCGTTCACGCGCGCGGGCCCGAAGCCGAGGTACGCGATGCGCGTATGGCCGAGATTGAGCAGGTGACGCGCAAGCATGTAGGTGGCGAGCCGGTTGTCGATGCCGACGCTCGGAATCGGCAGGCCGGGGCTGCGCCGCAGCAGCACGAGCGGCTTGTGCAGGTCGAGCATCCAGCCGGCCTGGTCGTCGGGCATCCGCGTGCTGACGATCAGCCCGTCGACGCGCTGCGCGAGCGCCTCGATCAGCGAGCGTTCGCGCGCCTGGTTCTCCTCGGTATCGACGAGCAGCAGCGTGTAGTCGTGCTGGAGCGCGACGCGGTTCGCGCCCTTCACGACGTTCGTGAAGTGCGGGTTGCTGATGTCGAGGATCACGAGGCCGATGGTGCGCGTGCGCCCGGTGATCATCGAGCGCGCGAGCGGGTTCGAACGGTAGCCGAGCCGCTCGATCGCTTCCTTGAGCCGCGCTTCGACGGTCGGCGAAAAGCGCTGCGTGCCGTTCACGTACTTGGAGACCGTCGCGACCGACACGCCGGCTTCCGCGGCCACGTCGCGGATCGTCGGGGAAACTTTTTTCATCGGAAGGGTAACGTTTTCGTTCGATTGCACCGGATTGTGGCAGAAAAAGCCGGCGTCCGGCCGCCGGACGATATCGGGAAAGTGCGGATGGGTGCGAACAGGTTCAACCATTGACGTTCGGCTTTTGCCCCGCGTATAGTTGGAAAACGTTTTCCGATCGTTTGCCGGCTCCGTCGGTTTCGGGCAACGTCCAGGACACCTCAGAACAGATTCAAGGAGATTCGATGAACGCCACATCCACCGGCGCACGCAAGCCGTTCGGGCGCCTGCTGCTGACCGGCGCGGCCGGCAATCTCGGCCGTCAGGTGCGCGGCGCGCTGGCGAACTGGGCCGACGTCGTGCGCGTGAGCGACATCGCCGCGCTGGGCGACGCCGCCCCGCACGAAGAAACCCGGGTCGTCGACCTGGCCGACCGGCCGGCGGTGATGGCACTCGTCGACGGTGTCGACGCGATCGTCCACCTCGGCGGCATTTCGGTCGACGCGCCGTTCGACGATCTCGTCGATGCGAACATCACCGGCACGTACAACCTGTACGAAGCCGCGCGCAAGCACGGCGTGAAGCGCGTCGTGTTCGCGAGCTCGAACCATGCGATCGGGTTCCATCCGGTCACGGAAGTGCTCGATGCCGATTCGCCGCAGCGTCCGGACAGCCTGTATGGCGTGACGAAGTGCTTCGGCGAGTCGCTGTCGCGCTACTACTTCGACCGCTTCGGGATCGAGACGGTGTGCCTGCGGATCGGCTCGTCGTTCGAAGTGCCGAAGAACCCGCGCATGCTCGTGACGTTCCTCAGCTATCGCGACTTCATCGAGCTCGTGCGCTGCTCGCTGCTGACGAACCGCGTCGGCCACGCGATCGTCTACGGCGTGTCGGACAACCCGGTGAAGTGGTGGGACAACACGAAGGCCGGCTTCCTCGGCTTCCGGCCGCAGGACAGTTCCGAGCAGTTCGCCGGGCTGTTCCCGGTGACGGCGCCGAGCGCCGAGTACGACGATCCCGCGCAGCGCTTCCAGGGCGGCGGGTTCGTCGTCGGCGAGCCGCTGGAGCGCAACGCGAAGTAAGCGAGGCCGGCTCGCGCACGTCGATCAGCGCAGGATGTCGGTCGCCTTGTGCCGCTCGTCCACGCCGTCGATCAGGATCAACGGGCCGCTCGCGTGCCGCGCGCGCAGCGGCTGGATCTGCCGGTACGCGTCCGATTCGTACCACGCGCTCGCCGTATCGAGATCGGGAAACGCGATCGCGATCAGGTCGCCGCGCCACTCGCCTTCGCGCACGTCGGGCCGCGCGCCGTGAATGACGAAACGGCCGTCGAACGGCGCGAGCGTGCCGTCGATGCGTTCGAGGTATTCGACGATGTCGTCGCACATGTGAACGTCGTGCAGGTGGGCGATGGCGTAGGCGGTCATGGCGGGCTCCGGGGTGTCGATGCGATGCGTCGATCGTTCGTCGTTGATCGGTGAAGCCATGATCGATGCGCACGCGGCGCGCGTCGATTACCTCCGACGTAAGCAAATCCGCGCAGCCGTGCGCGCGGGCCGCCTCGCGTGAACCACACCGCAAGACCCGGCGCACGCGTGCGCTCGCCGCGCCTACGCGCGCTTGCGCATCGGCCGAGCGTGCGCCATCGGCGCAGGCGCCGGCACCGACTCGGCTTCCTCCTTGCACAGCTTGTCGAGCATGCGTTGCGCGGCGCCCGCGCAATCCTCGCCGGCCGGCTTGTTCGCGATCTCGTCGACCAGCGTCTGCAGGTTGCGCCGGTTCTGCGCGAGCCGCTGCTCGAGCAACGCGATTTCGTCGACCTTGTGCCGCAACGCCTCCAGCAGTTCGTCGCGCGGCCACGCGCCGAGATCGGGCGGCAGCACCGCGCGAATCTCGTCGAGCGCAAAGCCCGCGCGCTGCGCGCGGTCGATGATCGCGAGCCGCGTCAGCGCTTCCGGCCCGTATTCGCGATAGCCGTTCGCCTGCCGGCGCGCCGGTTCGAGCAGGCCGCTCGCTTCGTAGAACCGGATGCGCGACGCCGCGATGCCGCTGGTGCGCGCCAGTTCGCCGATTTTCATGCTTGTGCTCCAGAGGGGCTTGACCTTGAAGTTGACTTTAAAGTTATGGTTGGGCATCGTCAATCGAGGAAGTCCACCATGAACCTGTTTGCGCCCCTCACGCTGCCCAATGGCGCGGTGATCCCGAACCGGCTCGCCAAGGCCGCGATGGAAGAGAACATGGCCGATGCGGATCACGCGCCGTCCGACGCGTTGCTGCGCCTGTACCAGGCGTGGGCCGACGGCCGGGCGGGCCTGATCCTGACCGGCAACGTGATGGTGGACGGCCGCGCGATGACGGGGCCGAACGGCGTCGTGCTCGACGGCGACGCACATCTCGACCGCTTCCGGCGATGGGCGCAGGTCGCGCGCTCCGGCGGCGCGCACGTGTGGATGCAGATCAACCATCCGGGGCGCCAGATGCAGGCGGCGCTCGGCCAGACGACGCTCGCGCCGTCGGCCGTGCCGCTCGCGCTCGGCGCGCTGTCGAAGCAGTTTCCGGTGCCGAAGGAGATGACGGAAGCCGACATCGCCGACGTGCAGCAGCGCTTCGTGCGCGCCGCGCAGCTTGCCGAGCAAAGCGGCTTCACCGGCGTGCAGATCCACGCGGCGCACGGTTACCTGCTGAGCCAGTTCCTGTCGCCGCTGACGAACCGCCGGCAGGATGCGTGGGGCGGCAGCATCGAGCACCGCGCGCGGCTACTGCTCGACATCGTGCGCGCGGTGCGTGCGACGGTATCGCCGGCGTTCGTCGTGTCGGTCAAGCTGAATTCGGCCGATTTCCAGCGCGGCGGCTTCAGCGCGGACGATGCGAAGCGCGTCGTCGAACTGCTGAATCCGCTGGGCGTCGATCTCGTCGAACTGTCAGGCGGCAGCTACGAAGTGCCGGCGATGCAGGGCGAGGCGCGCGACGGACGCACGCTGGCACGCGAAGCGTATTTCCTCGAATTCGCACGGGACATCACGGCGGTCGCGGCGATGCCGCTGATGGTCACGGGCGGGATCCGGCGTCGCGCGGTGGCCGAGCAGGTGGTCGCGAGCGGCGTGGCGATGGTCGGCATCGCGACCGCGCTGTCGATCGAGCCGAACCTGCCGCGCGACTGGCAGGCCGGCAAGGACAGCGCGCCGGCGCTGCAGCCGATCCGGTGGAAGAACAAGGCGCTGGGCGCGCTGGCGAACATGGCCGTCGTGAAGTTCCAGCTCGCACGGTTGAGCGTCGGGCGGCGTACGCATCCGGGCGTGTCGCCGCTGCGCGCGCTGGTGTCGCAGCAACTCGCCGCGCAGTGCCAGACGCGGCGGTACCGCAAGTGGATGGCGGGGCGGGCGGCGCGCTAGCCGCGCACGCGGCGCGTCGGGCTGCCCGAGGCCCGCTCACACCGGATACGCGTCGTCGACCTTCAGGTTCGCGAGCCGGAACAGCGTGCGCAGCGTCTGCGGATGAATGTCGCGGTGCGCGGCGAGCGACGTCAGCATGAAGTCGAGGACCTTCGCGTAGCGCAGCAGTACGAGGCAGTGCGCGAGATCCGCGCTGCCGCCGCGCATGGCTTCCGCGTAGCTGACCATCCGGGTCGACAGCGTGCGCGCCATCTCGAGTTCCATCTGCTGCTTTTCAGTCCATTCGGGCTGCGGCTGTTCGAGCAGTTTCGCGAGGAAGATCTGGAACGACGTATCGGACGAATTGGGCAGCGCATCCATGATGTGCCTCGCAGCTTGCGTGGATCGTTCGGGCGTATCCGGGGACGGTCCCGATCCGGGTTCGTGTTCGCGCCGATCGTCGGCGCGGCTGTCACTGCAATGCGAATGCAGGTTCCGTACCAGCCCTCGATCCGATTGTTGAGCACTGTTGACGCGGGGCGCGGCAGCGGTCATCGCGTCCCGCCGGGACTGGCTTGCACGGAAAATCGGGCAGGGCGCCCGTCCGCCGCGCGCGATCGCGGTCGGCCGCGCGACAGGGGCAGGACGGACGAAATGCTTCAGCGATGTAACGTAACGCCGGGTTGAAAACGGTCGAGTGTGTCGATCGACGCAGCGCTGCAAGGTCGCGGAGCATGGGCGTCGGCGGCGTCCCCGCGGCCTCGGGACGGTCTCGTGCGGCGAGCCGCGACGCCACCCGCCGCGCGTTGAAGGCGCGCGTCGCATGCGCCGGATGTTTCATATCCGAGACGTTTTTTTCGCGGCCCGCCGGACGCACGTGCAACCGGCGTCACGCGCGCCCTCCAACTGGCCCAGCGAATAACCGGACAACTGTTCATGGGCAGCGGCGCCGGGTTCGCGAACAATCACCGCATCATCCCCGCGAGGTTCGACATGAGCGTCCACGCCTTCTTCTCGGCCAACCTGCTGCTGGCCTACACGGCTTACTTCGTCGGCACGGCCAGCCCCGGCCCGAGCAATCTCGCGATCATGTCGGTCGCCGCGAACCACGGCCGCAAGGCGGCGCTCGCGTTCGCGCTCGGCGTGATCTCCGGCTCGATGTGCTGGGCGACGGTGGCCGCGCTGGGTGTTTCGGCCGCGCTGCTCGCATGGTCGAAGCTGCTGGTCGCGATCAAGCTGTTCGGCGGCGTGTATCTGCTGTGGCTCGCGTTCAAGTCCGGCCGCACCGCGTGGTCGGCGAAGGCGGGCGCCGCGCTGAAAGCTGCGCCCGAGCAGACGCTGTCGCGCTTCTTTGCGCGCGGCGCGATGCTGCACCTGACGAATCCAAAAGCGATCCTGGTGTGGGTGTCGATCGTCGCGCTGTCGTCGAATGGCGCGGGCGCGTCGCACGGCGCCGTCGTGCCGGGCTGCCTCGCGATCGGCTGCGCGGTGTTCGGCGGCTATGCGCTGGTATTCTCGACGGACGGCGCGCGCCGGCTGTACGTGCGCGGCCGCCGTATGATGGACGCGTGTCTTGCGGTGGTGTTCGGGCTCGCCGGGATCCGGCTGCTCGCGTCCAACGTGTGAGCGAACCTGCCGCGGTCACCAGAACCCAAATCCCGAATCCCCGAATCCCCGAATCCCCGAATCCCCGAATCCCCGAATCCCCGAATCCCCGAATCCAAAAACAGACGATCCGCCGCGCACACACGCGGCGGATCGTCGATCGCACCGTCCCGGCTTCAGTGCTTCAGAAGATGAAGCCGGTATTGATGAACTTCGAGTAGTGATCGGACACGATCGAATCGAGCAGCTGCTTGCTGCCGTCGGTCTGCTTCGCCGCGACCATCGAGCGGATCGAGAACGCGCGCAGCGCGTCGGTCACCGACAGCGTGCCTTCCGCCGAATCCTTGCGCCCGGCGAACGGGAACACGTCCGGCCCGCGCTGGCACTGGCAGTTGATGTTCACGCGGCACACCTGGTTCACGAGCGGATCGACGAGCGCGCCGATCTGCGCCGGATCGGAACCGAAGATGCTGACCTGCTGGCCGTGCTCCGAGGTCGTCACGTAATCGAGCGCCGTTTCCACGTCGTCGAACGGCGCGACCGGAATGATCGGCCCGAACTGCTCCTCGCGATACAGCTTCATCCCTTCGGACACCGGATACACGACGGCCGGGTAGAACAGCGTCTTGCTGAACTCGCCGCCCGAGTGGTTGACGACCTGCGCGCCCTTGGCCTTCGCGTCGTCGATCGCGTCGGTCATGTACGCGGTGCGATGCATGCCCGGCAGCGGCGTGATGCTCACGCCTTTCTCCCACGGCATGCCGATTTTCAGCTGTTCGAGCGCGGCGGTGAAGCGTTTCAGGAATTCGTCGACGATCGAGCGGTGCACGAGCAGCATCTTCAGCGCGGTACAGCGCTGGCCGTTGAACGACAGCGCGCCGAGCAGGCACTCCTTCACGGTGAGGTCGAGATCGGCGTCGGGCAGCACGATCGCCGCGTTCTTCGCATCGAGGCCGAGGATCGCGCGCAGCCGGTGCGACTTCGGATGCTGCTTCTTCAGGTGATCGGCGACCTTGCTCGAACCGATCAGCGCGAGCACGTTGATCTTGCCCGACGCGAGCATGTGCGGCACGACCACCGCGCCCGGCGCGTAGATCGTGTTGATCACGCCTTTCGGGAACGCGTCGCGGAACGCCTCGAGCAGCGGTTCGAACAGCAGCGTGCCGTACTGAGGCGGCTTGAACACCACCGTGTTGCCCATCAGCAGCGCGGGGATCAGCGTCGCGAAGGTCTCGTTCAGCGGATAGTTGTACGGCCCCATGCACAGCACGACACCGAGCGGCGTGCGGCGGATCTGGCCGATCGTGCCTTCCGCGATCACGAAGCGCGAGTTCGCGTTGTCGAGCTCCTTCAGCGCGTCGATCGTCTGCGTCATGTACGTGACGGTGCGGTCGAACTCCTTCTGCGAATCGGCGAGGCTCTTGCCGATCTCCCACATGATCAGGTTCACGACCAGCTCGCGCTGCGCGACCATCCGCTTGATGAAGTCCTGCATGCAGGCGATGCGCTGCTCGACCTTCATCGTCGGCCACTCGCCGCGGCCCGAGTCGTACGCGCGCACCGCGGCGTCGAGCGCCGCGTCGCTTTCCGTCTCGCCCATCACCGGATAGCTGCCGATCTCCATCTGCGCGACGCTGCCGTCCGGCTGGCGCACGCACACCGGCGACAGCACGGTCTTGGTCGTGCCGTCCCACGGACGCAGCTCGCCGTCGACCAGCGACACGCGCTGGTGGATGGGGGCTGCGAGCCGGAACTCGGCGGGGATGTCCTGATAGGCGGGAAACAGCTGCTGCAGGGAAGCGGAATCGGGCATGACGGTCTCGTTTGACGGGGGTGTCCGGTAAGGACGGGCGATGCGGAATCCTGAGCTGAACGATCCTCGATCCTGAATCGGCATGATGACGCGCGGACGACGGGACGTCACGCGTCGGCATGGCCGAAGCGCGGAATGGAACCAGTTCCATTTAAAAGGAACGCCGAGCCGATTGCAAGATTTGCCGAATGCCATCGCACCACGCGTAAACAATTTGAAGGATTGTGTCCGAATGGCGGGTATAAGCCGCTCGGTGCATGCGCAAACGTTTCACTTCGGCCGCATTGAGTGGATAATGACCCGGCGCGGCGAAGAAAAAATTGCCCGGAACCTGAGAGAAAACAGACGCAGTGAAGAAAAGAGAGAAGGTCCGCCGCGCTGCCGAAGCGAGGTCGGCTGCCCGGAGCGCCGGGTCGGGGTTGCCCGGCTCGGCGCGCACCGGACCTCCGGTGACGCGACGCGATCACTCGACGTCTTCGTCGTCCTCCGCATCCATGTCATCGTCCTCTCTGTCCCGCCCCGGCGCCGCATACGCGCTCGCCTGTTCCAGCAACCACGCCCGAAACGATTCCAGCGGCTTGCTGTGGCTGAACTCCGTCGGATACACGAGGTAGTACGCCGAATCGCCGACCGTCGCCGCGTCGCACGGCACGACGAGGCCAAGCTGCTGCAACTGTTCCTCGACGAAGAACTTCGGCACCAGCGCGACGCCGAGCCCGGCCGCGGCCGCGCTGATCAGCATCGTGTGCAGCTCGTAGCGCACGCCCTGCATCGTGCGGATGTCCTCGACGCCGTGCGTCTCGAACCACTGCGCCCACGCGCCGGGACGCGTGGTCGAGTGCAGCAGCGGATACGCGAGCAGATCCTCGACGCGTTCGACCGGCCCGTCGAGCAGCGCCGGCGAGCAGATCGGGACGACTTCCTCGCCGAACAGGTAGTCGGACGACGTGCCGGGCCAGGTCGGCTTGCCGTAGTGGATCGCGGCTTCGAAGTGGGTGTCCTCGAACGAGAACAGGTCGGTGCGGCTGCCCATGTTCACGCGCACGTCGGGCGTGCGGTCGTAGAAGCTCTTGATGCGAGGAATCAGCCAGTGCGACGCGAAGGTCGGCAGCACCGCGAGTTCCAGGTAGCCGC
The DNA here is from genome assembly GCF_905339955.1 of Burkholderia sp. BCC1996. Lineage (NCBI taxonomy): Bacteria > Pseudomonadati > Pseudomonadota > Betaproteobacteria > Burkholderiales > Burkholderiaceae > Burkholderia > Burkholderia sp. BCC1996. The sequence continues at coordinate 16,721 of NZ_CAJPHM010000043.1, forward strand.
CGCCGCTGCCGTGCGCGATGATCGACAGCGTGTCGCGGTCGAGCGCCTCCAGCGCGCGCCGCACCTGCGTGCCGTACAGCTTGCCGGCGCGCGTCAGGACGACGCGCTGCTTCACGCGCGCGAACAGTCGCACGCCGAGGCTCGCCTCGAGCGTCGCGATCTGCCGCGATACCGCGCTTTCGGTCAGGAACAGCTCCTTGGCCGCGTGCGTGAAGCTCTCGTGGCGCGCCGCGGCTTCGAAAGCCACGAGCGCACCCATGTTGGGGATCTTGAATTTGCGCATGATGCTCGTTTTGTCTGACGAACGGACCGGCCCGCGGCGGGCCGTCGGACGCGTGTGGGGACCGCGAATAATTCCAAAAACTCATCACGTGTCAATTTAATCTCGCTTTACGCCCCGCTGCAACCCTTTGAATAATGCATCCCACGCAAGGCCAGGCGCCCGCTGGGCGGCCGGCCAATCGAGTTGCCGGCACGTTTGCCGGCGGTCCCCCGAACACGAGAATCCTGATGCGCAATCCGAATATCGAGAGCTTGCTGACGAAGCTGCTGGGACAGGCGAAGACCGACGCCCTGTTCGCGACCCTGAACATGCCGGCCATCCTCGACGAATGGGAAACCGACGTCGTCACGCGCGCGGAAATCGCGCAAGCGATGAACATGGCGCTGTTCGAAGGGCTGCTCGAACGTTCGGCGAACGGCCGCGCGTACACGGCCGATGCCATCGAAAACGGCGGCTCGGTCTACTTCGACCACGGCGCGCTGCGCACGGTGCGCTGGCCGCACACGGGCGCGCTGCCGCCGGGCGAAGCCGCGTTCACGCGCATCCTGCGTCCGCTCGGCTTCCGCCTGAACGGCCGCTATCCGCTCGACAAGCTCGGCATGACCGGCCGCGCGTATGCGCACGAAGACGCGCCGGACGAGATCGCGCAGTTCTTCGTCAGCGAACTGCATCCGGAGCGCTTCTCGAAGGAATTCCAGCAGGCCGTGACGAACGTCGTGAGTTCGTCGCGCGATCCGCTGTCGCCGGCGGCCGTCGCGCTTCTGTGGGAGATCGAGCGCGAAGGCTGGCTGTCGCTCGACGCCGCGCACGCGCTGCTGCCCGAGATCGTCGGTGCGTTCGCGCGCCAGCACGATCTGCCGAACGAACTCGACTACGAAACGCTGCTGCTCGAATCGGCCGAGATGGCGTGGATCGCGACCGAAGGCAACGCGTTCAACCATGCGACCGATCGCGTGGCCGACGTGTTCAAGCTGTCCGACGACGAGAAGGCGAAGGGGCGGCCGATGAAGCCGGAAGTCGAGCGCTCGCGTTCGGGCCGTGTGTTCCAGACCGCGTATCGCGCGGACATCGTCGAGCGCGAGTTCCGCACGCGCGACGGCGGCACGGTGAAGCGCAACGTGCCGGGCTCGTTCTACGAGTTCATCACGCGCCGTCGCACGTTCGACCAGGCGGCGCACCGCTGGGTGACGGACCTGCGTTTCGATGCGGGCAACGCGCAGGGCATCTTCAAGATGACGGCGAACGCGGCGAAGTAAGCGCGACGCCGCACGAAAAAAACGGGCCGGTGGCTGAGCATAGCCACCGGCCCGTTTGCGTTCAATGGGCGCCGCGATCGTCAGAACAGGTGCGTCACCAGATAGAACAGCAGCAGCACGCCGATCGGTACGCCGAGCAGCCAGGCGATCAGATACTTGCCCATGTCGTTGTCCTCTTCATGGCCGCGACGCGGGATGCGTCGCGGCGGGTGAGACGACCGGCGCGTTACAGCTCGCGATCGAATTCCTTCAACTGCTTCTCGGCTTCGTCGCGCGCAATCCCGTAACGCTCCTGGATCCTGCCGGAGAGGTAGTCGCGGTTGCCTTCGGCGACCTTCAGGTCATCGTCGGTCAGCTTGCCCCACTTCGCCTTCATCTTGCCGGTCAGCTGCTTCCATTGACCCTTGATCTTGTCCTCGTTCATGATGCGCTCCTGTCATAAGGGGAGAAAAAAGTGCGGCACGCGGCCGCGTGATAGCTCAGGCCTTCGCCTTCAGGCCGGCTGCGTCGACGTGCTTCACGCCCTTGATCGAGCGCGTCGCGGCGACGGCCTTCTTCACCGCGATCCTCGACGGCAGCACGCCCGTCAGCGTGACGACGCCGTCGACCGTCTTCACGCTGATGTGCGTACTCTTCACGCCCTCGGTGGTCGCGAGTTCGCTCTTCACCTTGGTCGTGATCCACGTGTCGGTCACGGGCTGGTTCGATTCCGTCTTCATGCCTTCGTCGGACGACGACGCCTGTGCGTTCGTGAGCGGGGCGGCGCAAAGCAGGAACGCCGCGCTGACGGCGAGCAACGCCGACAGGTTCGAGGTCTTGTTCATGGGATGTGCTCCTTCGATTGACGTGATGGATGGGCGAGTCGGTGCAGGCGCGCCGCGCGTCATCGCGCGATCGGCGTGTCGTAGCCGGGCTCGCGCGGCGGCATGTCCGGGCGCGGCACGTCGGGCGGCAACGGCACCGGCGGATCGGTGCCGGGCGACGGTTCGGGCGGATTGTCCGGAGCCGGCTCGGGCCGCGTCGGATCGGGTGTCTGATGCAGCTTCATCAGTTGGTCCTCCTCTGCGGTATGGAAGGGCAGCGCGTGAGCGCCGATGCAGTACCAGCGTACCGGCGCGAACGCACGCGGGCATCGCGCAAATTCACCGGATCGGCTAGTGCGTTTGCACGGGGACGGAACGGGGAAGCGGGAACGGGAAATGCGTCGTGACACGCGCGATGCGGGACGACAGGCGCGGGAGGCGCGCCGCGCGCCGCTTGGCGGGATGGCGCACGCAGGCGGCGCGGCATGCGAATGTACTATTGCGCAGGGTGCATCCGCGCCTCTCGACCGCGTCGACCGCACGCGATCATCGCGGCGCGCGCCGGCCCGCGCATGTCGGGGCTTATCGGCGCTTATCGGCGCGGCGGCGACCCGCCCGGCAACAATATCGACCACGTGGACCACCGATCAATGGACGAACGAGTCAACGAACAGGTGCTCAAGTCGCATACCGACCGGCGCCAGTTGCATCAGATCATCGCGGGGCTCACCGAGGGCGTGATCCTCATCGAACCCGACCAGCGCATCGTATGGGCGAACGAGGCCGCGCTCGCGATGCACGGCGTGACCGAGCTCGACGCGCTCGGCGCGGACGTCACCGAGTATCGCGAGCGCTTCCGGCTGCGCTACCGGAACAACCGTCCGGTGCGCGACGGCCACTATCCGATGGACCGCGTGATCGCGGGCGAGGAGTTCAGCGACGTGACGGTCGAAGTCGAATCGGCGGCCGACGAGAACGTGAGCTGGGTTCACCGGATCCGCAGCCTCGTGCTGACGAACGCGGCCGGCGAGCCCGACTGTCTCGCGCTCGTGCTGCACGATGCGACCGAATGGGCGAGCGCCGAGGACCGCTTCGAGCGCACGTTCAACGCGAACCCGGCGCCGGCCGTGATCTGCCGGCTCGACGACCTGCGCTACGTGAAGGTCAATCAAGGCTTCCTCGAGATGACGGGCCATGCGCGCGACGACGTGCTCGGCCGCTCCGTTTACGAACTCGACGTGCTCGAACAGGCCGAGCGGCGCGAACTCGCGATCGAGCGGCTGGGCGAGGGCGCGACGATCCCGCAGATGGAGGCCGTGCTCAAGCGCGCGGACGGCGGCACGAAGGCGGTGGTGGTCGCCGGGCAGCCGATCGACATGAACGGCGAGCCGTGCATGCTGTTCACGTTCATGGATCTCGAGCCGCGCAAGCAGGCCGAGCTCGCGCTGCGGCAGAGCGAGGAGCGCTTCGCGAAGGCGTTCCGGATGGCGCCGGTCGCGACCGCGATCGTCACGGCCGACGGTTTCGTGCTGCTCGACGTGAACGACGCGTTCGTCGGGATGGCCGGCCATGCGCGCGACGACCTGCTCGGCAAGTCCGCGGACGAGATCGGCCTGTGGGCCGAACGCGGCGCACGGCAGTGCATCGACACGCAACTCGCGCGCGACGGCAACGTGCGCAACGCAGATGTGCAGATCCGGACGCGCGACGGCGACGTGCGCGATTGCGTCGTGTCGGCCGAGCCGGTCGCGATTCACGGGCAGGATTGCCTGCTGATCGCGCTGCTCGACATCAGCGATCGCAAGCGCACCGAGATGGAACTCGTCTATGCGATCGAGACCGCGATGCAGGATGCGTCGTGGTTCAGCCGCACGCTGATCGAAAAACTGGCGAACGTGCGGCGCGCGAATGCGCCGGACGCGGGCGCGCAGCTGTCGGACCTCACCGCGCGCGAGCGCGACGTGTTCGACCTGCTGTGTCACGGCCTCGCCGACAAGGAGATCGCCGGCCGTCTCGGGCTCGCGCCGAACACGGTCCGCAATCACGTCGCGACGATCTACGCGAAGCTCGACGTGCATAGCCGCGGCGAGGCGATCGTGTGGGCGCGCGAGCGCGGGATTGTCGGCACGTCCGACGCGAACGGTGCGCGCGGCGAGAAAGCTGCCGACAAGGACGGCAAGAACTGACGCCGGCCGTCGGGCCATCGGTGCGAATGCACCATGCAGGCTGGTGCATCCGCATCTGCCGCGCGCGGCGCGCGGCTGCGATCCTGTCCACTCGGCGGTGCGGCGCGGGCTGCCGTGCCGTCGTCTCTCTCCCCAACTCATCGCAGGAGACGACCATGGACAGGAATCGCATCGAAGGCAAGCTCAAACAGGTGAAGGGTTCGGTCAAGGAAGCGCTCGGCAAGGTGACGGGCGACCGCGAGACGGAAGCGGAAGGCGTGGCGGAGCAGCAGGCCGGCAAGCGTCAGGAGCAGGCCGGCGAGGCGGCCGATGCGGTGCGCAAGCAGACGGGCACCGACCGGCATTGAGCGGCACCGGGCGCCATTTGATCGAATCGCGCGATGTGCGCTGCGTTGCCGCCGTGTGACCTGGCAATGATTCTCCATTGGCATGACCCTGCGCGCCCTTGGCGCAACGGCGCGTGCGCGCATCCCGCTCGATGCGGCCGCCGCTTCCGGGCCGCCGTCGCGCGGGCCGCGGATCGTGGTGGCACGGGCACTTGATGACAATTCCTCACAACATAGTTCCGATATTTCGTTTGCTGCACGCGTATTGGCTACCCACAATCGGTTCACCTCTTTCGCGCTGACAGGTTCCCCGGAGACGGAACCGCGGTGATCGACCGGCAGGCGATGCGCCCTTGCGCGACGACGCTTCCGGCGACCGAAAAAATCACCGGCACGCGAGAGGTCGCCGGCGCGCGATGGTCGCGCGTCGCATCCCGACCTACAGAAGAAGGATTGGCCGATGACGTTCCGCATTCGTTCGCTTTCCGGCATTGCATTGACCGCTGCGATTCTCGCGTTCCAGACGGGCGCGGCCCATGCGCAGGAAACCGTCGTCAAGGTCGGCGTCGCCGTGCCGCTGACCGGCGGCGGCGCCGCGTATGGCAAGGACATCGAGAACGGCGTGCGCATGGCCGTCGACGAGGCGAACGCCGCGCACCCGACGATCGGCGGCAAGCCGGTGAAATTCGTCGTCGCGTCGCAGGACGACCAGAGCGATCCGCGCATCGGCGTGCAGGCCGCGCAGCAGCTGACCGACGCGCAGGTGGCCGTCGTGGTCGGCCACTTCAATTCGGGCACGACGCTGCCCGCGTCGAAGATCTACGCGAAGGCCGGCATTCCGATGATCACGCCGTCGGCGACCAATCCCGACATCACGCGCGCCGGGCTCGGCACCGTGTACCGCGTGATCGCGACCGACGCGCAGAACGCCGGCAATGCCGGTGCGTATGCGGCGAGCGTGACCAAGGCGAAGCGCATCGCGATCATCGACGACCGCACCGCGTTCGGCCAGGGCGAAGCCGACGAATTCGAGAAGGCCGCGAAGGCGAACGGCGGCACGATCGTCGCGCGCGAATTCACGAACGACAAGGCCGTCGACTTCAGCGCGCAGCTCACGAAGATCAAGAGCACGAATGCCGACCTGGTGTTCTTCGGCGGCCTCGACGCGCAGTCCGCGATGCTGGTCAAGCGCATGCGCCAGCTCGGCATCCGCGCGCAGTTCCTGGCGGGCGGCGGCGTGATGAATGCGAACTTCATCAGGCTCGCCGGCAATGCGGCCGAAGGCGCGTCGGTGTGGGAGTACGGACAGCCGCTGTCGCGTCTCGCGAAGGGCAAGCAGTTCGAAACGAAATTCAAGCAGAAGTACGGTGTCGACATGCTCGCGTATGCGCCGTTCGCATACGACGCGACGTGGATCGCGATCAACGCGATGCAGAAGGCGAACTCGACGAAGCCGGCCGATTTCAACGGCGCGCTGAAGGGCACGCGCTACGATGGCATCACCGGCACGATCGCGTTCACGAACACGGGCGACCTGAAGAACCCGAGCTCGACGCTGTATGAAGTGAAGAACGCCGCATGGCAGCCCGTCACCACGCAAACGGCGGACTGAGTACCCGAATTACCCGAACGCGCGCGGACTTTCGCGGCGCGCCCGGACGTGCTGAAATAGCCAGAGCGATCGGATGCGATCGCGGCGCATGTCGGGGCGATTCGCCGGGTGGTCACGGTCCGCCGCGCACGGCGCCGCGCGCGACGCGGCACGAACAACCTTCGGGCGCGGCCGGCCGGCCGCGCCTTTCACGTGCAACTGGAGTCAGTCGTGAGTTCTCAAGTCGTCATCGTCGGCGGTGGTGTGATCGGCAGCTCGATCGCCTATTTCCTGCGTGCTACCGATCCGACGGTGTCCGTCACCGTCATCGAACGCGATCCCACCTATGCGAAGTCGTCGTCGGCGCTGTCGGCCGCGTCGATTCGCCAGCAGTTCTCGACGCCGCTGTCGATCGAGATGTCGCTGTTCGGGATCGACTTCCTGCGCACGCTCGGCGAGCGGCTCGAAGTCGACGGCACGCGGCCGTCGATCGATCTGCATGAAGGCGGCTACCTGTTTCTCGCGACGCCGGCTGGTGACGCGACGCTGCGCGAGAACCACGCGCTGCAGACGAAGCTCGGCGCCGATATCCGGTTGATGGATCGCGACGCGCTGCGCGCGAAGTTTCCCTGGCTGAACGTCGACGATCTCGTGTCGGGCGCCTATGGCGCGAGCGGCGAAGGGTGGTTCGACGGTTACGGGCTCGTGCAGGCGCTGCGCAAGAAGGCGCAGGCGCTCGGCGCGCGGTATGTGCCGGCCGATGTGACCGGCGTCGTGCGCGATGGTCGCAAGATCACGCACGTGGTGACGAACGACGGCGAGCGCTACGCATGCGACACGCTCGTCAACGCGGCCGGTGCGTGGACGCGCACGCTGTCGTCGATGATGGGCATCGACATTCCCGTGTACGCGCGGCGTCGCAGCATCTTCAACGTGTCGTCGCCGGCGAAGCTCACCGATTGCCCGCTGCTGATCGATCCGACCGGTGTGTATTTCCGGCCGGAAGGGCGCACGTACATCTGCGGGACGTCGCCGAGCCCCGATCGCGACCCCGACGACCTGCCGCTCGACGAGGTCGATCACGACCTGTTCGACGAGGTGATCTGGCCGACGCTCGCGAATCGCGTGCCGGAGTTCGAAGCGCTGCGCGTGGAGAATTGCTGGTCCGGATACTACGAGTACAACGTGTTCGATCACAACGCGATCATCGGGTATCACCCCGAGCTCGACAACGTCGTGTTCGCGAACGGGTATAGCGGGCACGGGCTGCAGCAAGGGCCCGCAACCGGGCGTGGGGTGAGCGAGCTGATCCTGGGCGGGCGATACGAATCGCTCGACCTGTCGTCGCTCGGCTGGGAGCGTGTGCTCGAAAACCGGCCGATCGTCGAAAAGAACGTCGTGTAGCGCGGCGTGACCGCCCGGTGTGGGGTGGGCGGGATTCTCCTTGTGTCTCAATCTGATTGGCCCGGCTTTGCCGGGCTTTTTTTTGGTTCATCGCAGATTACCGGGGAACGCGGCGCGGATCTTGAGGAAGACGTACGCCTCGTCGCGGTACCCGTAAGCGTGTGCCAGCCCGGGTCGTAGAAGGCGGCTACCGCCTGCACGCTGGCCGCTTGCAGCAGCTTCTCGCAGGCCTTGGCGAATCGCTCTGTCACCCGCTGGTAGCGGCCCGGCCAGTCAAGCTTCTCCAGCGTCGGCCCACCGCAGCGCTCGCACCAGACCCGGCGTCGGGGCACGTGCAGCACCACCCGGTACTCGAACAACGGCAGATCACGTACCCGCCGTACGGTCGTTTCATGAATCTGCTGGCAACGCGCACCACATTGCTCGCAGTACATGACCTTGCTGACCGGCTTCAGGTAGAGCGACAGCGTGCGGCTATCGCCGACCAATCCTTTCAATTTCGCGGTTCCATTCGTCGGAATTGTGGGCGACGGAGTGCTGGTTCCGATGGCGTTGCATTTGATGATCCGATGTCTTCCGACCCAGCTACAACATCTACACCACAGATGAGGCATAAAACCGGTCAGTCGGCATCTGGCTATCGTCAACAATCGGCAGGCCTCATCGGATTTCCTCTGTCGCCCTTTGTTTGGTGGAGATTTTTAGACCATCGTTAACGGATTTTAATTCCACCAATGAGTAACAATGCCTTTATTGCTAAAATCAATGAACAACTGGCGCGCATATCCATTTTCTTTCGCTGTCTTTCCATCCTGAGCGGAAGTCGCGACCGTCTTGGCACCGTTAACCCTTCTATTTGCGCCATTAACTTGATCGCTAACGGCGCCCACTGTATTTTGAGCCGTAGATAAGCCCATTTGAGATAAACCGGAAGTAATTCCACTAAGCATCCCTCCCATGCGTTCCATTACATTTGGAGTCGATGCGGTACTTTCATTGTAATACCAAGTTTCCCTGCCATCATCTTTCGTTTGCTTGGAATTTGAATCTCCATATAGCGCAACCACATCGGCCTTCGTGGTTTTTCCTACAACAATGTGTTGCCTGACATAGCTCGGTGAAAATTTATCAATTTGATTACCGCTGCTTGACGGCATTTGCGTACAGGCTGTGGTGCTTGCCAGAATTGAAATTGCAAAAAGCGAAATCAACGTTTTCATATATTGGACCCTGAATGGTTCATTCAACCATCATAATGGAAGTGAAATTTGTCTTGCGCCAGACGGTTGCATGAAAATACGAACGACAATTTGATCGAACGTCGGGGTATTAGACCCCTGGATAGTATCGGCCCCAGCCATTTTGCATGTGGACTCCCATAATTATTATTCTCGATTGACGAATCGTCGATCGACATCAACTTCATCACCGGTACGACAGATCTAACGTCATGGCAGTAAGACAGAAATTGTCCACCCCCAATTCGAATTAAGAGGTTGTTATTTATAAAATGAAAGAGGGTAATTCGCGGCACCCTCTCTTTGATAAGGTATAGCACTACGTAAGATAGGTGCAATGAAATCGACGGGTACTTTGCAATCCTTGACATTTCACAATAGCTCCCTCGTCGAGCACAAGCTCAATCGATTTCGCCGTTGATACATGCTGCAATGCCGCGCTGGTACATATGAAAAGGTGAAGGACTGCGGTTCTACAACCGGCCACGTAGGGCCCATCCAATCGGGATTTCGCTACGGCCGCCATTTGTGCATCGTGCTCGATCACAATCCGCTCAAGCGCGATCCGCTCATGCTCGCTCGGTCGCCCACACTCCCCCCTTTGCATGCGAGCGACGATGGCGTTCAGAACATCTCCTGCTTCACGATAGCGAGACAGATCGACGTCGTCTGGATCTCGAGGAAAGAAGGCGAGATACACCACATTCAATAACGTCGCTATCGAATCGACGTCGGTACGACGCGTTAGGAGCGTAGCTAGTGCCCGGTGATGCTTGAGCGACAAGCGCTGCACATCCCGAGTCGGTAGCGGGAGAAGTTGTGCCTTCGTCAGGCGTCGACGTACAGCGCGTGGCTTCGTCGCGTTCATTCGTTTCGTGTGGTGACCTGCTCCCCGCGTTTAGTACGGTGACGGTGTAGAGTTCGTTCCAGCCACTGACGCAAGTCGGCAACGATCTTGGCATTTTGCGCGGGCAACACCTGTATGCAAGGCGACACGGTTTCCTGCGATGAACCTTTTTTTATCGGAGCGGGAGGCCGGACGCGTCGTTCCGGCGCGAGCGACTCAGGCCAGCAAGCAAGCGATCAGATCATGCGTCGTGCGCACCTCGTACTTCCGCAGCAAGCTCGCACGATGAATATCGACCGTGCGCGGGCTGATGTTCAGCTCCTTGCCGATTTCCTTGCTGGTGAGCCCGTGAACCAGGAATGCCGCGACGTCGCGCTCGCGATCGGTCAACGTGCTGGCGACGTCGGGATGCTTCGCGTCGCCCGACAGGTCGGTGAAGGTCCAGACGGCCAGCTCGAAAGGCCGCTTCGGGTTGTAGCCGAAGCCGCACACGGTGACCCAGAAATGGCTGCCGTCGACGCGGCGCATGATGCGATCGTCGCTGAACCCCGCACGCTTCGCGAGCAGCGGCGCGAGGCGACGGCCGGTCGTCGCGAAGTCCTTCTGCTGCGGATACAGCTTCGCGAACGACTGGTCGATGATGTCGTCGCGGGTCGCCCTGAACAATTGCAGCGCCTTCTCGTTGCAGTCGATCATGATGCGCTCTTTCGCCACGATCGCGGCGACGGGAAGATGCCTGAAGAGATCTTCGTAGTCGAGGCTTGGCATCGTGTCGGTCATGTTCGGCATCGGGTCGGCGGCTCCGAACCGTGTTCGGACCCAGGCTATCGGGCAGGTTCGCTCCTGTCGGATTGTAGCCGTAGCGCTTGCAGCACATTCAACCGACGTGAAAGACGCAGCAGTCGTGCCCTTCGCCCGCGCACCGGAGTTCGGCCGAATGCGCACGCGGGCCCCTGCTCGCCGTGTCGGGCGCGGTGTCGTTGACCCAGTCCATTGCGCCGGCGAACCAGCCCGCGAACATGTAGCAGAGCTTGCCGTGCTTGTCGGGCTGGGCCAGCACGAAGGACGAGTGATGCAGATGGATGCGCGCGTGCGACGTCGCCGGATCGGCTTCGGCAATGCTGAACACGCCCCAGCCGCGCTGCGACAGCCGCTTCAGATAATGTTCGAACACGGCCATGCCGGCGATGCCGTGCTGCTTCGCCTCCTTGTCGCACCAGTGATAGGCCGACTTGTAGCCGGCCTTGTAGAGAATCGACGCGTAGGCTTCGCGGCCGAGCGCCTCTTCCACGGCGACATGATTGTTCGTGAAGAAATGGCGCGGCACGTACAGCATCGGCAGCGCGTCGGTGGTCCAGACACCGGTGTCCGGATCGACGTCGATCGGCAATTGTGGCTGCATGGCGGGTGCGTGGTGGGTTCGTGTCGTGCGATTCAACCGTTCCAGACTTCGCCGAACACCCGCAGCCAGTTCTCGCCCATCACCTTCCTGATGCGCGACTCGCTCCAGCCGGCGCGTTGCATCGCGGCCGTCAGGTTCGGGAATTCGCCGATCGTGCGGATGCCTTCCGGATTGACGACCTTGCCGAAGTCCGTCAGGCGGCGATAGCGGCCCTTGTCGTGCGTGATCCAGTCGAAGAACTCGGTGCTGTAGCCCTGCGTGAAGTCCGTGCCGATTCCGACCTTGTCCTCGCCGATCACGTCGATCACGTATTCGATCGCTTCGAGGTAATCGTCGATGGTTGCATCGGCGCCGCGTCGCAGGAACGGCATGAACATCGTGACGCCCACGAAGCCGTTCGCTTCCGCGATCTCGCGCAGTTGCTCGTCCGTCTTGTTGCGCGGATGTTCCTTCAGCGCGGACGGGCAGCAGTGCGAGTAGGTGACCGGCTTCTTCGAACAGGCGATCGCGTCGGACGAGGTTTTCGCGCCGACGTGCGAGAGATCCACCATGATGCCGACGCGGTTCATCTCCTGGATCACTTCGCGGCCGTAGCCGGACAACCCGCCATCCGGTTCATAGGAACCCGTGCCGACGAGGTTCTGCGTGTTGTAGCAGAGCTGCACCACATTCACGCCGAGCTCCTTGAACACTTCGATATAGCCGAGGTTGTCCTCGAACGCATATGAGTTCTGGAAGCCGAGGATGATGCCGGTCTTGTTCTCCTTCTTCGCGCGCAGGATGTCGTCCGTCGTGCGCACCAGCGTGAGGATTTCACTGTATTCGCGGATCTGCTGCTTCATCTCCGCGATGTTGTCGATCGTCTTCTGGAAGTCTTCCCACACGGAGACCGTGCAGTTGACGGCCGTGACGCCGCCCTTGCGCATGTCTTCGAACACCGATCGCTCGAAGCGGGAAATGTTCAGGCCGTCGATGATGATGCTGGTGTCGTGAAGGCTCGTCATGGTGTTTCTCCATGCGTTGGTTTAGTCGGCCCCGTTTGCACGAGCGAGGCGTGTACTCAAACCGCGCCTTCGACGCCGCGCTTGGCGGACTGGCCGGTTCTCGCGGTTGCCGGACCTGCATCTTCGAGCGCCGTCTTCGACGTTTCCGGCAGGGACAGGCCGCCGATCATCGCCAGGATCGACACGGCGATCAGGTAATAAGCGGGCGACAGGTTGGTCCCCGTCGCCGAGATCAGCCACGTGGCGACGAGCGGTGCGGTGCCGCCGAAGATCGTGTACGCGAGGTTGTACGTGATCGCCGATGCGGTATAGCGCGTTTTCGTCGCGAACACTTCCGACATCAGCGGTGCCGTCACGACGCCCGAGAACACCGCGCCGATCGCAAGCAGCGCGACGCCGGCCAGCGATTGCGACAGCACGCCCGAGCCGCCCAGCGAGAACGCCGGATAAACCGACACGATGATGAAGAGGCCGGTCGTGGCGATCGTCGCGCGGCGGCCGACGAGGTCGGAGAAGAAGCCGGCGACCGGGCACAGGGCTGCGGCGAAGAAGAGGGCGAGCACCGTCACCAGGAGCGACGTGCCGCGAGACAGGTGCCCGGCCACTTGAAGATACGTCGCGAAATACGTCGTGAACGTGTAGAACGACAACGCGGTCACGGACACGAACGCACCGAGCTTCAGGATATTCAGCGACTGCGAACGCAGCGTTTCCATCAGCGGCGCATGCGCGATGTCGTGCTTGCCTTCGAGTGCCTGGAACGCGGGCGTTTCATTCAGGTTGACGCGCAGGTACACGCCGATGAGGCCGACCGGTGCCGCGATCAGGAACGGCACGCGCCAGCCCCATTCGACCATCGCCTGCGACGACAATGACGATTCGAGCAGATAGGCGACCACGGCCGCGCAGGCGAACGACGAGAAGGTCGACACCGGCACGAAGCTGCCGAAGAACGCGCGGCGGCGGCGCGGTGCGTGTTCCATCACGTACGCGCATGCGCCGGCGTATTCGCCGCCTGCCGAGAACCCCTGGACGCAGCGGATGATCGTGAGCAGCAACGGGGCCCAGTAGCCGATGCTCGCGTAGGTCGGGAGCAGGCCGATCAATGTGGTCGAGCCGGCCATCATCAGGATCGTCAGCGCAAGCGTGCGCTTGCGGCCGATCCGGTCGCCGATGACGCCGAAGACCAGGCCGCCCAGCGGGCGGAATGCGAAGGCCACCGCGAAGACGGCGAAGGTCTTCAGGAGGCCGACCGTGGGATCGCCGCTCGGAAAGAATTCGCGCGTCAGGATGGTGGCGAGAAAGCCGTATGCGGCGAAATCGAACCACTCGACGAAATTGCCGATCGAGGCTGCGGCGATCACGCGTCGTAGCGTGCTGGTATCGACGTCCTGGGTGGTCATGGTCGTGTCCTCTTCGTAGGTGTGATTCGGTTCGCGTCGAAAACATCGTAGGGACGCCAATTACCTAGGTCCATACGTGTCAATTACCTAGGTAATCGGGGGCGGGGCGGGGGGCGCTGGCCGCCCGGCAGGCTGCCGCGCGGCGTTGCCGGAGTTGAATAAGGGAGCGTGGAGGCTAGACTGGAAGTTCCCCATGCACACCATGGAGGGAGACATGACGACCATCTATGTCGTGAAGACCGGACTTCAGTTCCTCTGTACCGGCGAGGACGGCGACATCGGCATGGCACCGGAGATCGAAGAAGCGATGTCCTTTCTTTCGTATGAAGAAGCGAAAAAGGTGGCGAGCGAGAACGCCGATCCGGGGTACGAGATCCTGGCGGTCGATATTGTGTGCCGATAAGGTGGCGTTCGTCGGCAGGGGCTGTGACGGAAGTGTACGGCGCCGCATGCATCGCGTGTCCGGCACAGTATTGCCTCCGAGGGGCCATGAGGCAGAACCTGACGTCGCCTTGTCTACGAAGAGAAGGAAGGTGGTGGCTCAGGACCCGCACGGGCATGGCCCGCCGACGAACCCGCGCCGTTGGCCCCGTCGAGCTCGGACCGCGCGATCGTGCTCGGAATTCCCGACACCTTCCGGTAGCAGGCTTTGATTTTCGTACCGCAGAACCGGTCTGACCCGTTCGGCTCGTGCCAGCCGGACAATCGATCCGCCCCGGATCTGGCTTCTGCTTCATCCCCTCTTACTCAACGAACCGTCGCCTCGACGCAAGCGTCCCCGCGAGCTTCCCGGCGCTCGGTCGCCAGAAAAGCGGCCGGCGCACCCGCACGCGGTACCGGGAATACGGCGACCCTGCGAACCAAATACAGCGTGATGAAGCTGACCGCCACCGCGATCCATTTCGCGGCAATATTGCCGACCGCTGCCGCAGCGATGTGCACGATGCCCGCGGTCAGCAGTGAGCCGAACCCGCAACTTGCCGCGAACAGCAGTGCTTCGCCGATCCGCCGGCGGCCGATCGTGGCCGAGCGGAACACGAAGCGGCGCGACAGCACGTAATTCACGCCACCCCCGACCAGGTACGCCACCCACGCCGATATCCCGGCATCGACCTGTATGGCCGAGGTCAGGGCGAGGAACAGCCCCCAGTCCACGACGAGCGACAGGGCGCTCACGACGAAATAGCTGGAGAACATCATGTCCGCCCCCACTGAACAGTGCGCGTCGGGACCGCGCGCAACCCCGATGCGCCCGCTTGCGGTTCGCTGCCGCTCTCGTGATATTCCGCGTCCTCATTGACGGCCCAGACGTCGCGAAGCTTGTGCCCGGCGACGATGTTCTCGACGGTCAGCATTGCGGTCATCATCGCGTGATCCTGATTGTTGTACTTGTGCATTCCATTGCGGCCGACGAGATGCAGGTTCGGATAGTGCTCGGCCAGATCGGCGCGGATCTCGTCGACAATGTCGCGATAGTCGTCGTCGTACACGGGGTACGCCTTCGGTTGACGAACGACACGCGACCCCCGAATCTGGTCGCGCGTCGCCAGGCCAATTTTCTCGAGTTCGACGATCGCGAGTTCGGTGATGTCGGCGTCGCTGCTTTCCCACATCGAGTCGCCGTCGAAGCAAAAGTATTCGAGCCCGAGGCAGCCACCCGTCGTCGCGTCCGGCACCATTTCGGGCGACCACGACGCGAAATTCTGGATGCGCCCGACCTTGACAGACGGGTCGTGAATGTAGATCCAGTTGTCGGTGAACGTGGCGGGCCGATCGAGGATCAGCGCGACCGTGATGAAGTCCCGATATTGCAGCCTTGACGCGGCCGCCGCGGACGACGGACGGGGCGAAATCGCGTTGAGTGTTTCGCGCAGCGGCGCGGTGCACACCACATCATGAGCGCTGATGCGATTCTTCTGTCCGTCCTGGCCGACGGTTTCGACGAGCCAGCGCCGCGTGCGGCTGTCGTATTGCATTGCGCTGGCCGCTTGTCCCATCATCAGCCGTCCACCCTGATCCTCGAATTTCCGGGCGGCGGCTTCCCACAGCATGCCGGGGCCGCGGCGCGGGTAATGGAACGATTCGATCAGGGTCTTGACGTCGGACTTTTTCGACCGGATGCCGAGCGAGCGCTTCACTGCGCTGACGATGGCGGTAGACAGGCTCAGGCCCTTGATGCGCTGCGCGGCCCAGTCGGCCGAAATCTCATCGCACGACATGCCCCAGACCTTTTCGGTGTACGTCTTGAAGAAGATCGAGAAAAGCCGTTCTCCGAATTGATTGGCGACCCACTGATGAAAGGACTTGGGGTTTGGGCAAGGCTTGATGCGGGCTGCGAGGTATGAAAGCACGCAGCGAATGCTTTCGATGATGCCGAGATTCACCAAAGCCTCGATGCCGTCGAGCGGGTAGCGGTAGAACTTGTTCCGGTAGAAGCTGCGCGAGCTGCGCGGCCGCTCGATGAAGTCGTCCGGGAGCAGTTCGTGCCACAGCGCGACCACGTCCGCGGACTTGGAGAAGAAGCGGTGTCCCCCGATGTCGAAGCAGTGGCCGTCGAACCGTTCGGTGCGACTGATGCCGCCGACATAGTGAGGATCTTTCTCGACGATCGCGACCGACAGATCGGTCTGCTTGGTCAGCAGATAGGCGGCGGTGAGGCCGCCCGGCCCCGCGCCGATGATAAGTACGTCAACCGATTGATCCATGTTGTCACCCCGGGTCTCAAATCGCTGGTCCATTGACTGTCGTATCGGCCGCTCCAGCTAAACGGCAAACTGCCATCTCGAATCGATGATCTGGATTTCCTGTTCAGACGTCGTGCGCTTGCGCGTGGCGAGGCGGGGAGGTATCGCCTCGGGCGGCAGTCGGCCGTTGTGCGGAAAGCGCCTTCGTCTTGCTGGCTTGTTGCGTGCGCGCGGACGACGTGTCCTGAGCTGCGGCAGTCGCCCTGATGCTGCGGCAGTCGTATAGCCAGACAGTGTTTTGGGGTTCGGGCGACCAGGCGTAGCGGGTCACCAGCTCCGGGTAGCGCCGATGCGACACGATGAAATCCAGCACCGGGTCCGCACAGATGTGCCGGATGCCCGCTTGGGTGAGCGGCAGGTATTCGTACTTGGTCACGAATACGGTCGACCTTTTGTCCGCGGCATTGCCGCCGCGCGGCCGTGCGGCATTGGGATCTTGCTTGATCAGTTCGACCCGTCGTACTGCCTCGAAGGTAGTGCGGCGGTGGAAGATCAGACCCGCAGCCTGCGTCGACGAGTAATAGCTCGACGTCTTCATCATCAGCCACGGATAGACCACTTCGTCCGCCGGTCCGTCCCAGTAGACGATGTCGCCGCGCGCGACCGTACCTTCGAATGGCGCGAAGTCCGCGCGGTCGGCGCCGGCTTCCATGATCTTGGCGGCTTCCGATCGCTGGTCGATATTGACGAGTCCGTATGCGGCGAATGCGGCCAATACCACCGGCAGACCGATGATCGCGATTCGTTTGCGCGACAGATTGAGCATGACGAGCAACGCGACCAGTATGACGACGAGGCGCGTGTGAATCAGTGTTTCGAGCCACGGGCTATCGAGCATCACGCTGCCGGTCGGATAGGCGACGCGACCGACCTGGTACGCGCACTGGAATACGATCCAGACCGTTGCGGCAATGAGCGTCGTCCCGATCCACGTATGGCGAAGCACCGGGGTGAGCTCGCCAAGCAGCGCTCTCGGAGTGCCGGATGCCGGCCGACGGGCTGCCGCGTGGAGCGCCGCGGCAACGCCCAGCGCGATGAATCCTCCGCCGACGTCGACCAGTAGCCAGCAGATCACGAGCAGCCAGATCAGCGTCTGCCGTGTGTGGCGTTCGCGCCGCATGAGCAAAATGGCCGCGGGCCATTGCAGCAACGTCAGCAGCCACAGCGCGCGCCACGGCTGCAGCTGTATCCAGATGGCGTCCTGTCCGGTCAAGTCCGCGATCGTCGTCAGCGCGACGCCGGCAACACCGATCAGTGTGAGATTCGACCACAGCGCACGGTGCTCCTCGGCTTGGGACGCGCATAACGTCGCAGGAAGTGCGATAGCCCAGCAAACCTTGCTCCATGCAGTGAGCGACCATAAGGTCGGAAACAGGAATGGCACGTTGTATCGTGCGATCGACCGCCATTCCGGATCGAACGGATACAGATGCAGCGCCTTGAACGGCGGCATCTCGACGATTGCGAATGCTACGAGCGCGAGCGGCAATAGCCGCCACCACTTCATACGTGGCATCTGGCCGAGTACGACGAAGACAAGCGAAACGCCGCCGATCAGCGGGTGCATGGCAGTCGCGACGACCGTCAGCGCGATGGCAACGCGATATCGGCGTTCGAGCATCGCGGCAATCGCCCACAGGCCGAGTGCTTCGGCGGGAAGCCGGGCAGTGAGAAATACTTCGTCGTACGAAAATAGCAGACCGTCGCCGTAATCTGCCGGCATACAGGCGATGAAGAACAACGCTAGCCAGTGCCACGGAGCAGGCAGCAGTTTCTTCGTCAGGTGCAACATGCCGCTCCACCAGAGTGCCTGAGCTGCAATCAGGCCCACGAGATTGCTCGTGCGGAGCCCGAATGCCGAGATCAGCTGCGAGAAGATCCGACCGTAAATCGTCCAGCGATCCTGGGAGCCGAATTCGAAGAACAGGTCGTGCGAAAAATTCTCGGGATGTGCGTTGTATAGTGCCTGCGCGGTGTACAGGATCGCGTCGTGTCGAATGCCCGTATACGGGTGAGTTAACACGAACAGAACGGCCAACGAAAGCGCAAGTGCGATGACCGAACAAGGGCTTTTCTCAGTCCGCTTCATAATCGAATGGAAGACTTTTATCGACGATATTTCGTGAGCCGGCAATCCACACGCGGCGCAACGGACCATCAGGTTCCAGCTTCGCTGAAGGCAGCGCGGTGCATCCTGGCGGCCCGTGAGCCTTCAGGCGAGATGCCGGGCGCAACTCAGCACGCGCGTTTCGCCTTGTGGTGAATAGGCAGCGGTACGCGGACGCTCATGCCGATGAAGTGAGCGGCGGGATGGTGCGTCCGTGCGCGCACACGGCGCCGCTGCTTGTGATCAGGCGCACATGCCTGTCGGAGCGTTCGACTTGCATCCGGGAGCGGTCCCGGTGTGATCGTTGCTGCGCCGCTGCGCATTCCCGGCGACGCCGCGATCGAGATCGTGGTGCTTGTTTTCATTGTGTCCCCCGATGCGTCCTGCAGCGAAAAAGCGCCATTACCGGTGTGCTGGACGCGGACTTTGTCGAAATATTTGGTGAGGCGCCGGGACGGCTGGTCCCGCGCCTGTGGCGTGGACGCACGGAGCGTGCCACGCGCGTCGGGGCGGTTCGTTCGGGCTGATGAGGCGGCATCGACGCAAGTCGAGATGCCGGTCGTCGCGCGAAATGTGTCGGACTTGAAACGTTCCGGAAGTGCCGGATTGGCTAGGCCGCCCACCGCGGCGCCTGAACGTCGAGCGCGTACACTTCATGACCGGTTTCCTTCTGAAGTGGCGGCAGTCAAGTGCGATGGCGAGACGGGCCCGGCGCGATGGGCGCGTCGGTGCCCGCCAGGGCGCCTATGGCGGGAACCGGCAGCCTTGTTGGAGCGGGTGCGGATGACACGTGACCGGGCAAACGGAATGGGGATTATGTTGCAGATCTGAAACGTCGCGGCAGCCTGGCCGGCGCGGTCGGAGCCGCGATCGATCTGCCGTGTGCCCGCTGCGTCGAGCAAAGGCGGCATACGAAACGCGGCGATTGTTTCGACGGAGGCAGGTTATGCCAATGGTCGGAGAACTCTGGAAAGTGCGCTTGCGATCCCCCCGGGCCAGAAATGCGCAACGGAGCGGGACAGCGAGGACATCATCGGCCGCACGTTCATCCGGCGAATATATTCGCCCCCGGCAATTGATGACCAAACCGCAAGACCTAGTGCATAGATATCGTTTGCCGCAGCGTTAATGACTATCGACAATCGTGGCTCGAATTCCCGCCGTTGGCGCCAGAAGCGCCTTGGCGGGCGGCACCTGTCGGCTATCCCGGCCGTCGCTGCCATCCAGCTCACGACGACATGTACGCGTTCACGCCTTCATTCCAGAATCCTGCCGGTTCGCCGATCCGCGAGCTGTTCAAATACCTCTCCGAGCCGGGGATGATTTCGTTCGCCGGCGGTTACCCGGCCAGCGACCTGTTCGACGTCGACGGCCTGAACGCCGCCGCCGAACGCGCATACGCCCAGCCGGTCCGCTGCCTGCAATACGGCCCGACCGACGGCCTCGCCGAACTGAAGCAGCAACTGATCGCGTTGATGGCGCGCCGCAACGTGACGTGCACGCCCGCCGAACTGCTCGTCACGACCGGCTCGCAACAGGGCCTCGATCTGCTATTGCGCGTGATGGTCGGCCCCGGCGACGTCGTGCTGACCGAACAGCCGGCGTATCCGGCGACGCTGTCGGCGATGCGTCTGCAACAGGCGCGCATCGTGACGATCCCCGTCGACGGCGAAGGCCTCGACGTCGACCTCCTCGCGTCGCAACTCGCATCCGGCGCGATCGCGCAGCCGAAGCTGCTCTACACGGTCCCGACCTTCGCGAACCCGACCGGCGCGACGCTCACGCGCGAACGCCGGCTGAAGCTGCTGCGCCTCGCGGTGCAATACCGTTTCCTGATCGTCGAGGACGATCCCTACGGCGACCTGCGTTTCGCGGGTGAACCGGTGCCGTCGATGCTTGCACTCGCGAACGACGTCGAAGGCGCGCGCGACTGGATCGTGCATTTCGCGAGCCTGTCGAAAATCGTCGCGCCGGGGCTGCGCGTGGGCTGGACGATCGCGCCGGCCGAAATCGCGCGGCGCTGCGTGATCGCGAAGCAGACGGTCGACCTGTGCAGCACGCCGTGGACGCAAGCCACCGCCGCCGAGTATCTCGCCGACGGCGCACTCGAACGCCATCTGCCGCGCATCACGGCGGCCTACCAGCGCAAGTGCGACGCGATGTGCGACGCGCTGCGCGACGGTCTCGGCGATGCGATCGCGTTCCATCGTCCCGAAGGCGGGATGTTCGTGTGGGCGCGCATCGGCGCGGTGTCGTCGGACGTGCTGCTGCAGCAGGCGATCGCGAACAAGGTCGTCTTCGTGCCGGGCAAGGCGTTCTTCGCGGACAACGTCGATGCGGCATCGCTGCGGCTGTCGTTCGCCGCGCCCGATGTCGACGCGATCCGGGAAGGCGTGGCGCGCCTCGTGCGCGCGTATGGTGCGGCGCTGGCCGCGTGAGGAGACACACATGAACATGATCATCAACCACACCGCATGGATGGACGAAGCGCCGGGCATGGCCGATATCCGTCCCGTCGCGCACAAGTCGTCGCAAATCAGCGCGGGGCCGCAGTACGTGGCCGACGTACTCGGCCGCTTCGGCGCGGAGTCGACCGACACGCGCGACGCCGCACCGGCCGTCCTCGGCTACAACTGAACCGCGCGGCGGCGGGCCTAGAAGGAAAGCCCGCCGCCGAAACGGTTAAGCTGTCGCGATCGAATCGCGCAGGATCGCCGCGCCATCATGTCCGACACCGACACCCGTTCCGAATCGCTGACGGAAACGTACGACCGCCTTTGGTCCTGCCTCGAGTCCGGCGTCGGCGCGCAGCGCTCGCCGTTCACGATGCTGCAGGCCGCGACGCTCGGCCTCGATGGTGCGCCGAAGGTGCGCACGATCGTGTTGCGGCAACTGAGCCGCGCCGATCGCCTGCTGTCGTTCCATACCGATGCGCGTTCGGAGAAGGTCGCGGAATTGCGCCGTGACGCGCGTATCGCCATCGTCGCGAACGATCTCGATTCACTCGTGCAGATTCGCGCGGAAGGCATGGCATCGATCTGCGACGACGAAGCGCAACGTCGCGCGGTCTGGCAATCGAGCCGTCCGCATACGCTGCTGCTGTATCGCGCACCGCTGCGCCCCGGCACGCCGGTCGAGTCGCCCGAAGAGGCGCACGTTGCGGCAGGCGCAACCGCAGGCACATCGGCCATCGACGACGGGTACCGGAACTTCTGCCTGCTCCACGTCACGGTGACGCGCATCGACTGGCTCGAACTCGCGCGCGGCGGCCATCGCCGCGCGGTGTTCGACGTGAACGACGACGGCTACGAAGGCCGTTGGGTCGCGCCCTGACGGCGACGTCCGCGGTTTTGCTACAAGCGCGTACAAGTCAGACAAATCCCCGATACATCAGACCTTTCAAATGGGCAACGCCGCGTGACCGGCGCGCGCCCGAATGAAAGCGAAGGCGCGCTCCGACGCGCGGCATGTTCACTTTCCACTTCACGAAAGGAGATGCCGAACGATGTCTTCCACACCGTTTTCCCCGACGCGTCGCCACCTGCTGGCCACTTCCGTGGCCGCCGGGGTATCCGCGATGCTGCCCACCGCCGCGCTGCGTGCGGCCACCGGCGGCAACGGCATACGCCCGTTCACCGCCCATATCCCCGACGACGCACTGGCCGACCTGCGCCGCCGCCTTGCCGCGACGCGCTGGCCGGGCCGCGAGACCGTCGCCGACGAATCGCAGGGCGTGCGGCTCGCGCGCATGCAGGCGCTGCTGCGTTACTGGGGTGCCGAATACGACTGGCGCAAGGGCGAGGCGCGCCTGAACGGCTTTCCGATGTTCATCACCGAGATCGACGGGCTCGACATTCACTTCATCCACGTGCGCTCGCGGCACGCGAACGCGATGCCGATGATCATGACGCACGGCTGGCCCGGTTCGATCTTCGAGCTGCTGAAGGCGATCGGCCCGCTGACCGACCCGACCGCGCACGGTGCGAGTGCCGACGATGCGTTCCACGTCGTCGTGCCGTCGCTGCCGGGCTTCGGTTTCTCGGGGCGTCCGGCGAAAACGGGCTGGGGCTCCGACCACATCGCGCGTGCCTGGGGCGAGCTGATGGCGCGCCTCGGCTATACGCGCTTCGTGTCGCAGGGCGGCGACTGCGGCTCGGTGATCTCGCACCGGATGGCGATGCAGCGCGTGCAGGGCCTGGCCGGGATTCACGTGAACATGCCGGCGACGGTGCCGCCGGACATCGCGACGCTGCTCCAGACCGACGCGCCGGCACCGGCGTCGCTGGCGCCGAAGGAGAAGGCCGCGTACGAGAAGCTCGCGACGTTCTATCGCGATAACTGCGGCTACTCGGCGATGATGGTCACGCGTCCGCAGACGGTCGGCTACGCGCTGGCCGATTCGCCGTCGGGTCAAGCCGCGTGGATGTACGACAAGATCTCGCAGTGGACCTACAGCGGCGGCGTGCCGGAACGGTCGATCCCGCGCGACGAGATCCTCGACGACATTTCGTTGTACTGGCTGACCAACACGGCGACGTCCGCCGCGCAGATCTACTGGGAGGATCACTCGAACAACTTCAACGCGGTGGACATCTCGCTGCCGGCGGCGATCACGGTGTTCCCCGGCGAGATCTACCAGGCGCCGCGCAGCTGGGCCGAGCGCAGCTATCACAACCTGATCTACTTCAACGAAGTCGACAAGGGCGGGCATTTCGCGGCTTGGGAGGAGCCGGAACTGTTCGCCCGCGAAGTGCGCGCCGGGTTCCGGCCGTTGCGTCGCGCGTAAGCGTGGCTTGACGGGAAAACGCGGGCCGGTAGCGATGCCGGCTCGTGTCGCGCGTCGCGCGCGGCCGACCGCGAACACCCGTTTCCGCCACGATTTTGAATCGCTGTATGTCGTACCCGAACGCAGATACGTTGGGATACAAAGCGTCCGGGCGGTTCGGATATAAAACCGGTGAAGCGATTCACACGGCGGCGCGGTGCGATGCGCCGCCGCCGTGAATGGCGATACCGCATCGCCCGCACGTGCCGCGGGCCCCTTTCTTACCGATCGACAATGGAGAACGCGTCATGCCTGATACCGTCAACACCCGCCGCCGCCTGATTCTGGGCACGACACTCGCCAGCCTGAGCCTGGCCGACCTCGGGTTCGGCTCGCTGGCGCGCGCGCAGTCGGCGCCCGATGCGTCGACGCCGAAGCGCGCGGCCGGCGCGGCGTCGCTCGGCAAGATCCACCAGATCGACGCGGGCGTGCTGAACGTCGGGTATGCGGATCTCGGGCCGAAGAACGGTCCGGTCGTGTTTCTGCTGCACGGCTGGCCGTACGATATC
This sequence comes from Burkholderia sp. BCC1996, assembly GCF_905339955.1. Classification (NCBI taxonomy): domain Bacteria; kingdom Pseudomonadati; phylum Pseudomonadota; class Betaproteobacteria; order Burkholderiales; family Burkholderiaceae; genus Burkholderia; species Burkholderia sp. BCC1996. The sequence goes on from NZ_CAJPHM010000043.1 coordinate 40,649, forward strand.
TACAGCTACGCGGACGTTGCACCGCTGCTCACGGCGGCCGGCTATCGCGTGATCGTGCCGTACCTGCGCGGCTACGGATCGACGACGTTCCGCTCGGCCGACACGGTGCGCAACGGCCAGCAGGCGGTGACGGCCGTCGACATCGTCGCGCTGATGGATGCGCTCAAGATCGACCGCGCGGTGTTCGGCGGCTACGACTGGGGTGCGCGCACGGCCGACATCATCGCGGCACTGTGGCCGCAGCGCGTGAAGGCGCTGGTGTCGGTGAGCGGCTACCTGATCGGCAGCCAGGAGGCGAACCGCAAGCCGCTGCCGCCGCAAGCGGAATTCCAGTGGTGGTATCAGTTCTACTTCACGACCGAGCGCGGCGCGCTCGGCTACGCGGCGAACCGCGACGCGTTCAACAAGCTGATCTGGCAACTCGCATCGCCGAAGTGGCAGTTCTCCGACGAGACCTTCGCGCGCAGCGCCGCGTCATTCCAGAACCCCGACCACGTGGCCGTCGTGATCCACAACTATCGCTGGCGCCTCGGGCTCGCGCAGGGCGAAGCGCAATACGACGACATCGAGCGGCGGCTCGCGGCCGGCCCGGCGATCACCGTGCCGACGATCACGATGGAAGGCGACGCGAACGGCGCGCCGCATCCGCAGCCGGCCGCGTATGCGAAGAAGTTCACGGGCAAGTACCAGCACCGGACGATCACCGGCGGCATCGGCCACAACCTGCCGCAGGAAGCGCCGCAGGCGTTCGCGGATGCGATCCTGCAAGTGGAGCATCTGTGATGCAGGCAGGTACCTCTGGTGTCGTGCATCGCGGCGCGCGCCATGCGCTCGTCGCGGGTGCGCTGCTGGCCGGTGCGTTGTCCGCGAGCGGCCCGGCCGCTTTCGCGGAGCAGCCGAAGCCGGCCGCGTCGCCGATCTACGGCGTGACGATTCCGCCCGGCTACCGGAAGTGGGAAATGGTCGCGCCGGCCGAGGAAGCGGCACCGCTCGACGAATTGCGCGTGGTGCTCGGCAACCCCATCGCGATCCGCGCGCTCGAACAGGCGACGCTGCCGTTTCCGGACGGCGCGATCCTCGTGAAGCTCGCGTACAAGCGCAAGCAGTCCGACGAGTTCGCGTCGGCGACGGTGCCCGGCCAGGCGACGACCGTGCAGGTGATGGTGAAGGATTCGCGTCGCTATGCATCGACGGGTGGCTGGGGCTTCGGGCGCTTCATCAACGGCGTGCCGGCCGATATCGGTCAGCATCAGACCTGCTTCGCGTGCCATCAGGCGCGCGTGAAGAATCACGACTATGTGTTCACGCGGTTTGCGCCTTGAGGGGGCGAGCGTGGCGGAACCGGCGAATGCGTGTCGTGTGGGGTACGCCGTTCGCCATTCACCATCGTTCTGATCGCCGGTGCCGAATTGCGGGTGGCGCGGCGGAGCGGCCGAGCGAACCCGGTCGCCAACGATTGCGCCGCCGCGTAGTTTGCGTCACCACGAATAGCCTTGCATGCCGTAATCGGTGTCGTGTCGACGACCCCACCAGGGGAGGTACGCGTTGTTGCCGCCGCGTGCGCGGAACCAGTCTTGGTTCGGATCGATCGGGGTGAGCTTCGACGGTGGTTTGATCACGACCGCGACGGGGTGCTCGGGGTCGGTCGTGCCTGCTACCAAGGCGTTGCCGCCAAAGTGGTTGATTCGGCCGATTGCGAGTGCGACGTCGGTCAACGCGCTGCCGGTTCCCATGTCGCCGAGCAGGGCGGCCGTGTTGAAGGTCTGATTCCTGGGGTCGTATTCCGGAAGGGTTTCGGTCAAGGTCTGCGCGAGCGAGACAACGCGTAACGACGCTGCGTCGCTGGGTACACCTGCGTCGTGGACGATGTAATTCAGGTCCGTGACCGCGACACCGGCATTGCGTGCTGCTTCGTCGATCGTGGCTTTCCATGCCTGCACGGCGCGTGTCGTGCCGACCTTCGGTGAAAAATCGTGCGTGTTGCCGGTTGCGGCCTTGCCGATCCAGGCGAGCGGTTCGCGCTCGGTGTTGAAGTTCGGGCCGGCGAGAAAAAGCACGACGAGGTTCTCGTTGATCTGCGCGTCTGTGGGCGGGAAGTTCGGGGCGTCCCAGTTCATGGCCCATACGGTCTTGTCGGGGTTCGCCTGCAAGTAGTCCAGCGCGTTGTTCAGCGACGTGAAGCCGGCGTTTGCGCCACCTTGGGTGATTTGCACGTCGGGAGGCGTGTCGCGGCTCCAAAGCGTCTTGGGTGACGGCGGGCCAATCTCGAAGAAGTTCATCATCCGATCGATCATGCGCGACTTGGCAAAGGCCGGATCGAGTCGGGGCGGAACGGCAGCTTCGACGCGTATGCCGGCGAGTTCGCGCCAATCTTTCTGGCTATCGGATTTCACGGTGTAGAAGTATTTCACGTTGCTGAAGTAACGAGCGCGTAGAAGCAGGATGAATTTGTCGATGTACTTGGCATAGAAGCCGTCGAACGTTTCCTCGCCTTCGTTGCCATATGCGATCCCCGCTACCGATTGCAGGGTGGTAAAGGACTTCGGATCGGTGCGGACCATGTCATCGTTTTTGTTCGGTGTCGCAAGCCCTTGCGTCCACAACGATTGCCATTCGGTCGGGTAATCCATACGTTGCAATGGATTCAACCAGACCAGGCCGACAACCTGAGCGACGAATGGCTTCGCCGATTCTGCGGATCCGACTGCTGTACCTTCCTTCGGATCCCCGATAGGTGCGCCTTGTGCTGGACGCGTCATGGCCGTAGTGAACGCAAAAACCATAGCCGCAGTCAGTGCGGGCACGACAAAAAAGCGTTTCATCCAATCTCCGATTTCCAAATGCGCAGGGTCAGGTTGTTCTACGTGCGCCATCAGCCAGGCCATGAGAGCAGTGGTGATCAGCCAGACACAAATAGCGATAGCGATACGTCGCGGCCATGTAGCGATCAGCATCTTCATACGGCCCCCCCAACCTTTAAGTAAAACTGACCTTCACGCTCATTCGAGATTGCGGCCGGCATCTCGCCTTCGCTTTTCTCTGCGTGTACCCATTCCTGGAGAGGCGTTCTAGCGAAAGAGCCAGACGCAAAATAGTCGGCATACTTCTTGTTCGGGGTGTCTTTGGGTATCCCATCGCCCATCCGCCAATCAGCCTCAATGCGCAGCGATTTGAGTTGTTTTTCCGTCAAGTAGCACAGGCCCACGGCCACGTCATACGCAAGCGCCTTTTCGGCATGCTCGGGGTTGGTCATCGTCGTTGAGTGATTCGTCGGGCTGTTGGTCGCGCCGCGATCGAGCCAATCGACAATCTGTTTGTCGCGCCATTCCTTGTAGCCTTCGGGCATCGCGCTTTTGCCGTCCTCGCCGATCACGTGGCCGTCGCCATCGAGCCATTCCTTGTTCAGCGTTCGTCGCGCTTCCATCCGCATCAACGCGCGGTCCTCATAACGCTGCCCGGCCTCCGTGCCTGCCGTACCCTGCGCGACGCTATCCGTGTTCTTCGGCTGGTACTGGTCGTACGGATCATCGGCCCGCTTGTCCGCGTCAGCCTTGTTCGCGTCGCGCCAAGCAGCCGGCGGATCGTTGCCTTCGTTGAAGTCGCTTGTCGCATCGCCGTCCTTCGTCTCGACGGGTTTACCGAATCGCATCGCCTTCGGCGGGAACGGCTCGTCGAGTTCCGGCGCATCCGCCACCACCGTCCAACCCTTCGGCGGGTCAGCGTTCACGCGGAGCATGTTCAACGCCGAACTGATGCCAGTCACGACGAACATGAGCGGCGCGGTCGCCAGCGTTGCGGCTATCCCCAGAACGTTTTCGTTTCCTTTGAGCGCACCGATCAGATTGAATTTGGCCGGCGGTGACGGCGGATACCAGAATCCCGGCTTCGTTCCCTTCTTGTCATATCGCCAATCGTCTTCCCAGTACCGGTAGGGTTTCTGAACGCCGACCGGAAAGCCGGATGCGAATACACGCTGAGTCAGGATGCCAGCGGCA
>NZ_CAJPHM010000044.1:0-42739 GCF_905339955.1 Burkholderia sp. BCC1996
CAACAGACGCTTGAGCTTGCTGTTCTCCTGCTCCAGTTCCTTCAGGCGCTGCGCTTCGGAGACCGTCATCCCGCCGAACTTCGCTTTCCAGTTGTAGTAGGTCGCTTCCGAGATGCCGTACTTGCGGCACAGCTCCGCCGGCTTCAGGCCAGCCTCGGCTTCCTTCAAGATGCCGATGATTTGTTCTTCGGTGAATCGCTTTTTCATTGCCGTTCCTCTCTGGAACGGACTCTACACCGTCACCGTACTAAACGCGGGGAGCAGGTCACTGCTGCTATCACAAGGCTTCATGGCGTGAAGGCACGTATGCCATACTGAGTTCACCGTTTTCGACGGCCCGACATTAGAATCAATGGCGGGCTACCTCGGCGCGCTTTAGCGGACTAGTCAGCCTTCTCTAAGCCGCCCATACGAAATTCGTCACGCCCCGGGCCCATAAACCAGTAGCGATCGATCTCCCGTTGGACACGACCAATTAGCGGCATCAGTTACCGAACCTTTTCCCGAGTAGCGAGCTACAGCGGGAAACGGACACAGTGGCATTGTTCTCGCAATACCTTCTGATACGACGTCATCTTTATATTTTGTCGCTGTAATTGATTCCGGGCTCTTTCCGCTTTCCACCCACGCATCGATAGCCGCCAACGCATCATGATCTGCATCGAATGGTACGGCTGGCCCAGAAAAGAAGCCGGGAGCATTATATTGATTTACGAATGCATTTGGTCCATATCCTCCAACGCAATGATCCATGCCAGGGGCCAGAAACATGCGAACATTATTTTGTAGCGCGCCATAGCCACCACTTGCCTCCGCCAGATTTATATAATATTGAATTGTATTATTCACATTAACAAAAGGATCATTAAGACCTTGATATAAAAATAGCTTACCACCTCTCTTTATGTAAGCCGCCATGGCACTCGCGTCATTCCATCGACCGTTTTTCATGGCACTATCGATAGCTCCTACGGCCCTATCGGCAAACGTTATATGAAAACTCGACGAATCGGCTGGATTGGCGCGCCCGAAACTCTGCCCAAGGGAAATTGTTCCGTCGTAACTGCTGGCTCCAGCGAACACGAGATCGCGGATCGTATAGTTTGCGAAAGACCAATCGGTAAAGCTTGTCATATATGGCTGTAGGCCAAAAACGTCAGGACCTGGGAGTGGCGATGACGGGAAAACAATCGAACCCACCGCCTCATCGGAACCCAGCACCAGAGGTGACCATCCCGCCGCAAGCATCGCACCGCTAGACTGCCGTGCTGTTGACAGCATCGCCGAAACGCTATCAATTTGATCTGAAGTTAAGCAGCTGTCGCTGGCTGCTACGCTGGATGGGCAAATCGGCAAATCTCTACGTGGGTTGAAATCGCAGGCATTTGGATTTTGCACCAGTCCATCCGCAACACCGTCGCGTGAGTCGCACGCCGATAATACCGTATTCGCGACCAGCTTCAGTTGCGCGGCGCTAAGTGCAGCTCCGCTACTACGGAGCTGAGTAAGGGCTCGCGTCATAAAATTTATATTGGTAAGCAATGGGTCGTACGGCGCACCAGCGACAATTCCGTCGAAGTCGCCTGGATATTTTGTTGCCTCGACCATAGCCTCACGGCCGCCATCTGAGCATCCCAGGAAATAGGATCTCTTAACCTTTCCAGCTTTATAAAGCAAAGCCGTAGCTTGTGGACCAACGACAGCAAGCGTATGGACCGCACGATATAAGTAGTCGTTAATTGCCTCCGTATCAGGTACCCCAGGCGACTTTATTGCCCAACTCGGATCTGCCTCAACTGAATTACCAGTCGCAGTAATCGCCCCGTCGACATGGCCATCATCGGTCTGCCAAATCGCGTACCCGGCTTTAACGTGGGCCGGGGTAGGAATGCCTGCATCGAAGACGTTACCGCAGTTCCCGCCGCAGCCGATCTGAAGGTATTTTCCGTTCCATTTGTCTGCAGCTGGCAGTACGGCGGCGAAGTTCGCTGTTTTTCCCGTCGCCGCGTTTGTGACATAACTACCTGTCACCACACAGTAAGACGGTGCGCCATCTCCGAGAGCGTTCGCCGCGAGCAAACTAACACCGCCCTTTGTAGCACGGATCTGAACCGGCAGATACGTCAGTAGGTTCGGGATGTCCTTTACGGTTACTCCCTGTGGCATTACCTGCTGTAGGGCACGCGGCGTGCACATTGACTCGATTGTTGGCTTATCCTCCTGCCCAGACGTTGAACCATCCCCAGTGCAGCCCGCGACAGAAATCGATAATATCAGAAGCACTATCAACGAACTCACAACCGATGTTTTTAAAATTCGCACATCAATTCTCCTAATATTTTCTACCAAGACACCCCGAGTATGATGCATACATTGAATGACAAAAATTCAGGATTTCATTAGATTTATCTCATATACATATTTGAATCAATCACACGCATTTTTCAACACACCTTCTCTGACATTTACCCAATGCATTTTCGCCATCCCATCCAAATCATCCGGCAAGCACCACAATTCAGAGATATATTTCACCAGAATCAGGGGAGTTATAAATCACCCAATGCACGCAGATCAATATTCAACAAAAAATCCTCGACCACATTAACTCCACTTTCCCACAACGCAGATTGCCAGTCCGCAACGGCCGGTTATTTCATCGCAAATTGCCATTCCCCTGACATGCTCACACCCTCCGACATTCGATTATTTTTCACCGCGCGCCCAATTCCGCCACCAAAATCGGCAGCCACCGCCAGCAATGTTGCGGCACAAACGAATATTCGTACGCTAAATCATCCGAACATCAAACGCCCATAGAATATCCATCATCGTCCTAGAAGATGATTTCCCTAGATTTAATAAATCTCGATTGTGGCTCACCGAATTACCAATCAACCCCCAAACTGCCTCAGTGCATCACATCAAAAATTAATTTCGGAAATCTAAAAAAACGGATCATGTCAATCGCGCCTTGATCATCAACTTGAGCAACGACCAGAGGCTTGAGCTCCAGCGCGGGATGTCGACTCATACGTTTCCATTTCGAGGGGGATCGTCTTATCCTGGCTCAATCATGAAACCGGATTCTTGAGCTGAGAGTTCCAACCTGGCAATCGCTACTGTTTGCAGACTCAGCTCGATTCTAGGCCCGCGTACCGTATCCTCCAGCGACAATATGCTTGCTCGCAAAACACACGTTATTAATCAAAATTACCCGCCCCGCCATGCTTCTTTCCGTTTGCTTAGGCGCGACCAAGATTTGATCCGCTAAGTATCGTTTGCACCTCATCACCTCCCCTGCAAAAGAGAGGCATGCGCCCAAGCAATGATGCTTGTTTCCGTTAAAACTTCTACTGCAGATCGCAGCAGCTGCGAGACGCTGCATCAACGCAGTTCATCAATGCACCCTGACACATGCCCATCTATTTCCCAATAATCATAATACTCCGACTTCTTGCCCCCTGGATTAGGTCCATAGATACCCAACATTCGCGCATACCTTGGTGCCCAGTATCTCCCTTTAGCTCCTGCCGGAACGTTGATGTAATCACCAGGTCGCGCTATAAACTCTTGACCGCTCACTTCCACATGCAGTTCGCCCTCAAGAATAAATGCGCTCTCTTCGTGCGGATGTAAATCCGAAAAACCAGCTCCAATCAGCTCCCATTCTGTCACTGCCGTATTCCGCCAGCCGTCTGGCGACGGCGCAACAATCCAGCGTGCGCGCATGCGGGGAGTAGCCGGTGTCACTGGTTTAAGGCCATTAGCGTGAATCAGTTCTACCTTATGCATGCCGTCACCTTTCTTCAGTAAAAGAACACTTTCATATAGTGCGAGCAGCCAGAGATCGATAACGCATTTGCGCGCCGTGTCTCACGACAGTCCAACCATGTTCTGACTCGTGTTGCAAAATGAACTCGGAACATTCTTTGAAGTAGATTCACGGTAGAAGCTTCGTGGACCGTAGCCTCAAACACGCAAATCTACCGAGACCCTGACCGGTAAAAGTGTCTGCCTACACGACCAACCGCAAAGGCAACCGATCATATACGCCGTTACGATCGTCATGGTCATAAATCGGCTCACCGCCCAGATCAATACGCTTTACCCGTGCCGCGAGCGCGTTGTAGACGGCATGAGCTTCGGCACGTGCCAAGAGCATCCCTGGGCAGGAGTGAGCACCGGTGCCAAAAGTCAAATTTACCTTACCGTCAACAGACCTTTCTACATCGAATTTATCTGGATTAGGAAAGGCTTCGGGATCACGGTTAGCCGCGGAAATCATAAATCGAATCATCATCCCTGGCGGAATTTTCACACCACGAATATTCAGTTCCTCGGTTGTGAACCGAGTGAAGGAGACCTCCGCAGTATACAACCGGGCAATTTCATTAAAGATGGCGTGTCGCTTTTCAGGTTGATTACGCCACATATCGAACACTTCAGGGTGCCTTGCGAACATCTCAAGGCCACCAGTGATGAGATAAGCAGCATTTGGAGTTGCGGTCGCCCAAAACAGTAGCAGACCCTCAAAGAGTTGACGCTCGGTCATCTCGCCTTTGACAACCGAGTCAATCCAGCTGGAGACCATTCCTTCGTCCGGAGATTCACGGCGCAAACGGATATAGTGGTTCACGCGGTCAGTGAGATAAGCGAATGCCGCGTAGCATCGCTCCTCCTCTTCTTCCGAAACGACAGATCCGAGAGCAAGCATGGCGTCATGCATCCAAGCGGCAGCAGTGTCGAAGCCATCATTCGGGATACCGAGGGCTTTGCACATCGCATAGTGTGCTGGGATCAGGGCGAGATTGCGATAGGCTTCGATCATTCCCGACGGCCCCAACCGGTCAATCACGTCGATTACTTCCGCCGAGGTCGCCTCGACCCATTCCTCGGCCTTCTTCGGGGTGAACCATTTGTTCGACTTGCGGCGCATCGCAGCATGTTCCGGCGGATCGACGACGATCATACTGTCCTTAAACAGACTCCATGGGCCCCTCGGCACCCAACTGGGGGCCTTTGTTGTCAACGAGGGATGCTTGCCGAAAGTCAACACATCGTAATAGTGAGAAATAACATAGGTGTTCTCACTTAACGGGTCGCGATACACCGGCGCCTTCTCCCGTAGCACTTCGTACCAAGGGTAGGGATTCGCCCGAAACGCTTTGTCCCGCCACGGCAGCAATATCTGCTCGCCGGCATGCTGCTTATCGTGCGTTTGGACGCCATCGCAACTGGCGTTTGTATAGAGAGCGTTCATGTCTAATGTTCCTACGACTGATTACGGCAGTTTTAACAGAATCGCCACGCATCCTCGACGACCGATCGATCCTCAAGGCAACGGCACAAGAACAATGCTAACTATCGTTCGTTCTTACACTACGGTGAACGCAAAACATGTGCCATCAGTTTTTCTCCCTATGTCTGAGCAAGATTGACGGCCAACGTGTCTCGCCTGCCTCGATTTGGGGCGGACCCGACGCTTGACCGCACCATCATCGCGCGGACGGCTTACTTCTAGCGCACACACGGAGCGACCTGGAGTTGACCCTGTAATCCCGGACACAGCGTCACACTAAGGTTGCTGAATCCATTGAGCGCCGGAACTCGCGAGGCGAGCGGTACTTCAGTGCGCTATGGGGATGCTTCTCGTTGTAATGCTCGAACGCGATGGCCAAGTTGCGTGCAGCGGTCGCTGCGTCCGGCTTCGGCATGAAGGCGACGTAATCGCGCTTCATTGTCTTCGCGATGCTCTCCGCGATGCCGTTACTGTGGACTGAGCACCGCAGCGTCCCCGGTTTCGGGCCGATGTCGGCAACGTAGGCGCGGGTCCTCTCGGGCACGGGTCCTCTGGGCGATCTCGCCCGAACCGTTATCCGTAAGCCATTCAATTTCCGCTGGCGCCTTCACAGCGTTGCCAAAGCAATGTTCGAAGGCCGGGAGCATTGCGTCACACACGATGTTCCCGCCGCGGCCACTGGTCGCCGCCACCCAGCTCATCGCCTCGCGAACGCAGCAGTCCAGCGCAAACGTCACGCGCAGCGGTTCGCCGTCGTCGCGATGAAACTCGAAGTCATCAGACCGCCAGCGCCGATTGCTGTTCGCCAACGCGACCTTGAGGCGCGCATCCGGATCGGTGCTCGATTCATGCGTGTCGTTGCTGCGCCGCTTCCCCTTCAAGTCGGTGTCGACATTGCGGCCATCGCCGGCCGGCGGATCGTCCGATCCGTCCTTGGGCCGGAAGCTCTTGTGGCTGGCCAACGCCTGGATCAGCGTGCCATCGACCGAGAAGTGTTTTCTGGACAGCAGCCTTTGCTTGTCGGCCAAGCGCATGACTTCGATAAAGAACGCTTCGATCACTTCGTGCTCGAGCAAACGATCGCAGTTCTTCGAGAACACCGAGTGATCCCATGCGGCGTTTTCAATCGCCAGCCCGACGAACCAACGGAACAGCAGGTTGTAGCGCATTTGTTCCATCAGCATGCGCTCGCTACGCACCGTAGTAAACACTTGCAACAGCAGCGCACGCGGCTGTTTCTCGGGCGCAACCGATGCTCGACCGCTGCCTGCATAGATCGTGCTGAACAGCCCATTGCGTCGCATCAGCGCTTACTTGACCAGCAGTCGAAGCGGCCTTAATGGGTGATCGGCCGGAACAAAATCTTCCCGCTTTACCGTCGTGAACATCGGTTCTTGCATCTCGTCCATTCCGCGCATCGCTCTCGTTTGCCCAAGATCATGAACACGATATCTCTAACGCACCGCCCTCAGGCCTCGTTTACTCCGTATCCAATTTCAACAGCCTGCTAGGCCTGCGCTCGAGCATCATGGACAACCACTTTTCGTCGAAAACCTTGTTATTAATTAACTATACATTTAATAACCACACCAAAATTCGCTTTTTGATCAACATTTTAGCACCCTAAGGCAGGAGTCGCCCCATCTTAGGGTGCCCATCAAAATAGCACCTCGGAATAATGTATGATTACACTACCACGCACCCAAATCTTCTACGGACTCGGAATCAACAGCGGCGATATTTTCTTTGAGTTCTCAATAAAAATATTATCGCTGTCTGTTTTTAATAGATACCCAGCCGCAACCAGCGATTCTGATGTAGCAGCGATCTTCGCTTGGTAATCACTTCGCCCGCCATACAGGGATGCGAGTGAGGCTCGTCGATCACCGATTGCCTTTGTCGAGTCGTTGATTGCGAATGGAATCGCCGAGCCACTCCAGCCGCAACCTTCCCCAATTGCATGGCCGCTACCACGATAATTCCATCCAGTGTAGGTTGCGATCGGCACTGCAACGTCAGGCACTTTGATTCCAGACGTTTCATTTCCATTGCGATCTACTTTCGGCACGAGGATTGTATACTTCTTTGACAGATCTACACGTGGAATTTCTGAACTATAATCAGTTACAAATATCTCATTATACAAGCCCGTGTAATTCACCGATATTGTCGTTGAAGCCGCATTTGATCCACTAGGCACTGTGATGCTACTGAGACTCGGAAAGTTGAGTATGGAAGGAACAACAGCATCACCAGAGTTCACTGATGGGTACTGCGACGCAGGTGGTTCCGCTCCTTGAGCGATCCAGTTCACGAGCGCGGGAACCAACGCACGTTCGACGGCATCTTCTTGAACTGGCGACTCCGTAAACTGACAAATGCTGCCGGATGGCGGCACCGTCGCCAATCCAGTTGTAATGCCCGGCCCCCCATCATGCTGCGTGCCTGCAATAAGGTAATAACGGACGTTTGTAGGCAGGGTAAGGTCATGCCCTGCGCCGTCAGTTGTGACCAGCGATGCCCCGGCGCCCCACCATTCGTATGAACCATCAACTTGCATAATTTGCGGGCAGGTTTGCGTAGCCAAACATTTCTTCAGCAGACCATCTGTAGCGCCACTTATCGGATCTGTAATTACATTGTAGGAAAATGGAAATTGAAACCCTGGCATGAAATGATCTTCATGCTGTTTCGACCAGCGTCCTGGTTGCGAAAACTGATAATTTGTCCACGTGCGCCGGCCACCAGCGATGATCGGCATCAACCCATCAAACACCATTTTTCCGTTGACGTCTTCGTTAAAACCTTGGTATAGGAAATCGCGAATAAAACGCCCAGACTGCGAGATACCTTCGCCTATCGCAATATCAAAATTCGATGAGCTTTTTGCACACGTAGCCCCCACGCACGCGGCATTCTTCAACCCGTTAAGAGGGTTCGCATCCCCAGCTGCGTCCGCTTCCTGATAGCGCAAAAACGAGATAAGATCTCGAACTGCGGCAAATCCAATCCCGTTAATGATCGGATTTTTTGCTGTATAAACAAAATTATAGATAGTACCCAAGTCAGCAGGAACACTTTTCCCGCCTGGTCCCGGGACAGATGAAGGCGTGGAAAATTCCACGGAATATGTACCGTCTTGATTTATTACGTAATGCCAGTTCGTCACCTGTGTCGATGGCGCGCTGTAGATTTCATATCCACCATCCCCCTGACCATAGTTTTCGAGCCACGATTGGCGCGCATTAAGTACAGCTGACGTAGTATCGGATGGATCTGCTGGCGGGTAAGTCAACGAGATAGAATTGATGCCCCCAGCATAATCTGGAACAAACTCCTCTCGGCTCTGACCGACTAACGTCGAGTTATTCGCTAGTTGGGCAACTGGAAAATTGGCTCCAATAGCTCCAGCCGCCCCGATCGTGTCATTGCCGGTTTGGGCAATTGTCCCTTGCCATCCGCTCCATACGATGGTGTATCCGGCTTGAAGTAGTGATGGAATTGTTCCGTCTGGCGAAGTACCGACATCTAGCGCACCACCACCAATAAATGTGTCTTTGCCTAATTTATTACCGCGATTAACGACATCGTAGAACACCACTCGTTTTCCGCTTGCTGGATTCTGAGGGGTCAGAATTACCACATCAGTTGAGTAATCGACGTAACCGTTTTCGTTGACTGGCGCGCTCTTCAGATTCACAATACCAGCATTCGCGGACGCGTTTGGATCTAGTTCACCGTATGCCGTCGCCGTGATCAGCCGATATGGACCTACCGCGCCAGTTGGTGTAGCACCTCCAAATGCTGGCACACTCGATAGCACCTTGAGATTATTGATGCGCCCTGCGGAACGATCGATACCCGACACTGGAGACGACTGTAGCTCGTCGGTGCCTCTACAAGAACAAAGCATAGAAATACATAAAGCCAGCCATATCGCCTTCCCCTTCATTTTCCACTCCCTTTAAAATAGAAAACAAATCTTATCGTCAACCCTGACAATACCGCCCTTTTGCGCCCACCAGTTCGCACCTTCTATATTCGAAGCCAATCGAATGAAAATACAAAAATATTCAAAATCGCGAATGTCTGGCGTTTCCTCGGATCAGTTGCACTGCGAACGCGATCGCGCCATCAGCGATTCCGCTCTCGCCGTCGATGAATTCCCGCCAACATACGCGAGCGCGAGGACGAACGTCAGCCAGTACGACCGATCGGTGCGATGCACAATGACCAGGCCAACGAGCGCAGGCTGAGCGACCAGGCCGTTATGGGCGACCGTCTTTTCAAGCATCCGCAGAATTGCGGCACGGCGGCGAGCGCCGGTCGTCCCGGCCAGTGCGCGCGAGCACCTCGATGCAGTCGGCGCATGTCGCGACGGGGTCGCCTTTTAGCGCGGCGAGTACGTTCTGGTTCGCGACCGTCGCGACGACGACCTAGATAGACATCCCGCCGAAAGTCGACGCCCGCCGCCTCAGTCTCCTTCAGCAGCCAGCTGCGGCAATACAGGCAAAGGCACCGGCAGATTAGCAACAGCATCGCAATGTCGGGGCCAAGCGGGTCGCCGAGGGACAACCCCATCAGATGGCATAGCGCGAGTAACGCGATTCCGAAACTGGTCATGAGGCGGCCGTCGAGGCAATATATTTTGTACTACTGATTTACCTATGCTAGACACACGGTCTTATCTTATAATTTCGAAAGATTACCTATTTGTGGCTAGACGACTTATAAAGCTGTCAAATCAAATTCGGTACGGCATCGATGAGTGGCCTTACCCCAATCACCCGGCGCTCAGACTTATCCATCTGCGGCGAGCATCCGTCCAGACGCCGCAACAAGGTGCTCAAGGGCGCCTTGTTCCTATCCGCCTTCGCAGCCTTGCGAGGCCTAATCTCGCGGGCGTATTATGCGCGCGAGATCAAACAAGGCAAGCACCGCAACCTGGCGCTCATCGCGCTGACAGGGCGACGGTGCGACGTCCTGTTCGCCCTGTTCGCCCTGCTGCACGACGGTACCATTTACCAACCCGATTCAGCCCCTAACGCTTGACCAACCACTTAGCCCCATCGAGACGTTATCTCAACACAGTACCGCGGGAGTTCGGATTGAACGAGTCGAAACGAGTTCGGTCCATCTAGCATCCGCATACCTTAGTGAAGTCGATTGCCGGCGGCGCGGAAGCACCGCCTTATGCAATAGGGCTAGACTCAGCGAAATTAACGCCAAACGCAAAAAACTGTGTAGCACACAACCACTCCCCCCCCATTCTCTTCCACGCAAAGAGTATTTTGTAGACCAAAGTCTCCCCTCCCGCCACAGGCTCAATCGCACCGATAAGATACTCAAGCACACCTCCCTCTCCCGTCGGGATAAAACGCTCGCGCTTGGATTCCCATCGATAGACTCCGACAATGTCTTTGTATAGCGCAAAGATACTCTCCCTTCCTTTCCATGTCGCCCCTTCCGGCCCGACCACCCAAGCATCAGAGGTATAGAATTCATTCGCAATCGCCTCCGCGTCCTTTTCTTCGAATGCCTTTCTCATCAACTCGTGTTTCGAGTCGATTGCGTCGATAAGTTCACTATCCATCACATTTTGATCATATGACATAACTCAGCCCCTTTAAAATTAATAACGTTTTCTCACGAAGCAGGCCATTTCAGTCACCTAGGCTGGCTATATGAATTAGCGCTTCCAAAGATTGCCATTTCCATGGACATCGTCCTTACAGCAAACGGCATCTTCTCTATGAGCTAGGCGATTTGCATTGCGTCCATTTGTGCACGACGGAAGCCATCGCGTTTGCGTGCGTGAATGCCGCTAGCATACTCCCATTCCGCAGCACCTCGCGAAGATCAGATTGGCAGGCATCTAGCTAGGGCGACCCGAAAAGTTTGACCGCGTAACGATATAGGGCAGAGCAAAGATATAACGACGCGGGATGGCACTCGCCCTTCGAAATTAAACGCCGAGGATCAGAAGCAGTTGGCTCGACAGATGAGAGAATTTTAACCATTTCTCTATAGATGATGAGGGCGCGATCATCCGGAAATTCAGCCGGACTAGCACCGCCCTCGTTATATCACGGTACGCTGGACCATTATGTAGATAACGACCATGAAGCAGTGGACATCACGCAACCTACCCGAACGAATGTTTGTACGTTTACGTTAGTGCGAAGATTGCGACACTGTCAAGCAGGTAAAAAAAAACTCCCCGAAGCGCCGCAATTTCTGCACCTCACGGGAATGAGAAGGTGCAGCAAGCTGCCGGAGGTAGCGGAGAGACTGAAAGCGTATAGGCCGGGCCGGGAAGCGTCCTTTCAGCTTGCGCAGACGCCGAGGTGTTCCGTGAACATGACGAGTGGTTCAGGCACCGGCTCCGTGCAGTGCAGCTAATGCACTCGCGTCGAGGTACAACGACGTACCGGGAGTTGTTGGCACTGGGCGCCTCGAAAGAGGATGCCCACCGCGTGGCCACGAACAATTGGCAATAGTGGCGAAACATTCGCTGGCTCCCCGAATCGCGCCATGACGATCGCCTCCTTCGACCGCATACGGCTCCTCATTCAGTTGCGCTTCGCTTCATTTGCCATGGTCAGTGTACGGCGAGACCTACACCCACAGGAGTGCGCCCATGCTGGGCGCATACGAAAAAGGCGCGCGTTGCTGCGCGCCTTTCGCGGGAGGTTGCGTGGAAATCAAACACCTGACGCTTACGCCACCGTCTTCACCATATCCTCGATGACTTTCTTCGCATCCCCGAAGACCATCATCGTCTTGTCCATGTAGAACAGGTCGTTGTCGAGCCCCGCATACCCCGCCGCCATCGACCGCTTGTTCACGATCACCGTGCGCGCCTTGTACACCTCGATGATCGGCATCCCCGCGATCGGCGATTTCGGGTCGTTCTTCGCGGCCGGGTTCACGACGTCGTTCGCGCCAAGCACCAGCACCACGTCGACCTGGCCGAACTCGCCGTTGATGTCCTCCATCTCGTGGACGATCTCGTACGGCACCTCCGCTTCCGCCAGCAGCACGTTCATGTGCCCCGGCATCCGCCCCGCGACGGGGTGGATCGCGTAGCGCACGTCGATGCCCTTCTCGACCAGCTTGTCGGTCAGCTCCTTCAGCGCGTGCTGCGCGCGCGCGACCGCGAGGCCGTAGCCCGGCACGATCACGACCGTTTCCGCGTTGCCGAGCATGAACGACGCATCCTCGGCCGAGCCCGACTTCACCGGCCGCTGCTCCTGCTTGCCGCCCGCCGCCGCCGCGCTCGCCTCGCCGCCGAAGCCGCCGAGGATCACGTTGAAGAACGAACGGTTCATCGCGTGGCACATGATGTACGACAGGATCGCACCCGACGAGCCGACCAGGGAGCCGGCGATGATCAGCATCGCGTTGTTCAGCGAGAAGCCGATGCCCGCCGCCGCCCAGCCCGAGTACGAGTTCAGCATCGACACCACGACCGGCATGTCCGCGCCGCCGATCGGGATGATGATCAGCACGCCGAGCACGAACGCAAGCGCCGTCATGATCCCGAACGGCAGCCACGACTGCGTCAGGAAGAACAGCACGCCGAAGCCGAGCATGGCGAGCGCGAGCATCAGGTTGATCAGGTGCTGGCCCGCGTACACGACCGGCGCGCCCTGGAACAGCCGGAACTTGTACTTGCCCGACAGCTTGCCGAACGCGATCACCGAGCCGGAGAACGTGATCGCGCCGACGAACGTGCCGATGAACAGCTCGATCCGGTTGCCGTACGGGATGAAGTTCGGCGACGTCGCGTCCTGCGGCACGAGCCCGAACGCCTCCGGCTCGGCCACCACCGCGACCGCGATACACACTGCCGCGAGACCGATCAGCGAGTGCATTGCCGCGACGAGCTCGGGCATCTTCGTCATCTCGACGCGCGCGGCGACGAACGCGCCGACCGCGCCGCCGACCACCAGCGCGCCGAGCACGAGCGCGAGGCCGAGCGGCAGGTTCGCGCCGAGCCACGCGGCCTGCTTGACGATCAGCGCGAGCGTGGTGACGATCGCGATCGCCATCCCGGCCATGCCGAACAGATTGCCTCGCCTGGCGCTCTTCGGATTCGACAGGCCCTTCAGCGCCTGGATGAAGCACACCGACGCGACGAGATACAGCAGCGTGACGACGTTCATGCTCATCGCGCGCCCTCCTTCGCACCCTCGATGCGCTTCGATTCCTTCTTGCGGAACATCTCGAGCATTCGTCTCGTGACGAGGAAGCCGCCGAACACGTTGACCGCCGCCAGCGCGACCGCGAGCGTGCCGAAGAACTTGCCCATCCCGCCGAGCGTGAGCGCGGAAGCGAGCATCGCGCCGACGATCACGATCGCCGAGATCGCGTTCGTCACCGCCATCAGCGGCGTGTGCAGCGCGGGCGTCACGTTCCACACCACGTGGTAGCCGACGTACACCGCCAGCACGAAGATGATCACGTTGATGACCGTGTGATTGATGATTTCCAAGGTCCCCTCCCGTTATTTGCGCGTCACTTCGCCGTCGCGGCAAAGCAGCGTCGCGGCGACGATGTCGTCGGTGAGATCGATGTTGAGCGTGCCTTCCTTCGTGACGATCAGCTTCAGGAAGTCGAGCAGGTTGCGTGCGTAGAGCGCCGACGCGTCCGACGCGACCATCGATGCGAGGTTGGTATGGCCGGCGATCGTCACGCCGTTGTGCACGATCACCTGGTCGGCGACCGTCAGCGGACAGTTGCCGCTCTTGCGGCCGTCGAACTCCGGCCCGCGGCCCGCCGCGAGGTCGATCAGCACCGAACCGGGCTTCATCGACTGCACGGTCTCGACGGAGATCAGCGTGGGCGCGGGACGCCCCGGGATCAGCGCGGTCGTGATGACGATGTCGGCCTGCTTCGCGCGCTCGTGCACGAGCGCCGCCTGCCGGCCGAGCCACGACGCCGGCATCGGCCGCGCGTAGCCGCCGACGCCTTGCGCGGCCTCGCGCTCTTCGTCGGTCTCGTAAGGCACATCGAGGAATTTTGCGCCGAGCGACTCGATCTGCTCCTTCACCGCCGGACGCACGTCGGACGCTTCGATCACCGCGCCGAGCCGCTTCGCGGTCGCAATCGCCTGCAGGCCCGCCACGCCCGCGCCAAGGATCAGCACGCGCGCGGCCTTCACGGTGCCTGCGGCCGTCATCAGCATCGGGAGAAAGCGCGGATACAGCGCGGCGGCGACGAGCACCGCCTTGTAGCCGGCGATGTTCGCCTGCGACGACAGCACGTCGAGGCTTTGCGCGCGCGTCGTGCGCGGAGCGGCTTCGAGCGCAAAGGCGGTTAGCCCCATCTCGGCAAGCTTCGCGGCATTCTCAGCATTAAAGGGATCAAGCATGCCGACCAGCACCGCGCCACGCTTCATGAACGGCAGCTCGCTCACCGTGGGCGACTGGACCTTGAGCACGAGGTCCGCGCCGAAGGCGGTGGCCGCATCGGCAACTTGGGCGCCCACAGCCGTGTAGGCCCCGTCGGGAAAGCTCGCGCCGGCACCGGCACCGGCCTGGATCGTCACCGTGTGACCCAGCGCGACGTATTTCTTGACGGTCTCCGGCGTCGCCGCCACACGGGTTTCGTACGCCCGCGTCTCTGCGGGCACTCCAATCTGCATCGTTGTTCCTCCTCGCCTTCATGTTCTATCTGCTCGGGAACTGAGCAAAATAGCTAGTTGAGCCAGCGCGTGATCCTGGCTAACCGTCCGGCGCCTGAGGCACCTTCGCTCTGTAGCAGTACTAGTTAGCAGCTTGCGCAAGATTCTCGCCATCCAATCCCGCAAACAATTTGCTCACAACGGCGATCTTCGTCCGATAATGCTGCAGTTCACCTCTGGAGCAGATGGGCAATCAACCTCTATTGATAGCGTTTGTTGGCTTCATTGTTGTGTCCATCGACACCATTCGTGGTGGTCAAGATTACGCAAGAGATCGGCTCGGTGCCGCTTGCGCCGGTAGTTAGCGGTAAGCGAAAATCCGACAACTACGAACACAATAGTCCCGACAGCTATTCCCAAGCAAACTCCCTCCACGTTAGGCTCCTCTTTTCTTAATTCCCCCACATCCTGCCGTTAACAGTAGATTGCGCGCTGCCACATGTCCGATAGAAGTGCATTAAGCAACCGGCACACGACCTGCGGGTGCAATCTCTAACCTCTTCCGACCACTTTATTCCACGGACAGCCCAGTTCGTCGCCGCGATTGCATAAAGACCCGCCCCCCCGTCAAGGCGGGTGCGGGTCCTTCGCACCTGCGAAAGGCTGCGCTAACACCTTACAATGTAGCCAGTGTCTCCTTGAGCCACTCCGCGGACGCATTGCCGATCTTGGCAAGATGATCAGGCCTCGTATACAGGCTCATGTGGTCAACGCCAGACACTGAGACAAACTTCTTGTTTGGGCAAGGAATTGCGTTGAACATCTCGATCTCGAGATCAGCAGATGTAATGTTGTCCCCTTTTGCGAGCGCCACGAGGACCGGCAACTCATGAATGCGTTCTGCGTACGGCTTAACCTGATAGCGCAGCAACCACTCAACGGACTCGATCGTCGTCCAATGCTCGTGAAGCGGCGCCTCTGTTTCCTTGATGGCCATGAAACCTGAATAGATATGGGGGAACGGCCACGCAGTGAGCTCTTTAGTGGGGTCTTCCTTCGGCGATTGAGCGATCCGGCCACTCTTCTCACCCCGATAACGTGCATTGCGATCCTCCGCCAACACACGCTGCAGCAGGGCAAAGCGGGTTTCGCCATGACAACGTCGAAGTGT
The DNA here is from genome assembly GCF_905339955.1 of Burkholderia sp. BCC1996. Classification (NCBI taxonomy): domain Bacteria; kingdom Pseudomonadati; phylum Pseudomonadota; class Betaproteobacteria; order Burkholderiales; family Burkholderiaceae; genus Burkholderia; species Burkholderia sp. BCC1996. The sequence continues at coordinate 16,102 of NZ_CAJPHM010000044.1, forward strand.
CGTGTAACCATCTATGACAGGCACGATCGACATGACGAACGCAAGCCGGGGTTCGATCGCCGCCGTGATGATGGCATGACCGCCGGCATAGGAGATCCCCATAAGACCGATACGCGCGTGATCAATCCCGTCGAGCGTATGAGCAAACGAGACCGCATTGCGAATATCCTCCACCTGCTCCCAGGGGTTCAGATCCTGACGGATTTCCCCCTCGCTTTCGCCAAAGTTACGGTAGTCAAACGCCAGCGTGGCACAGCCAATCGCGTGAAACGACTTAGCATAGTGCGGCATAACAATTTCTTTCGTGTAGCACCAGCCTCCGGCCATAACAACCAGCGGGACATTTCCGTGCACGCCCTCCGGACGCGTCAATACACCCCTCAGCGTCAAACCGTTGCTCTTGAATTCAACTTTCTGTTCCACTGCAGTGTCCTCCATGGCAATACCAACATACAAAGCTGACGTTAAATATCAGCAATCTAACTTCGTCCAATAGACTGGCGTCACGGCGACCTATTGAGCACCATCTTTTTCAAAAAGGCGGCTCACCTCATACGGAGGAATATCGACGCGCATTGAGCGTATAGACTAAAGTCACAGCTCATTTCTTTGTTATTTGCCAAGCGCCAATTTACACGCCAAAAGTGACAACCTTTCACTACATCGCCATCCAGCTTTTGCGAGCACGGCATTCAATGCCCCCCTGCCTTGGTCTTGCCCTCTGATAGCCACATGCCAGTGCCAATTGCGATCCCCTGAATCACTGTTTGCCAGGAGGTATCCAATCCCAGCATTTTCATGGCCTGCACAAGCTGCACAAGGAACAATGACGCGCCTGCGACGGAGATCACATTGCTGACACCCCCGCTTATTGCCGTCCCTCCCAACACAGCCGCGGCAATAGGGGCCAGCAGATACGGCGCCCCAACGTCGAGCGTGGGATTACGCAAGAATCCACTTAACAGTACTGCCAGCGTACCGTACAGGAAGGAGGCTGCCATGTACGCGCCTGCCTGATACCGCCACGTCCGGGTGCCTGTCGCATAAGCGGCTCGCGGGCTGACGCCGACTGCCTCAAACCTTCGGCCGAGTACCGTACGGCGCAAAACGACAGCGGCTAGAAGAGTCAACCCCACGGATACCAGAAATGACATAGGCAAATTCCAGATGAGTTCACTCGAAAAGTTGGCGAGGCGTGGCGGTACGCTGGACTCGGCCGAGAGACTCTGCCAGAACCAGAGCGCGCCACCGCTGACCAGCGCACCAACCGACAGCGTCACAATCAGCGAGTTCAACCCTAAAACTGCAACCATCAATCCGTTGAACGTGCCCACCACGACTGCTGCTGCAAGTGCCGCCAGGATCGACAGCATGAGTCGATCATCATTTCCGCCCGAAACCGCGAGCAGCATCACGCTTGATATCATCACCGTCGACGGCACCGACATATCGATACCGCCCGTCATCATCACCAGGGTCTGCCCGATCGCAGCCGTCGCCAGGAAAGCGGCGAGCGGCAATATGGCCATGAGCGCCCCCGTCTCCACGCTGCGAGGAACGAATACCCGCAGCGTAACCATCAGAATGATGACAGCGATCCAGATGGCCCCAAAACGACGCTGAGGCAATGCGATAGGTTTCCCGCAACGTTGCCGGTCGCGGCCGTCTTCGCCATAGCTTTCCGCCTTCGGTGTAGATGTATTCATGCAGATTTCCGATTTGTACTTCTGCCAGATCATTCAAGCCTACTGCGATAGAAAACGCTCTGCCTTGCCAGCACATGCCGATCGTGCGGTTAAGAATCTCATTACGTTACGGTTTCCTGAGTATAGAAACACCGCTGTCAATGTCATTGCTCCACCTGCAATCAACCCGGTTGCAGAACTCAGGCCAAGAATCGATATCACGTTGACAATCAGCGTGAAGAAAAATGCGCCCAGCAGTGCGCCCGAGAAGGAGCCACGTCCACCACTGAGCGCTGCCCCACCTAGCACCGACGCGGCAACGCTGGTCAATGCATAATTCTGGCCGACTGTTGGATGTCCAACGCCAACCTCCGCGCCCAGAAATATTCCGGCACATGCACTTAGAAATGCGCAGACGATGTAGGCTCGGATATGAATCCACGTCACACGCGCACCATTTCGTCTCGCCGCCTCCTCCCTGAACCCGGTTGCCTTGACTTCAAGCCCGGAACGGGTGCGATGGAGCCAGAAGTCAAAGCATATCGCCAGCACGATCAACACAATGCATGAGACTGGTATGAAATCAATGTGAGACCGCAGCAGATCGGCGAGGTCGCTGCTTATCAAACCGCCTGGTATCGGTCTGCCAACCAGCGCAAATCCCTGAAGAATGCTGAGGGATGCAATCGTTGTGATTATTGCGTTAACCTGAACAAACCGGATTACCGCCCCGTTGACGAGCCCGATTACGAGTCCGGCAACCAGACAAGCTAGAACTCCAGCCGATATTTCTAGGGAGGTTCCTCCCTGAGCAACCACGTAGGAAGCCAGGACCACAATAAGACTCATCACTGAGCCAACCGAGATGTCGATGCCTCGAACAATTAAAACGTTCAGTTGGGCCATCGCAACTAGTCCGGTAGGCGTAAGTGCATACAGCAGATGCCGGATGTTGATGCCTTTCAGGAAGACTTCGCTTTCTCCCGCCGCATAGGCACTGACCAGAAATGAGAGAATGGTGAGCAGGACGATGGGTAGTATCGCGTCGGCGCTCCCATTAGCGAAACGCTTCTTCAACGTCGCGTACCGATCACGGTCATTTTCCGGTTCTAGGCGGCCACTGTCCCCGATAACTTCCGACCCACGCGCGGTGAGGAAACTTGTGACAATACGCTCCTCGGTTACGTCTTCCCCGGCAAGCTCTTTGATAATGCGCCCACGAGAAAAGACCAGCACCCGATCACAGATCGTAGCCAGTTCCTGCGCATCCGATGAGTTGATCACACAACAGCCATTTTCACGGATGTTCTCCTGAATCGCGCCATAGATCTCATAGCGGGCGCCGGCGTCGACCCCTTGCGTGGGCTCGTCGAGGAGAACGGCTCGTGCTCCGGATCGAAAGCAACGCGCGAGCATAGCCTTTTGCTGGTTCCCACCGGAAAGTCCGCGGATAGGTGCATTGAGGTTGGCTGCGGCAACGCCAAAGTCCCGCCTCATAGCCTCACCATAGCCAATTTCGGCAGCGGCTCGAAGCACTCCAAACCGGAGAAACCTGCCTAAAATTGGCAGAACCATGTTCTTTCGGACCCCGAGCTCAGGAAACATCGCTTCGCCCTTTCTGTCCGCACTGAGATAAAGAATGCCTCCCCGCAAGGCAACAGCAGGCGATGACGTGTCGACGACACGACCGCCACACTCAACATAACCGTCGGTGCGCGAGTCCAGTCCGACGAGAGCCCGCAACGCCTCGCGCTGTCCATTTCCCTCCGCACCCGCAAGACCAACTATCTCTCCTAGGTAAACGTCGTACGATACTTTGTGAAATCCATCTCCAGATAAGTCCCTGATTCGCAGTAACTCCTGTGTCGAGTGACTTTTGCGCGTTTCCATTTGTGCGGCCTCGATATCCCGGCCCACCATCAGGGTTACAAGCTCACTCTCTTCCATATCCGGTCGTACCGGATAGGTTCCTCGATAAACACCATCTCTCAGAATCGTGACTCGCTCAGCCAATTCAAGAATCTCGGGCAAGCGGTGGCTGATGTAGATGACGCCCGTGCCGCAGGCTGTGACGTCCTGCAGGACATCATTCAGTTTTTTCACGCCCGCAAGATCCAATGTAGACGTCGGCTCATCCAGGATTAGAACTCGCGGTTTCGACTGAAGCGCTTTCACGATTTCAACGAACTGTCGCTGCGCAGGCGTCAGATCTGCGACGATGTCAGCAGGCGAGATGTCAACACCGTACGGCCGGAGCTCCGCTTCGGCCCAGGGCATCAAATCCTGGTAGCTGACGTTCAAGCCACCAGCTGCAAGGAGAAGGTTCTCGGCAACCGTCAGCTCAAGGATCAGCGAATCGTCCTGATAGACGGTCGCGAGCCCCAGTTCGCGAGCCGCGCGTGGATCGGACACTGCCAGCAGCGAACCGCCGATATGCACCGTGCCGCTGTCCGGCTTGACAGCGCCACTCGCGATCTTCATGAGTGTGCTCTTCCCGGAGCCGTTCTCCCCAAGAATCGCGTGAATCTCTCCAGCACGACATTCGATGCTGACGTGGTCCAGCGCCCGGACACCAGGGTAGGTCTTCGAAACATCGCTGAGGCGGAGAACAACCGCTCGGGCGTCGTTACAGACAGATTCGTTCATGGTCTAGGTCATCCGTTGAGCAGGAGTTATCTCAAGCGTTTCATGAGCGAAAAATGGATCACTTGGGAAACATCGCCTTGAGCGTCGCTGGATCCACCAAGGTTGAAAGCGATGTTTCCATTGGCAGGTCACGGTTACAGAGTCCCTTCCTCGCGGGTTTCATTGAAAACGGTACGTAGATCGTGCTCGGGATGTGAGCGCCGGATCTCACCATCATCGCCGCTGTCAACGAAATTCTGGCCGTGAAGTTTCCGCCTGACGAGTAGTAAATGCGAAAATTCGGGTTATTTAACGACTCCCAGTCGCAGAACAGGCCCTGTTCGTCCGTGCGCAACGTCACAACGGTATTAATTGGCCGGCCGGCCGCCTTGTAGGCGCGAAGCGCAGCCCGAAATCCGTCGGCGTACTCATAGAGCCAGCCATCAAAATTTCCATATTGGGATAGCGCAGCCGAGATCGCCTGAAAAGTGCCCTCCTGGGTCCAATTGGTATCGATGCGCGTCAGGATCTTGAGGCCAAGCTTGCTTGTCTGCTTTGTGGCGCAGTTCTGCCACTCGGAACTGATGGTATTACCGGGCGTCCCGCCAAGTGCGACCACCGACTTCGCCGAAGGATTGTCCCTAACGATGGTGTTTACAAACTCCTGCCCGAGGGCGCAGATATTCTCGTGAACGCTAGTCGGGTAGTCCTTCCCTGGCGCGCCCGCTTCCGTGCCGTTGTTCAGGACAACCGTAATGCCGGCTTCCCTTGCCTCCCGCACGGTCGGTGCTAGTGCGGCTCCGGAATCCGCGTAAAGAACGATCACGTTGACGCCTTGCGCGATGTATGAGTTCAGATCCGAGATAGCTTTCGATACGTCCCCCCGTGCTGACGAATACTGAATCTTGCCGATTTCCGGATACGTCAACGCCTGCTGGATGAACTCCATCTCGGTCACGCGACGCCAGACGTTCTCGCCAAATCCATCTGCGTACGCCACTGACAGCTTCCCGCCTGTTCCTGTCGTACACCCATTGGCCTTCCAGCATTGCAACGCCTTGGCTCGCTGTGCATCGGTCAAGGGGCGTGCAGCACGTTGAAAGGAATCCGTCACTACCGGATCTGCCAGGGAAGTTCCCAACCGGCTTTGCATCAGCTGCGTTGCAGTATCCGCGAACACGGCTGACGGCGTTGTAAAGTAGCAAACCGCAGCAGCGGCTATATATCGGATAATGATTTTATTTAGCATGATTGACTCTCGATATTTGCCGTCTGACTGCGGCCTCCTGCCATCTACGGTCTCTTGTCGAAGCTCAGATGAGCACCATCCCGCCGTCGACCATGATGGTCTGCCCCGTAATGTAGTCGGACGCATCAGACGCGAGGAAGGTCGTGACACCTGCAACATCCTTCGGGGTCGACACACGGCCCAGCAGGATGCCCTGCGAGAAGTCCTTGATCAGCTGATCCGGCTTTGACGTGACGCCGTACTTCCGGGAATCTTCGTCGAGCTGGGTCCAGAGTTCGGTTGCCACCACACCCGGCGCGAAACAGTTCACCGTGATCTTGTGTTCACCCAGCGCCCGCGCGGCAGCCTGAGTCAATGCAACCACCGCGAACTTCGATGCGCAATAATGTGCGTAAAGCGGCCAGCCCTGTTTGCCGCCAATCGACGTAGTGTTGATGATCTTTCCTCCGCCGCCTTGGGCGATCATCTGGCGCGCCGCCTCCTGCGTTCCGATCAGCACGCCCCGCCCGTTGATGGCCATGATTCTGTCGAAGTCGCTATCGGTGACTTCCAGGAACGGACAGGTTTGACTAATGCCTGCGTTGTTGAACATGACATCGAGTCGACCGAACCTGCTCACAACCTCCGAGATCATCGACTTGACCTGCTCTCGATTCGCGACATCCAGCGCGGTCGCAAAAGCCTGTCCACCTGCGCCCTTGATTTCTTCAGCCACCTGGGAGGCGCCATCGCGGTTGAGGTCCGCGACCACAACGTGTGCGCCGTTTTTGGCCAGATCCGCTGCAATACCAGCCCCGATCCCGCGCCCAGCACCAGTCACAACAATAACCTTGTCTTTGACAGATCCGCTCATTTTCGTCTCCTATATCGTACTTTTTAAAAAATGAGGATTGAGCTACTTCCCTAGGCTCTCCCCCCGGAAATCTGGGTCAGGCGGTCAATAGCCTTATCCCTCAATTCCTTCTTCAGCAGCTTTCCGTTCTGGTTCCGAGGAAGATTCACATGCTCGATCTGCCAGAAATCCGGAATTTTGTAATCGGCGATTCTCTCATGAAGAAATTCCTTGATTTGTTCAGATCCTCCAAGCTTCGAATCAATCTTCAGCTTAACGAAAGCAAATACACGCTCCCCCAACACCTCGTCTGGAGTCCCAACTACGGCACACTCTTCGACTTCGGAATGTCCCATGATTGCATTTTCGACCTCGGCACTGAACACCTTGAAACCACCGCGGTTAATCATGTCTTTAATTCGATCGTGAACGTATAGAAGTCCGTCTGAATTCCTGCTACCAACATCCCCGCTCTTCCAGAAACCATTCAGGAAGGCGCTTTTTGTAGCCTCACTGTTATTCCAGTAGCCGGGGCTCACATTCGGGCCACGAATCCAGAACTCACCACTCTCTCCAACTGGTACAGTCTCGCCGTGTTCGTCCACGACCCGGATTTCCGTGCATTCAAGGGCGAGTCCGACGCTTGCCGGTGCCGTTGCAGTGAGCTCCGGCGCCATGATTGTGCATACTGCACAGGTCTCCGTCGCGCCGTATGCGTTGATCATCCGGAGCGTCGGTGCGATGCTGGAAAACCGCTCAATCGTGGCCGGCGGCATGATCGCGCCGCCGTAGACGCCGTACTTCCATGACGACAGGTCGTACTCGTGAGTCGCCTCATTCATTGCAATCAGCTGGTACATCGATGGAACGAGGACTGCGTAGGTGATCCGCTCGCGCTCGATCAACTCGAGTATCCGCTTGACCTTGAACTCCCGAACCATCACGATAGTTCCGCCAGACGCAAGAGTGACGGAAACAAGCGGTCCAAAACCCGCAATGTGCGTCGCTGGGACGGTCAGGATACTTCGCTGTGGTCTGTCGATTGCCAGCGCATACAGGTAATGCAGGCACGTATGAATGAAATTTCCATGCGTCAAACACGCTCCCTTTGGCTTCCCGGTTGTGCCCGACGTGTAGACAATCATCATTACGTCGTTGCTATTCAATTTAGGAAGCGGCGGCTCTCCATTCGAATTTTGTAGTTCGTCAAATGATCTCGCGTCTCCTGCGATGCCATCGACAAGCCAAGTTGCCCTAAGACTGCTTCTACAAGGAAATTTTTTATACCACTCGGTCGCGGTAATGGCGAAGACCGGCGCTGCATCAGAGACAATATATTCAACCTCCGCTGTCCCCAGTCTGGTGCCAAGCGGAATGGCAATACCGCCGGCCCGAACACATGCGAGCATTGCAACGAGGTATTCAAGACGGTTGTCGAGCATGACAGCTACGCGATCGCCGCGGACCAACCCTGCCTCGACCATCCCTCGCGCCGTTACTTCGATCAAGGTGTTGAGTTCGCTGTACGTGACGCGGCGTTCACCGCACACGACCGCCTCCGCCGATATGTTCCGGTCAACGGCGTCGCGGAACATTGCGTCATATGAGGCTGGCCTTACCGTGTATGTACGGTACTCCCCCTCATTCCCGTCCAGCGCGCAAACGACATTCACGCTTTCATCGACACGCCAGCGCCCTACGCTATGGGTCCCTAACGGCTGGCCCCAACGGTCGTGGTTGGGCGATTGATCGAACGCTCCTTCACGGGGGACTCCGTGGTACAGATCCTTTTCCGATGCCATTTGTCGTTCCTTTACCTGTTCAATCTTTTAACCGGGCCCAGCACCTGCAGCGATCGTTCGCTTTCGTGCGGTTCACCATCGCCCGGTCATGAAATTCTTGACCGGCTTGATTATTCTTACACGCGCATATGCATCATGTTATCGATCTCTCTAATTTTGAGCGTCTTAGCGAGGGACAAACATCACGCCGAAAGTGACACTTCTTCGTCTATTTTCTTCATATTTGATTAGGTATACAAAATATTCCAAGACGTCAATCTCAAACTTTCACTTCGTGTATGCTATCCGTCATCTTCCGGAATCTTTCACTAGATTGCTTTAACCACATCACTCGTGCATGGACGTCTTTTATCGGTTAACGAACCCGCGACAACCGCCCCATTTGTCCATCGATACCCGCAGGACAATAGGGAAAATTTTCCGAGCGTTTCGCCTGAGACGGTCAGCTTGCTAGAATCACGGGACGAGACATGCAGTCACGACATCGTGGCAATATCGAACTCGACCAACCAACTTTGCGTGTCAGATGACGGACGAGACCGCTATCCGCACTGCTTAAGCTTGCTTCCGGGCCAGACTGCTCGAACTGGCACTCCTGCGGCCCCCAAGCGGGATCGCGGAATTCTCTATCCGTCCCACCTGTGCAATCGACTGTTGTCACGGGGTGCCATGTGCCGCCAGATGATCAGGTCCCAAGTGAAGCGGAGGTGTCACTGTCGCTGAAGTACTTACTAGGGAGTACTCCCGTCACTCGTCTAAACATCGATGAGAACGCTGCCAATGTTTCATACCCCAAGTCGCTGGCGACCGACGTGACGGACTCACCTTGACTAAGCCTGGAAAGTGCAATGAAGACACGTGCTTGTTGTCGCCATGTGAAGAACGACATACCGAATTCGGATTGAAACTTGCGCGCCATCGTACGCTTCGATGCCCCGACAATGTTTCCCCATTCCTCGAGTCCCAAAGGTGAGCCCGGGTCGTCGAGTACGGCTTGGCAAATTTTTGCCAGTCGCTTGTCACGGCCGCTAGGGAGCGGAAGAGCATCCTCTGATGGTCTCGCCGGCTCCGTCATGAGTTGCGTCATCTCAGTGACAAGCAGACGCGATACCTGGCGATCTATTTCGCGCAAGTCTTCGGACGCGCGTATCGCAACAACCCGTAAGATAAGTTCACGCAGAAGCGGAGTTACTGAAAGCGTTCGCGGTGCCTCCGCAGCATTCTCTTGCAGGGCCTCTGGATCGACGTACACCGTACGAAGTTGCACCGCGCCGCGCGCACGCATTTTGTGGTTGACGTCCGGTGGCACCCAAACCGCGCGCATCGGCGGGACTAACCAGAGACCTCGCTGTGTCGTTACTTCCATTACGCCCGAAACGGCGTAGACCAACTGGCCGTGCCGATGACGATGTTCCTCGATCATGTGGCCGCTGGGTAAGTTAGCTGCCTTACCAATCACATTGCCGCCAATCTGTGCTGCGCTCTCCATGATTTTCAACTCCGCCACCTTTGCTAGCGAACGTACGTTAGCTTTAACTATGAACCGGAACGCCTTCAATGTCGCTACACAGAAACCCCAACGCAACATTGCTGGTCCGAGGGGCCCGACTGCCAGACTGCACCGGTGAGATGACCGGCGGTTGCGGACCACCGCCCACATCAATTGCCATCACACACCCGACAGATCGCCCCAATTTGATGATAATCAAAAGCTCGTTTGCGCAATTAAAGAGGGCTCGATGGCTTGCCGGACCCACCGATCGCCCACCCCATGCTGTTTTCAAAGAGTTTGAGGTGGGCATAGTCGCGCGCTAGCAGCGCCGCTTATGCAAACATGCGAACGACGCGCGCACCACAAGCGCACCGCGCTAACCGACATTTTTTGTTGCCGAAATCTGATTATCTAGGGGACGGGCTTCCGCCCCAAAATGAGCCGTGGATCAATTGTAGGTCGCTCGCGCAGGCGAGCTAACCGGCAAAAGCGTGAGCCTTGTGGCCTGCTGCAGGAATGTTCCTGGCAAAGCTGCGTGCAATGAATCGTGCCAACCGGTGATCCATGACCATCGCTTCGCACGCGTTTCCGCCAGTCTCCTACCAATTTTCCCAGTCTTAATTCCAGGCACTACCTCGCCAGCCATGCGGGAGGCATCGCGCTCACACCGTTCCCTACAAGCGCCAGCAACTGCGAAGTGAACCAGGTGCTGCCGCTCATTGAGGCCAAGCCGCCCAGTCGCCATGGGCGCCGGCGACCACTGTCAATCCAGTTTCTGTGTTTGGACGGATCGTGGATTCGACACCGAAGAATATCGAAAGCCGTGGCACGCGACCGTGATCGAAACCTAGTCCACCAGTCTGGGGAATCACACGCAAGCTCTCTGGACATGACTCGCTGGATGGTCCGGCATACCGTCGCCGGCTGTGCAACTTCGTGCGACAACACCCTACGCGCGGCTCGTGCTCATACGCAAGGCGTCCAGATTTACCACCCGCATCACTTGCGGGCAACGCCGACATGACGTAGGTGGATAGCGCTTCCCGGGTGGAAGCGGTGTGACGCCGCCTATGTGCAACCATTCAGTGACGCGGAACTTTATCGATGCCGCATCCCAATCTGTCTCAATGGGCAAGTACCGCCTGATAGCTCGAGGCAGCACTCTTTCGACCAGACAGCGGAACGTGATCATCACAAAGCCGTAATCCTGAAACTGTCCCATTTCGCGTACATTTTGGCCCCCCTCCCCCCGGCGGTTTCTCGCTCAGTTCCCTACCATGCGTTCTGTGACGACTCCCCGCTGGGCGCCACGGAATTCAGACCAACCGGCATCAGGATGCTTACCCCGCGTCCGCAACAACTAGCGAGCTTTACGAAAGTGATACAGGCAATTGTTACCCGCGAAAATCATGTCGATCCTTCGATCCTGATCGAGACGGTCGGCATGCTCAGGGCGACGGGAATCCAGGCGTATGACTTCGAGATTGATGAGATCTGCTCCTGTTGTGATCGCTCGCCGCGAGGAATTGATTCCAGCCCCCCAGTTCCGCGCATCTTTATTTGCTGCGTTGACAAACGCCTCTCGACAGTTGACTCACTTCGGGACAGCGCGGGTTTCCAATTGGCTGCTGCCGCGGCGAATGATGGGGCCGCAACCCTGACGGTTCGACATTGTGTCGGCGATGAAGGTATGGCGGCTAACCGCTCGGCTGAATATGTTGCCGAAGTCGCAGTGCACCTCTTCGACGCGCCTCCCCCGCACCCCGCCGTTGTCCACCTGGACCTGCATGCGGCGCCCGGATTCCGACGAGCACGACTGTCCCGCGTGGGTGAGGAGGGTGATGCATTCACTTTTCCGATTGGAGAGCACCATCTGACGCTCACTCCAATCGCCCTGGACACCACTCAAACCCCCGCAGTCAATGCATGGGCATCAAACCTCCTTGAGAAGATGCAGCCGTGCGAACCACAAGGCATGGGGTGCACGTGTTGCGCTGGTACTTCTTTTTTCACCCAACTGATCTGCAACCAAAGGAACTCTGAAAATGACGAAAATTGATTGGGAACGCATTGAACGAAGCGTCGCGCGCGACCATGGCCGAATGATCTGGAAGCCCTATGGCGCGCCGCAGATTCTCAGCCTTGAGCGTTCTGCGCTGCATGATGCACCAATCTCAGTCCCGTGGGCTATCCCCGAGAAGCTCGCGGTCTCGGTCGCCATTACCGGGGCGTTTTTCCGCCATGACCAGAATCCGCACCAGGCTTTAACCCCGAAGGCCATCCGCGAATCTGCCGAAGAGGTTCTCATCGCGGGCGCCAGCACCGTTCACATCCACGTGCGTGACGACGAAGGGTTCAACGTCCTCTCTCCGTCGCGTTTCCGAGAGGTAATCGAGCCGTTGAAGGCCAAATATCCGGACCTCGCTGTCGATGGATGTCTCGTACCGGCACTTGATGGCGAATGGGAAGAGATGAAAAAGGTTCTCGATTCTGGGTTGCTCGACGCAGCGCCAGTGAATACGACGGTCACGTATATCGGTGATTCCCTTTTTGCCAAGCCTGCGCCGTTGATGATGGAGAAAACCCGGCTCATTGTCGAGTCCGGCGCCATCCCCGAGATCGCGGTCTACACCGACGCGGACGTCTCCAACGCTGACCGGTTCCTGCTCAAGAGCGGGCTATTGAAGACGCCGGCCGTGTGGCTCATCCTGCCCGCGCTTCCCGGCTGCAGCCCAATGGACAATCCGCGGCAGATGATTGAAGGATTGACGCGAAGCGTCGGCGCCATTCGTGACATCGACCCGGACGCGTTCATCATGGTATGTGCAGCAGGCCGAGCCTCGATGTACGTCGCCACGCTTGCCGCCCTGATGGGGCTGCATATCCGCGTCGGTATGGAGGATACCTACTGGTTGTGGCCCCATCGTGACGATCGTATCCAGTCGAACATGCAAACTTTCGAGCTGGCGCAGAACATCTCCGCAGTAACCGGACGCCCCATCGCGTCGCGCTCCGAATACCGCAAGATGATTGGCGGAAAATAAGCCACCGCACTCCGCGAAAGCTCAAAACGAGGCAAAGATGCGAATCGAAGACAAGGTTGCAGTTGTAACTGGAGGCGCATCAGGCCTCGGCTTGGCTTGCGTGCGCAAGCTGCGCAGACGCGGAGCACACGTAGTGGCGATAGACGCCAATCCAGCCACGCTTGAAACGCTCGAGCAGGAGGGCGTCGCCACATATCAGCTGGACGTGTCAAGCGCTGCGCAGGTCGAAGACGCGTTCGAATCAATCCGCAAGCATATCGGTGCGGCTGCTGTCCTAGTGAACTGTGCTGGCGTCGCAACGCCAGGAACAACAGTCCGACGCTCAGGTGCGATGCCGCTGAACGAATTCCGGCGCATCATCGAGATTAATCTGATCGGCACGCTCAACACGATACGCTGTGCCGCGGCTCATATGATCTCGACGGCCCTAGAGCAAGGACACGACGCCGAGAACGGTGTCATCATCAATACCAGTTCGATCGCCTCAACTGAAGGGCAGATGGGTCAGGCGGCTTACTCTGCGTCAAAGGGCGGAGTATCGGCAATCACGCTTCCGCTTGCGCGCGAGTTAGGAAAGTTTGGTGTTCGCGTCAATGCGATATCTCCGGGAGTCTTCGAAACTCCGATGACAACCCAGTTACCCGAGAAGTCAAGAAAGGTCGTTTTTTCGGCTGTCCCACCTTACCCGCGCAGGCCTGGTTCCGCTGAAGAGTATGCAGACCTGGTCACCTCCATCCTTGAGCAGCCCATGTTGAACGGCACCGTCTTGCGACTGGATGGTGGACTTCGCATGCCCGCTCGATACTGAGACGCATATGGAAATCTCCAATACCGTGGCCGTGGTTACCGGAGCCGACTCTGCGCTCGGGAATGCTGTTGCATTGCTACTCGAAAGCCGGGGCGCGAAGGTCGCACGGCTTGCCACCGACAGCGCAGCACCACACAACCTCCCGTCGTCCAGCTCGCACCTATCATTCGCCGTGAGCATCACTGACCCACGCTCTGTGGAAGCAGCCTTTCGGCACATCGAAGCAACGCTCGGGCCGCCGAGGATACTGGTGAACTGCCACGAATATTGCGATCAATTTCCCATTGCCGAAGCCGATTACCGCAACAACGTATCGCCCTGCTCTTTGGAACGATGCGAGAGAGTCATTACAAGCAACCTTGTCGGTATTTTCGATATCCTGCGTCTGTTTGCGGCGTCCGCCGCCTCCCTTCCACCGAATCAAGGCGGTGAGCGCGGCGTCATCATCAACACAGCCCTGGAAACTGCAGATGACGGCGCAGTCAACGAAGCCGCGTTGGCCGCCGCAGCGGGTGGGCGAATTGCCATGACATTGCCTCTGGCACGGGAACTCGGTCGTTATGGAATCCGGGTCCTGTCCGTTATTGCTTCCAGTTTCGCGGAACCGGCAGCGGACGAGGACCAGTTGGTCTTCTCCATTGAACGTGCGTTCCCGGAGCGCCCGGGCGAACCTCGCGAATTTGCCGAACTCATCGCCGCCCTTATCACGAATCCGATGATGAATGGAACAAGCGTCCGTATCGACGGCGGCGGCCGGATGAAGCCGGCCAATAGCGGCATGATATAGGCAATCGCACTACCAATACCTGGTGATGATATCAACCGGATGCAGCGAGGTGCGACGTACTCCCCTGCTGGCGGTTGATATCGACGTGCCTTGCGCCACCTCCGTCCAGCCGATACGCTCTCCAGACACGCTCGCGGTGGCGCTCGCGAGGTTCGGCATCTGTCGCGCATCCCGCAGATAGTGCACCCCGCGACGGTATCATCCAGCGAATTCGATCCCGCGCCCGCGACCAAATTCCCAATGAATGCGCCTCGCTCCCGCGAGGGACGCGGATCCGCCCGGCTTCGCTCGAGCAGCGGGCGGGCCAGTCCGGACCATTGATCTGATCTGGGCGCCGGTCGCGCGACACACGTGAAGAATCAGCGCCTTGAGCCCGGTTCCAGCTCAGGACAATTGCGCCGGAATGCTCTTCCGAGGGTTCCAGTCGCACCATCAACGAGCTTCATGCACCACACTGGATCCGCCCATTGGCTCGACGCACGCGCGAAAGTCCGGTTCACAACGCATATTGAACTGGCACGGCTCCTGCTTCCATAAGGAAAAACCTAACTTGCGTTCGTAAGTACGAGCACACTAAGCTGGTGTTGTACCTTTGGAGTTACCGATATGTCGACGACAAGACCCACGATTGCTATCGTAGGCAGCGGCCCTTCAGGCTGCTATACGGCACAGTTCCTGCGGCGGCAATGGCCGGATGCGGAGATCACCATATTTGAATCGCTCCCTGCACCGTACGGACTGCTAAGGTATGGCGTAGCCTCCGATCACCAGGGCACAAAGGCCGTTTCAGACCAATTTGATCGGCTGTTCGAGCGTGACGGCGTACGATTGGCCGCCAACATAACTATCGGCACCGATCTCGGGTTTCAGGACATTGCAGAAAATTTCGACGTTGTCGTCAGGGCGACGGGACTCCAGCACGATCGTTATCTCCCGATCGAAACCGATCTGCCTGACGCAATTGTGGGTGCTGGATCGATTCTGAAGGCGCTCAACGGTCACCCGGATCTTGACCACCGGTTATCGAAGAAGGGGCGAGAAATCACACCGCTCGGGCAGCATCTTGCCGTGATCGGGATGGGCAATGTCGCGATGGATGTAGTTCGCATTCTGTGCAAGAGCGAATCCGACCTAGCCGGTAGCGATGTGGACGACGATCGTCTGAAAGCGTTCAAAGCTCACGGGATCTCATCAATCGACATCTTTGGCCGGTCCCCGGTATCCGCGGCGAAGTTTGATCTGTCAATGCTCAAGGAGGTGCTGGCACTTCCGGACGCGAGATTTGAGGTGACAGGCACGGAAGATTTTGATCTTGAGAGCTGCAAAGCGGCAGCATTACTTCGCGATGCGACTCACCAGAGCTCAGCCCGAAGCGTCACCGTCGAATCCAGCGCGAATCCCGTGCAAATCCGGTTTCACTTCCTTGCCGCGCCGCAATCTTTTATGCGCGGAGAACACGGCAACGAGCTTGCGGTCAACCGAACAAATGGGTCAACGCACAATCTGTTTCTGGTCGACACGGTGATCTGTGCTACCGGCTTCACGAATTGCCTCTCAGGTGGAGAGGTGTCCGGAAGCGATGACAGCTGGACTGGCTCAAATGTATTCAAGGTAGGTTGGCTAAATCGCAACGGCAAAGGCACCATTGCTGCAAATCGCAAGGACGCGAAAGAAGTATCTGAGCAGATCGTCACAATGCTCGAATCCGGTCTTCTTAAAGAGAAAGGACGCGGCTTCTCATATGTCGAAGACAAAATAAGATCGAAAATGATCGATTTTGATGGCTGGAGAGAGATTGACAGGTACGAATGCTCCAATTCGCCTTCGCATCGTTGCCGTCGCAAGTTGACCGACGCTTCATTTATGGTTTCGATTGCGCAGCGACAGGCCCTACCCGTTGCCGACTGAGTTTTAATACTTAAGATAAGTAACACCCGCTCACAACATCACGTCACAATATAACCGTTTACAAGGATTATTCGTATGCTTATTCGCATCCTATTTGGAACCGAAAGCGGAAATTCAGAAATGGCGGCTGATGATATCGCCGAATACATTATCGAATCCGGAGCCGAAGCACAGATTATCCCGATGGAGAAGTACGATGTATCGGAACTGGCCGAAGCTGGCGTCGTCATCGTCATTACCTCCACCTATGGTGAAGGCGAACTGCCCGAGACCACCGCGCCTTTCTACGAGGCGCTCAAGAATACACGGCCGGATCTCGGCAACCTGAGATTCGCGGCGTTCGGCTTGGGAGACAGCACATACGATACCTATGGCAACGGGATTGACTTGGTGGCGGGCCTGCTGTTTGAACTCGGTGCTTCACCGGTCGGGGAAATCGGGCGACATGATGCCGCGAAAGGGGAAGCACTCTCCGACGTCGCCGTCGAATGGGCCAACAAGATTCTGCCTCAACTGGTTGAGCTCGCGCATCAGAAAAGCTGACGGCCGGACGGTCGCCAGGTGCATGCCCGATGTCTGTCACCAGTCAGCCACACGCCTTTCGTAGAACCGGGCGGAAAATCCAGCCCGATGACCATCGAGTTAAAGGAGTAAAGCCTTGAACGACGTAAAATTTATGAAATCGCTCGAGACGAAGGATATTGACTATGTCCTTCATCCCCATACGAACCACATCAAACATCGAGAAGTCGGCCCTATCATCATTGAGAAGGGTGACGGCGTGTTTGTCGTTGATAACGCTGGCAAGCGATACCTTGAGGGTATGTCTGGCATGTGGTGCGCTGGCCTCGGCTTTAGCGAAAAGCGCATTGGCGAAGCGGCGAAGCGCCAATACGACACTCTGCCCTTTTATCACGTGTTCGTGCACCGTTCGACTCCACCTACGATCGAGCTTGCCACGAAGCTCATCGAAATGGCCCCGGTGCCAATGAGCAAGGCGTTCTTTAACGCTTCCGGTTCCGAAGCGATCGACACTGTCATTAAGCTCCTCTGGTACCGCTCGAATGCAATGGGCGAACCGAAGCGCAAGAAGATCCTTGCACGCCAACGCGCGTACCACGGCGCCACGATCGCGGCGAACAATCTGACCGGCCTCGATGCGAACCACTGGGGTCATGACCTGATCATGCCGGTGGTACGCCTCACCTGCCCTCATTATTACCACGAGGGATTGCCCGGGGAGACCGAAGATGAGTTTGCGAGCCGCCTGGCCAGCGAGCTCGAACAAAAGATCCTCGCAGAGGGTCCGGAAACGATCTGCTGCTTCATCGGCGAGCCGATCATGGGTGGTGGTGGGGTCATCGTGCCGCCGGCGACCTATTGGGAGAAGATTCAGGCAGTCCTGAAGAAGTACGACATCATCTTCGTCGCCGATGAGGTCATCTGCGGCTTTGGCCGGACGGGCAATATGTTCGGCACTGAGACCTGCAACCTCCAGCCCGACGTGTTGGTGTATTCCAAGCAACTGACGTCCGGCTACATTCCGTTTGCCGCGTTCACGATGAACGAGAAGGCCCTCGGCCCGATCTACGACGCCAGCGAGAAATACGGCGGCATGTGGCACGGTTTTACGACCAGCGGTCATCCGGTCGCTGCCGCGGTGGCCCTCGAGACAATCCGCATCATTGAGCAGGACAACCTTGTCGAAAACGCAGCGAAAATGGGGGAACGCCTCCGACAGGGCTTCCGCCGATATCTCGACCATCCGCTGGTGGGAGAGGTGCGCGGTGTCGGCCTTCTTGCCGGTGTCGAACTTGTCACCGACAAGGAGAAGAAAAAGGCCCTCGACGAGTCCGGACGACTGGGCTACATGGTCGCTGATCGCATGCGTGCGAATGGCGTCATTACCCGCCCAACGGACGACGCCGTTCTGTTTTCTCCGCCCATGATTATTGATACCGACGAGACAGACATGATCGTTGATGCATTTGGTAAGTCGCTCGAAGAGGTAATGAGCGAACTCGAAGGCAGGAAGTACTGATTCGAGTCGTCGTTGGTGGGGCATGCTAACGGGTGTGCCCCAACTCACGTCCCTCCCCTGGTGCACTCTTGCCAGCGGGCGTGCATTGATTCCTCTTCAGGCGACTGCGCAATTCCCTGCCAGAGCGAACGCCTTCGCCGGATGGTCGCTCGCAATCACGCAAATCCCGGATCCGTGCAGGACGTCCATTTTTTGATTCGAACGGAAGGCCTCCGGAGGACGGGGTCGCCACAAACAATTCAGGAAGTAACCATGGGACCTTCCACGCGGATCCTGCAGGTTCGCCACGAGCTCGAGATACATCTTAGGCAGTTTGACTGGTCCGGATTGACTAGCGGACGCAAGAACATCCTGAATGCGTTTCTTAAGGTTGCCACGGCCGAAGGGTACGGTGCCGTGACAATGAGACGCCTGGCCCACGTTCTCGGTATCAAGGCACCCAGTATTTACACTCACTTCCCCAATGGACGGGACGAGATCGTCGGTCAATGCCTCCGGTGGCACTACTACTGCTTTGGGACAGCGGTACTGGAAGCCGTGAAACCAACGCAAGACGCCGATGAGTTCCTGAAAGCCCTGATCAGGGTTCATATCTCACATCAGATTCAAAAGCCTGAGAATAATCTTTGGGATCTGCTTGTTGCAAGTGACAAGATCGGTGGATTCCTGACGTCCGAGACGCGATCAGAGGTTAACTACTGGATATCTCTCTGCTCAAAACTGTACGAAGCTGCTGCGTACGAATACTGCGACATGGATGCCGAATTGAGAGGCCGCCTCGCACTCGCAATTCTGGACAGCGCTTCATCGTGGACTGACTGGAACGGGACATCGAGCGACATCGATCGTTTATGCAACAAGGCATTTCATGCTGTGAAGGGCATCTTCACTTTCAGTGCACTGACGATCGCCTAAGCATCGAATGATTGTCATCTGGATGTCTTGGCGCGGCAGTGGGACGATGATTTTCAGTCGAAGATTCAGTTTCTCCGAATCATCGAGCCACCGAGCCGCGAATTTTCATGAACGTCCAGCAGGGAGCTGCTCATCAGGCCGGGAGCATTCGCACGGAGGATCACGTCCGGCATGCTACGAGCAATTGCAAGGTTTGGTTTTTTTCAGATGTGAAGCATAAGCATATTCTGGATCTGCAGGAACGTGTGATTCTCGTGTTTTCTCATATAGCCAAGGAGTGGCCAATGAACGGAAGGCTTGATGGAAAGAATATTATTGTCGTAGGCGGAACGAGCGGCATGGGCGCCGCGCAGGTCCGGCGCTTCGTAAATGAGGGCGCCAAAGTGCTCGTCGCAAACCGTGACCTCGTGCGGGGCAACGCGTTCGTCAAGGAATTCAACGGAGCCGCTACATTTGTTCAACTTGACGTCAGCAGCGAGGAGGGGTGGGAAAATGTCATCGCAGCTGCTGATGAGTTCTTTCCCGGACCGATCGATGGGTTGGTAAATAACGCAGGGGTGCTCGTCGAAGAGTCGCTCGAAGAAACGAGCCTCGAGATGTTCCGCCGCCTCGTGGATATCATGCAGGTGGGTGCATTCCTCGGAATGAAGTCGGTTGCCCCCTCCATGCGTCGCGCAGGAGGTGGATCCATCATTACGGTTTCGTCGACTGCCGGGATTGTCGGATATCCGAACCTGCTTGCGTACACAACAACGAAATTTGCGGTCAGAGGTATGACGAAGGCCGCAGCGCTGGATCTTGCATCAGCCAATATCCGCGTGAATAGTGTTCATCCGGGAGATACCGAAACACCGATGATTGAGGGTAAAGGTTATACAGCCGATCTGGTGCCCCTGAAGCGCTTTGCCCACCCGGACGAAATTGCGTCCCTCGTTCTGTTCCTGCTGTCGGACGAATCCAGATATATCACTGGCACGGAGCAGGTCATTGACGGGGGCTACACCGCCCACTGAGCCGTTGCGACGATATGAAGCCAGGCGAACCAGCCACAGCCTCGTGAAATCGCTCCCGGAGTGAGATCCACCGTCCGGGGGCGAACACGCAGCCAAATCTCCAGTGTCGGCGCGAATCACTAACCACGGCTTGCGATCACGGAGAAGGAACTCAACTCGACAGTTCGAGCGATTTCCGTAAATAATTCCCTGGATGCCAATTCTGGTGGGCGACGCACGACGATCGATCAATCTCTCACAGCTTGCGAGTCGGGTAAACGGCCGATTCAATGGTAGGGTACGCGGACGCAGGGAAATTCCTGCGTCCGTACTTCGTACCCTTACGCTGCCGACTTCACCACCGAGATCGGCAAGTTCACATAGGCGCGGGACCGTCCGGTGTTATCCATCTCTGGTTCGCCCTCCAGGGTGAATCGGTCCACGTTCTCCGCCAATACCCGGAAAACTGTCTCAATCTCCCCGCGGCTGATAATCTGGCCTGCGCACTGATGCACCCCCATGCCAAAACTCACACCCTGAAGCGCGTTTGCCGGGCGGGTAAGGTCCAACTCGTTTGCATTGGGAAAGACATCCGGATCTCGGTTCGCTGCATCGATGATGAACTTGACGCACTCCCCGACTTTAATCGTCACGCCGTGGATTTCGATTTCTTCCGTCGCAAAGCGTGAAAATGAAAGCTCCGGCGGATACAACCGGTAGATTTCGTTGATAAAAAGCGGTCGCTTGTCCGGTTGAGCCTTGAAAATTTCGTAAGCCTCCGGATGGCGGGCGAAGTATTCAACCCCCGAACTGATGATGTATGAAGGGTTATGACCGCCGGAGCCCCATAGCAGCACCACCGACTGAACCAGTTGCGCTTCGCTGATGTCGCCGTTGTCGTAGCCGCCCAGTAGCGCGTCGGCCATTCCCTCGCCGGGATTTGCGCGCTTCCATTGAAGAAGGTCCCTCACTCGGCCGAACATATATTCGAACGCTTTTGTTGCCCGCTCGTTCTCCTCTTCCCCGGCAGTCTCACTGAGAGCCCGCATCGTCTTGTGCATACAGAAGATTACCGGTTCGAAATCGTCTGCCGGCACCTGTAGCGCGTTACACATTGCGGCATGCGACGGCCCGACCCCCAGCTGCATGTTGGCATCGAAGTGCTCACCGTTAGCCGTTCTGTCCAAATGGTTAAGCACATAGGTTTCCGCTGCCTCAACCCATTTCTGCACAAGTTTTGGTGTGAACCACTTGTTCATGGGCCGGCGGGCAGCCGTATGTTTCGGGGGATCCAGGTTGAGCACTGTCGCCGACAGGGCTTTCCAGGGTCCACTGGGAGCGCCATCCGGCGTAACAATGGAGAGACTTGGCAGCTTCCCGTATCTGACCATGTCCTCGTAACGCGTCACCACGTAGGTACCGTCCAAATCCCGATAGATGGGGAAATTCCGGCGCGCGTTGTCATACCATGGATAGGGATTCGCCACGTACTGTGCGTTACCCCAAGGCAGAATTTCTTTTCTCGCTGTTTCAACTTCGCTCATCTTTCTTCCTGTCCCACGTTGATCGTTCACAAATCCTTTAGCACTCGGCCTACTAACGAACGTTAGCTCGCTAATTTAGACGAAGCATCATCCATGCCAAGTGAGCCCTTCACGGTTGCATGCGGTTCGAGCATCGGCCTGCGCGCAGTCGTGCGCGCTAATGGTGCGCCTTTATACGAAACTGCACCATTGATGAAAATACTGGGACCTATCAGCTCTCTTTCTGAGATACGTTTCGCCCACCAATGTCATCATCGACAAGTGTGCGCACGAGAGACATCTGGATCACAGACACGGGGGCAACCTGCCCGTATTGGCCCTGCCCGTCGAAAGCCGGTGTGTGCCTGACTCGATGGATCGATGGCATGCATGCAGGTCCGTTTGCCTGTCCCTCGCTTGATGGCTCATCCGTATGCGCACTATATCTCCTGGCGCGATATGGGCAGGAAATACTGATGGCAGTGACGAAACCAGCTGCCCATCTTGTCTGATTCTTTCCCAGCGAATATCTGTCGTTTCATTCTGGACCTGGGCCTCAGGACAGGGGAGCCCTGGATATCGCGGGGCAGCCCAGTCTGGGACAAGGCCAGGGTTGTGAGGATGGCCAAGTGCACGACAGGAGGAAGCGCTATCGCGTTCCGCAGTTCATGCCCCATTGGAGCAAGCCGATCGAGCCATCGCCTTGGGGCGCTCCAGCGAACTAGCCTTGAGCCATCGAGCATTGCGTAGTGCCTCCCGCCGTCAATCCCAAATATCAATAATGCGTCTCATTACGGATTCGATCCCCGTACTAGCGAATGTTCGCTATACTTAGACACTGACACCATATCTGGTATTTTTTTGTTCACGCGTTAAACGCGATACACCATATCGCCGAATCCAACCCGGACGCACGAGGTTCATCAATTGGTGTTCCCAGGAGATGCTTCGGGACCTTATTCAGGAGAGTGACTACCTTGCCCACACGAGTGCAGACTGCTATGCGTGAACTGAAGCAGCAGTTGGAAAAATTCGACTGGTCTGAGCAAACGCCGGGCCGCCGCAACATCCTTGATGCCTTTCTCAAGCTCGCCGCATCAATGGGCTACTCCGCCGTATCAATGCGGGTGCTGAGTACCGAGGTAAACCTCAAAGCGCCGAGCATATACTCCCATTTTCCGGGAGGGCGCGATGAGATCGTAGCGGAGGCATTGCGCTGGCACTACTACCGTTTTGGCATGGACGTTATCGAAGCGACAGGTGGTTGCCGAGGCGCGGAGGAATTCTGGGACGCACTCGTCCGGCTCCATGTGATTTGCCAGTTAGAACGACCAGAGTGTGATATGTGGGATCTCGTCGTGGCGACGGACCGGATTGGTGAATTCCTGCAGCCAGAAATCCGCAAGGAAGTCCGTCAATGGCTCGCGATCTGCGAGGGGCTTTACGAGGCAGCTGCGCTTGATATGGGCTATGTCGAGGCAAAGGTCAAATCCCGCATCGTGATGACGCTCCTCAATGGCGCAGGATCCTGGTGCGCATGGAATGGAGACAAGGCTTGTCTCGACGCCTGCGCCCACATGGCGATCGTCGTCACCCGGTCGATTCTGTCTTCAGAAAAAATCGCTCCGGATACAGCGCCAGACAGGCGCAAGGCCGCAAATTCTTCGCGTGCTCGGGTCGATTCCACCCAGTGAGCAGACTCCCCAGGAGCCACCAAAGCATCTCGCCGCTGCACCGTTGTCCTCAGCGAGCTGGTCCCCTTTGTCCTGCATGCGACAGACTCAAGCAACCTGTAACGGAAGTGGTTCACGGTTACGCTGCAGCGGGGAGCATCCCAACTCGCGCGCAACGTCACGCGTACCGCCATATCGGGTTTGCGGAAATGACATGCACGCTCATTCCGGACGAGGACGGTATCTACCCGACCACATACCGCCACGCCTGACGGACTCCCGATGCGGAGCGGCGCTGCAGGTGCCGGATGTCAGATCACCGGGAGCCAGAGGCTCGGCGCGCTGGCGATGCAGCCTTCCACCGGCTTCATTTGCCATCCTGACGAGCCGCTCGTGTTGGACTTGGGTCAGCGAGTCAGGCTATCCGGCAACAGACGCCCGGCGCCTGCCGGGGATGATTTCCGCCAACATGGTGGCGTGCCAGCCCGTCCGCGAAATCCCAGTTTCGCCTGTCAGAATCGTCGCGGAATCGGTAAAGGCAAGGCTCAGGGGAAAAGCTGATCAAGTCCCGCGCTTTGCAGATCCTGCGTCTCCTGTTACGAGGGGATGCATTTTCCCGGCACCGACTGCGAACCAGTCGGAAAATTGAACTGATGGGCGTACTCGCCAAATCGACCCGGGCGACTCCCGACTCCGATCCCCCGTGATGTCATTCAGCATATTTCGGCGCTTGAAGCAGTGTTCCGAATGTCGGTGTGAATATAGCCGCCCGGCCACCTTCGGTCGAAATTCCTGAAGCTCCCGGAATTGCGGGAACGGCTGTTGCCGGTACATCCTGAAAAGAAACGTCGTCCGCTATCCATATGGGCTCGCGCGATCACCTATCTGGCGGTAGGAACGTCCCATTGACATTCACGGAACGTTCCATAAATGCGTCACCCGCTAGTGCGCACTTTGCCAAGGCTACCGCGCGATATCGCCTCCTGCGAATCAATCGTCGACTGCCAGATCAAACAGGCGGTCGGCCCGCCCTAGACTGTCGTATACGTGGGGACGCATCAGCTTGAAGTAAACGGCCAGCAGCGATCCAGCGATCAGGGTTGCCAGCAATACAAACGCCAAGGCATTATTCTCTCCTGGTGCGCCACCGACCACCAGGTCGAAATGCAGAAGTGCAAATACAACTGTCGCCCCCAGTGAGAGCATTGCGATCGCTGGCGCGATATAAATCCTGAAGATGCTGACGCCAGCAGGAACTCCTGCACGGATAAACCACACGATGACGGCCAGACTCACCAGGGTCATGAGAACAATCACGCCGAGAGAACCTAGACCGCACATACGGCCATAGAGTGTGTTTGCATCGACATTGCCCATGATGAACGGCATCATCCCCACCGCCACGCAGACGGCCACCGCTGTTGATGCACGGTGCGGCGAGCGATGCCGACTGTGAACCCGGCCCAGATATATAGGAATCGCCTTGTCAAGCGCGAGATTGAGAACGTAACGGGACAACACGTTATGAATCGAGATGAGTGCTGCGACTACAGAGGCAATCACGAACCCATAGGCAATCTGGGTGAAGATCGGTGCGACGAACACGCCGATTGCATGCGGGAACATCATCGACGGAGTATTCGTTGCTACGTCGACTGCCTTTTGACCGTAAGCCGCAACCATGGTGTACGCGGACAGCGCGTAAAGCACACCGATGAAAAGGACAGCAGCGTACGTTGCCTTTGGGATTGTCCGATCCGGATCACGTACCTCATCCCTGAACAGGGCTGTAGCCTCAAACCCCAGAAACACAAGGATGGCAAAGAGAAGCGTAACAGGGACGTCGCCGTGAAAAAACGCGGCAGGCGTGAGCGGTGCAATCGGGAGACCTTCACTCCCTCCCTTCACGAGAACCGCGACGTTAAAGATCATCACGATCAGCACCTCACCAACCATAGCCAAAGACAGGATCTTGGCGGAAAGTTCGATGTGAAAATACCCCAGGGTGCTGACAATGGCCCAGCCGAGGATGGCCCAAGCCCACCACTCTGTCGAAGGCCCGTGCAGGCTCAAAATGAACGCCTGTACACTGATGCCCAGAAAAGCGTAAGTGCCACCAAGTATGAAAATATACGAGGCGATCGCAAGGAACGCAGCCCCGAGCCCGACGATCTTTCCCAATCCGGAACTGATAAACGAGTAAAAATCACCTGGCTTTGGTACGTGCTTTGCCATGGTCACATACCCGATCGAAAACAAGATCATGAGTACGGTCGTGACGATAAAGGCGAAGCACGCTCCTGCGCCGTCGAAGGTGATCGTGAACGGTATATAACCGGTCACAACTGCGATTGGTGCGGAGAACGCCAGAACAGTCAACGCGAGCGCACGCGCCCCCATTTGACCTGAGAGCCGCTGTTGAGTCGATTCGTTTGCGCCCGTGACGTTCAAAGGCTCAAGTAAGCTTGCTGATGTATTGCTTTCCACCTGCATGTGACAACTCCATACTGGTCCATCTAGTTTGTGGATACCGCTATACTAGTTGGGCTCCTGACAGCAGGGTGTCAGTTGACCCGAGAATTCGCGTGCCAGCACCAGCCCCCAAGAGATTGGAGTCCGAACCCTTTCACCGCTGGATGTTGGTATAGGGGCACGGCTAAAACCGGCCTGCTTATCGCGTCAACGACCAGCCCGGATGGGGCAGAAGCGACCAGTGCGGGAGCCGCAACGCATCGAACCTTTAACGAACGTTAGTTCGTCAAAAAAATAGATGCAATAGCCAGGCAAAAAAGTATCGCAGTTGCTCCGGGTTATCCGGTGGACGTGATGCGATGGCAACCGCTGGGGACGCCAGTTGATGAAGTGAACTGGAACGTGCGCTCAGGCAACATGAACGCTGGAGTTAGGCGGCTCCGCCTCGCTCCCATTTGCCATTGCGCCCCCCCTTCGCTGTCGTTTTATGAACTCATCACAGGAAAGACAACATGAGACGTACGAGCTGCGAGTGCCCCACCTTGGGCGCCCCCTGAAGCACAACGGGTCGATGCAACTATGCCGGCCGGTCGCCTTTGGACCGGGGGCAAGCCTTTGGTCGTGGATCCCGCTAGCATAAGGGTGTATAGGCGAGAAACCTATGACGTTTGTTACCGTATCACAAGTCAGATCGGCCACCCGCCGCGCGGCAGCCAGGATTGCAATCGCGCTCGTCGCAATATGGATAGCCTGGGCTAAGTAGCACCCTATTAGGACGGGCCGGGCCGGG
>NZ_CAJPHM010000045.1:0-42430 GCF_905339955.1 Burkholderia sp. BCC1996
TATCCGTAGACGTGACGCGGGTTCATGCGTGCGCTTCGCAGTGGCGGCAGAAGATCAGCGCACGCGAACGCGACACGGCTGCCTGCGCGCCCCGCGCGGCGACGATCAGGCCGACCTGGCCGAGATTGAAGTCGCGCTCGACCATCAGTTGCGTCAGCGCGGCAAGCGGCAACACGACGGACGGGTGGTACAGACTCGATTCGATCAGCGCTCTCATCATCGGCTCCATCAGGCAATGCGTATTCGATGGAGTGGATTCTAGGGACGGCCCGCATCCGGATAAACGGCGCGAATGCGAAGTCACTTGTCAGCGGCGGAGAACAATCGGCTCGTCCTTGCCGGGCGGGGCCGGGCGGGCAGCGCACGAGCGCGCGGGCGCATAAAACGCAGCGGCGCGACGTGGTTTCCAGCGCGTCGCGCCGAACAATAACGCGCGATCGGACGCGCCGCGGACTGCGGTTGGGTCGATATGCGCCGAATGCCGGCCCAGTTCCGACGCGGCGGGGCCGGACGCGCCGCCGTCGCCCGCCGCCGTTCCGGTGCTGCCGGGATCGACGCCGCGTTCAGGCGAGCGGCGTCTCGACAAACGCCGGCAGCGCTTCCGCACGCGCCGAATGCGCGGCCAGCGCCGGATACCGGGCCGGATCGATCCGCGCGAGCGCCGGATAATCGGCGGCCATGAATTGCGTGAAGCGCCAGGCGACCGCGACGGTCACGTCCGACTGCAGCAGCCGCGCGCCGCCGAACCAGCCGTTCGCGGCCGCGACGAGCGGCTCGAGTTCGCCGTACGCGGCCTCGAGCTGGCTCAGCACGCGCTCGAGCCAGGGCGCGTGCTGCTTGTCGGTCGGCCGCAAAGCGTGCTCGTACACCACCTGCACCGTCTTCTCGGCCGCCGCCAGCGCGAGGCCGACCGGCACCAGCGTGCGCAACCGCGCGTCGGCGGCGTCGGGCAACAGGCGCCGCTCCGGCGCGACGCGATGGTCGAGGTAGTCGACGATCAGCGACGAATCGAGCAGCGTCGCACCGTCGTCGGTCACGAGCGTCGGCGCCTTCACGACCGGGCTGAACGACCGGAACCGGTCGAACTGACGAAACACCGAGACCGACTCGTGTTCGAACGGCAGGTCGAGCAGCTTCGCCGATATGGCGACACGGCGCACGAACGGGGAATCCAGCATGCCGATCAGCTTCATCGCAAACGCTCCGCTTGAGGGAATGGGACCGACGACTGTAGCAGCGCCCTGCGCCGGCGCCTAGCGCGATGCCGCCGAAACGCGCGGCGAAATCCGCGTCGTCCGGTCACGTTTCCGACACCCGCTGCGCGCCCGGAGTGACCATAATGCAGATTCACCTCCCTTCCGCCTCGAGGTTCGCCATGTGGTACGACGTCGTCGAGCAGCAGCGGGAATGGATGCGCGCCTGGCGCGAAGCGACGCGCCACGCGTTCGACGTATGGCCCGCCGCGACGCTGCCGCACGCCGTGTCGTCGTGCTACGACGACCTGTTCGAGCCGCTCCTCGGGCCGGCCGCCGGGCCGCCGCGCTTCGAGATCCGGCGGCCGGCCGTCGACGAG
The DNA here is from genome assembly GCF_905339955.1 of Burkholderia sp. BCC1996. Classification (NCBI taxonomy): domain Bacteria; kingdom Pseudomonadati; phylum Pseudomonadota; class Betaproteobacteria; order Burkholderiales; family Burkholderiaceae; genus Burkholderia; species Burkholderia sp. BCC1996. The sequence goes on from NZ_CAJPHM010000045.1 coordinate 1,574, forward strand.
CGGATCGTCGCGCGCACGCCGTTCTGCCAGTTGCGGCGCTTCGCACGCGACGATGCGCGGCGCGCGGTGCTGGTGTGTGCGCCGCTCGCGGGGCACGCGGCCGTGATGATGCGGGAGACCGTCGAGGCGCTGCTCGCGGACGGCGACGTCTGCGTGACCGACTGGGTCAATGCGCGCGACGTCCCGCTCGCGGCGGGCCGCTTCGGGCTCGACGAGTACGTGGCGACGCTCGACGGCTTCGTCGACGCGCTCGCCCGCGACGACCGGCCGCTGCATGTCGTCGCCGTATGCCAGGCCACCGTTCCCGCACTCGGCGCACTCGCGCTGCGCGCCGCGCGCGGCCACGCACCGCCCGCGAGCGTCACGCTGATCGGCGGGCCGCTCGACGCACGCATCAACCCGACCACGCTCGGCACCACGGCCGCGTCCCGTTCGCTCACGTGGTGCCGCCGCCACCTGATCGACATCGTGCCGCCCCGCTTCCCCGGCCGTGGCCGGCACGTGTTCCCGACCTATCTTCAGCAAGGCGAGATCGCGCTGCTGTATCCGCAACGCTTCCTGACGCTGATCGAGGACTACGCGCGCGCCGCGTCGCACTTCGACCTGACGGCGCTGGCGGACGCGCGGCGCGCGCTGCGCGAATACACGGCGCTGCTCGACATGCCGGCCGAATACTTCCTGGACACCGTCGATATCGTGTTCCAGCGGATGTGCCTCGCGAACGGCACGTGGCAAGTCGGCGGCCAGCGCGTGGAGCCGGCCGCGCTGCGCGGCGTCGCGCTGCTGACGGTCGAAGGCGGTCGAGACGCCGTCACCGGCGCCGGCCAGACGCATGCGGCACTCGACATGTGCCGCGGCCTCAAGGCCGGCGAGCGCCAGCGTCTCGATATCGACGACTGCGATCACTACGGGCTGTTCACGGGCGCGCGCTGGCACGGCAACGTCCATCCGGCGCTGCAGCGCGTGTTCGCGCAGGCCGAAGCCGTTCGCCCGCGATCGCGCCGGCGCCGGGTCAGGCGGACGTGAGGTCGTCGTCCGGCCCGCGGGCCGCATCGAGGAGCGCGCGCACCTCGTCGTCGCCGGTCTGGTCGAAACGCGCGTAGAACTGGCTGATCCCGAAGAAGCGCAGCGGCTGCGACACCGTCACGAACGCATCGGCCAGATCGTCGAACGCATGCTGGGCGCCGGCCGGCGCGACGGGTGCGGCGGCCACGATGCGCGCGGGATGGCGCTTGCGCAGCGCCTGCAGTGCGACGCGCATCGACGCGCCGGTCGCGATGCCGTCGTCGACGACGATCGCGATGCGACCGTCGACCGGCAGCGGCGGCCGCGCGCCGCGATACAGCGTGTCGCGGCGCTGCAGTTCGGCGGTCTCGCGCACGATCACGTCGGCCAGTTGGGAATCGGACACGCCCATCGCGCGGATCGCCGCGTGCTGCAGGTGGATCGCCCCGCCGGTCGCGATCGCGCCGATCGCGAATTCGGGATCGGAGGGCATGCCGAGCTTGCGCACGACCAGCACGTCGAGCGGCGCGCGCAGCGCCTGCGCGATCGGGAATGCAACCGGTACGCCGCCGCGCGGCAGCGCGAGCACGACGACGTCGCGACGCCCCGCATAGTCGTGCAGCGCGAGCGCAAGCTGACGACCCGCGTCGGCGCGATCCGCAAAACACTCGGTCAAGATCGGCTCCCTGCCGTTGGGCCGGATGCGCGACTGCGCGCCGGCACCTGTTCAACGAGCATGGTTCATCGGACACGCCGATGCAAGCAGGGTCATACCGGCGTCCGCGGCAGGCCGATCGCGGCAAGGAAAAGGATGGGTGGCGTTCGCCCGGGGCGGGCTGCCGTCAAGCGCTCAGAGCCCGCCGGCCTGCCGATACAGCCGCCAGAACGACTGCGCGTACGACTGCGCGAGTTCCGGCGCGCGCTGGAACACGTTGACCGTTTCCGCGTGCGCGGCCGCGTCGTCGGACAGCGTCGTCAGCGCGACGCTGTCGTCGACGATCACGAAGCGCGGTGCGGGGTCGCCGTGCCGCGAATCGATCGCGACGTCGATGCCGGCCGATTTCAGATAGCCGGCGCCGCTGTACTTGCCCGCACGCGGCGAGCGCACCAGCACGACCCGCACGTCGATCCCGCGCGAACGCGCCGCGCGCAGCGCCGCCGCGACCGCGGGCGGCACGTACGCGTAGCCGGCCAGCAGCACGCGACGCTGCGCCTGACCGATCAGGTCGACGGTCGCGTCGGCCGCCGCATTGTCATACGAAAAGTACCTGCCGACTGCTGCTGCGTCGGACGGAATCGGGCTGGCGTGGGCGGTCGCCACGCAGCAAAGCGCGGCGACGAGGAAGGCGGCTGGTCTCATGGCGGGCGCCATTGTAGCGACGCCAATTCGCATGACAAGCGCCTGCTGCAGCGCTGCTGCGCCGGCGCAACACCCGGCGCGGAACGACCGGTCGGCAGGCGGATTTCGAAGCGGATTTCGAACTGGATTCGAAGCAGTTGCGGCGCGTGATCCGGCCGCTTGCCCGCCGCCGGTCAGCCGGCCGCGACGCGCGCGAGCCAGCTCGCGATGCCGTCGACCGAACGGAAATCCGCGACGCTGCGTGCCGGCAGCGCCGGATACGCGCCGCCCGCCATCTCGGCCAGTGCGCGGCCCGGGCCGAGTTCGAGAAACGCGGTCGCGCCGGCCTCGACGCACGCGGCCAGGCAGGCCGCCCACTCGACCGGCTCCGCGATCTGGCGCGCAAGCTTGTCGAGCCCGGCGTCGACATCGAGCACCGACGCGCCGTCGATCCCCGAAAACAGTCGCGTGCCGGGCAGCGGCCGGCGCACGTTCACGGCGGCCAGCGATGCGCGAAACGCGGGCACCGCCGCCGCGAGCCGGTGCGTGTGCGACGCGATCCGCACGCACACGGGCGCGACACGCAGCGCACCGTCGCGTGCGGCGGCGTCGGCCACCGCGGCGACGTCGGCCTGCCGCCCGGCCAGCACGAACGCATCGCCGGGATTGGCGATCGCGATCGCCGCATCGCGGCCGTCGCAGAGTTGCGCGAGCCGCGCACGCGTGAGCCCGCGCACGAATGCCATGCGTTCATCGCCGCCGCTCGCGGCATCCATGGCGCGCGCGCGCGCATCGGCCAGCGCCAGCGCGTCGTGCGGATCGATCATCCCCGCGACGCTCCACGACGCGACTTCGCCGACGCTGTACCCCGCGACGCAACGACGCCGCGGCCACATCGCCTCGAGCAACATCGTCGCCGCAAGCGCCTGCACCGTGCAGAGGATCTGCGCAGCGCGGTTCTCACGCAGCGCATCCGGTTCGGCGTGTCGCACCCAGTCGCGCGGATCGTCGCCGAGGAGCCGGCCGGCGTGCGCGAACAGCGCATCGGCTTGCGGCACCGCGCCGGTCAGCTCGAACATGTCCGCACGCTGCGCGCCTTGCCCCGAACAGAGGATCGCCAGCGTCATCGTCCCGCCTCGTTCGTCTCGCCCGTTTCGCCCGTCTCGTCCGTTTCGCCCGTTTCGCCCGTTTCGCCCGTTTCGCCCGTTTCGCCCGTTTCGCCCGTTTCGAGCGCATCGACGAACACGCTCATCGCCAGCAGGTCGGCCGCGCCGCCCGGGCTCAGCCGGCGCGCGACGAACGCGCGGTGCGCAGCGGCCGCGTGCAGTCGCCAGTCGCGGGCGCGGATGCCGCCGCGGGCAACGAATGCGCGTGCCGTGGCACGCGCGAAATCGAGGCCGGCCTGCCCGCCGCGGTGCAGCAGGTTCGTATCGTCGAGCGCGGCGATCAGCGCGAAGCAGGCGTCGACGCGCGCGGCCTCCGGATCGTCCGGCACGCAGCGCCGCGCGCGGCGCAGGGCCGGCAGCCCGACGTCGTACACGGTCGTGAACCCGTCGGCCGCCTCGCGACGCGCGCCGCCGACGCCGTAGCGGCGGCTCGCGCGCTCGCCGTGACTGTCGGGCAGCCGCGGGCCGCCGAGGATCTCGGTGCCCCAGCGCCGCGCGACGAACGCGCCCAGCGTCAGCGTGCGTGCCGCGGTGCCCGGCACCGTGCGGCGGCCGGCGGCCGCGCACAGCAGCCCGAGCCCGAAGATCGCGCCGCGATGCGTGTTGACGCCGCCGGTCGCGGCAAGCATCGCGTGTTCCGCGCGCAGCCCGATCTTGCGCAGCACGGCCATGTCGGCGTCACGCGCACCGGCATCGGCGAGCTCCGCGAAGTACGGCCGCAGCACGGCCGCGCTGCGCACGAACATCGTGGCATCCATGTCCGCGTGACTGCCGGTGTCGACGTGACTGACGAGGCCCGGCTTCGGATAGGTGTCGATTTCCAGCACGAGGCTGTGCTCGGCGAGTTCGGCGATGCGCTCGGCATCGGACGGCACCGGCGCGCGGCAGGCGGCCCACGCACTCATCGCGTGCCTCCGGTGAATGCGTCGGCAGGCATCAATTCGACGGCGATCGCCGTCTTGACCGCGACTTCAGGCAGCCGCGCATGCAGCTCGCGCCAGTTCACGCCGGCGCCGTCGTCGCGCAGCAGTTCGCCGTCGATGCGCATCGGCGCGCGTGCGTCGAGTGTCGCCAGGCCGTCGAGCAGCGCGGCGAGCGATGCGGCGTCCGGCAGCGGAAACACGAGGTCGAGATCGGACGACGCGCTCAGGTAGCGCTCGCCCGTCAGCGCCTGCCATGCGAGGCTGCCGAATACGCGGCCCTGCACGCCGCAGCGGGCGCCGAGCGCAGCCAGGTCGCGCAGCGTCGCGTGCCATGCGTCGGGCGCGACAGCGAGCACATCGGCGAGCGTGGGCAGCGGACCGACCGACGCGAGCGCGTCGGCGGCGACGTTCATTGCAATGCGCCGCTTGCCCGCCGAAGGCGGCAGCGGCAAGCCGAGCGGGATGCGCCCCGCATCGGCCTCGTCGGGCGACGCGCGGCGCACGATCAGCGGCCAGCCGTGCGCGGCCCACGCCTGCACGAGCGGATCGGCCGCCAGCGCGGGATCGCGCGCGCAGGCCGCGCCCCACCCGGCCGCCGTCAGCGTGACGAGCGTGTGGCGGCGCAGCGGCGTGTCAGCGTGCGGCACGCGCGAGTGCCTCGACACGCCGCGCGACGTCGGCCGCGACCGGCCGGCCGCGCGCCGCACGCACGTCGTTGCGATCGGCCGGCTTGCCGAGCCATTCGGCGACCTGCGCGTCGAGCGCGCGGGCCGGGTCGAGCACGGCGTCGACGGCACCCATCTTCACGAGATTGTCGAGTCCCGGCGCGAACACCGGCGTCGAGCGCGCCATCTCCTTCAGCACGTCGATCGGCAGCTTCGTCACGCGCGACATCGACGGCAGGTCCATCACTTCCGGCTCCGCGCCCGGCAACGCGAGCAGCGTGCGCGTCGCGAGCGCGGTCGCGATGAACGCGCCCGCGGCCGTATGGCCGTACAGCAGGCCGATCGTCCGGTGCCCGGCGAGCTCCGCGTGCATCAGGCATTTCGCGAGATGCGACAAGCCTTCGTTCAGGCCGAGCAGCTCGTCGCGCTTGCTCATCCGCTGGCTGTCGCTGTCGACGAGCACGAGAATCGGCGTGTCGCCGCCGCGCCCGATCGTGTCGAGCACGTGCGACGCGAGCGTCACGGCTTCGTCGATGCCGAACGGCAGCCGGTCGGCGACGCCGATCACGTCGACGCGCGTGCCGGTCAGATCAGCGTGCCCCGCCAGCAAGCCGCCGGTCCGCGTGATCGCGTGGCCGTTCGGGAACAGCGAGGTCAATACTTCATCGAGCGTCATGCTGCGCCTCCTGCAGTTGATCGGCGAGCTTCGCGAATTCATCGTCGGGCATGCCGGGAATCGCTTCCGGCTCGCTCGCGCCGAGCGCACGCCACACGTCGAGCGCGTCCTTGCATGCGCCGAACCGTTCGACGCGCGCTTCGAGACGCGCCTGCTCCGCGCGCAGCATCGCCGCGTCGAAGTTCGGCGCACGGCCGATCAGGTCGAGCGCGGCCGCGCGAAACGCGTCGGGCGTATCGGCCACGTAGCGGTCCGCGCCGCCGATCAGACGGCGATGCTTGCCGCCCATCGTGCGCCAGATCAGCGCGCGGTCCTTCGCATCGAATTCCTCGACGCCGCGATTGGTCTCGATCACCTCGGGCCCCGACACGCTGATGCGCCCCTGCTCCGACACCGCGAGCGCCGAACAGCACGCGGCGAGCAGGCCGCCGCCGCCGTAGCAGCCCGCGCGCCCGCCGATCAGCCCGATCACCGGCACGCCGGCTGCGCGCGCGTCGACGAGCGCACGCATGATCTCGGCGATCGCCAGTTCGCCCGCATTCGCTTCCTGCAGCCGCACGCCGCCCGTATCGAACAGGATCAGCACCGGCGTGCCGAGGTCGCGCGCCGCACGCAGCAGCCCCGTGAGCTTCGCGCCGTGTACCTCGCCGAACGCGCCGCCCATGAAGCGGCCCTCCTGCGCGGCGACCAACACTGGCGTGCCGTCGAGCCGGCCGCGGCCGACCACCATGCCGTCGTCGAACTGCTGCGGCAGGTCGAACAGCGGCAAGTGCGGGCTCGTCACACGATCGCCCGGTCCGAGAAATTCGGTGAAGCTGCCCGCGTCGAGCAGCCCGTCGACGCGCTGGCGCGCCGACGCTTCGTACCAGCTCGCGCGGTTCGCGACGAATGCGGGTGCGTCGTGGATCGCGTCGGTCATCATGCGCCTCCCTCGATCGCTCGCACGGCCTGCGCGAGCCGCAGCGACACCATGTCGGGCCGCGCGCCGCCGTCGTTGATCGACAGCTTCAGGCCGCCCGGTGCGCGCCGTTCGACGAAGTCCGACACGACGGCCTGCCACACCGCGCCGAAACCGACCGCCGCGGTGCGGATGTCGATCTCGCATTCGTTGCCCGGCAGCACGCGCTCGACGAGCACCTCGAGATTGCCGGACGCGACCACGCCGACGAGCGCCGTGGCCAGTTCGCCCTGCGCGCGTTCGCGCGCGGTGAAGCGATAGTTCAACTGTTCCATGCCCTCTTCCTCACCAGTTGCGGAACCGGGCCGGCGGCGCATACAGGCCGCCCGACCAGTGCACGAGATCCTTGATCGAGCGCGCGGCAAGCCAGCGGCGGTCGGCGTCGAGCGGATCGATGCCGAGATCCTCCGGGCGGCGGATCACGCCGCGCTCGCGCAGCCGCTCGACCAGCCTGCGATCGCGGCCGCGGCCGACTTCCGTATAGCCGGCCACGCCGCGGATCGCGTGCTCGCGTTCGTCCTTGTCGCGGCACATCAGCAGGTTCGCGATCCCTTCCTCGGTGACGATGTGCGTGACGTCGTCGCCGTAGACCATGATCGGCGCGAGGTCGAGCTGCAGCTTGTCGGCGAGCTTCAGCGCGTCGAGCTTCTCGACGAACATCGGCACGTTCTTGTCGCCGAACGTCTCGCCGATCTGCACGACCAGCTTGCGGCCGCGCCTGAGCGCCGCCGGCGTGTCGGGGTCGGCCTCCGCACCGGCCTTCAGCCACGGCTCGCTCGGGTGACGCCGGCCGCGTGCGTCGCTGCCCATGTTCGGCGCGCCGCCGAAGCCGGCGATCCGCTCGGCCGTGACCGTCGACGAATGGCCGGACAGGTCGATCTGCAGCGTCGAGCCGATGAACATGTCGCATGCGTAGAGGCCGGCGGTCTGGCAGAACGCGCGGTTCGAGCGCAGCGACCCGTCGGGGCCCGTGAACCACACGTCGGAGCGCGCGCGGATGTAGTCGTCCATCCCGACTTCCGAGCCGAAGCAGTGAACCTGCTCGACCCAGCCCGATTCGATCGCGGGAATCAGCGTCGGGTGCGGATTGAGCGCCCAGTGCGTGCAGACCTTGCCCTTCAGCCCGAGCTTCGCGCCGTAGGTCGGCAGCAGCAGCTCGATCGCGGCCGTGTTGAAGCCGATCCCGTGGTTCAGGCGCTTGATGCCGTACGGTTCGTAGATGCCCTTGATCGCGAGCATCGCGGTGAGGATCTGGGTCTCGGTGATCGCGGCCGGGTCGCGCGTGAACAGCGGCTCGACGTAGAACGGCCGGCCGGCCTCGACGACGAAATGCACGCGGTCGCCCGGAATGTCGACGCGCGGCACCTTGTCGACGATGCGGTCGACCTGCGCGATCACGATGCCGTCCTTGAACGCGGTGGCCTCGACGACGGTCGGTGTGTCTTCCGTGTTCGGGCCGGTGTACAGGTTGCCGTCGGCATCGGCGCTGACCGCGGCGATCAGCGCGACCTGCGGCGTGAGGTCGATGAAGTAGCGGGCGAACAGTTCAAGATAGGTGTGCACCGCGCCGAGCGCGATCTTGCCGCCGAACAGCAGCTTCGCGATGCGCTGCGACTGCGGGCCCGAATACGCGAAGTCGAGACGCTTCGCGATGCCGCGCTCGAACACGTCGAGATGCTCGGGCAGCACGACGCCCGACTGCACCATGTGCAGGTCGTGGATCTTCGCGCTGTCGACGTCGGCAAGCGCGGTGGCGAGCAGGTCGGCCTGCTTCTGGTTGTCGCCTTCGAGGCAAACGCGGTCGCCGGGCCGCAGCACCGCTTCGAGCAACGCGACGGTGTCGCGCGCATCGACCCGCTTGCCGTGCGCGTAAGCCGCACCGGCCGCGAGCCGTGCATCGCGCGCCTGCCGCGCGTGATTCCATCCCGTCATGAACAGTTCTCCCGCTTCGATGGTTCAGCGGCATTCTAAGCCTGGCGCCGCCGCCGATTGATGATGTTGACGAATGCGACTCAGAGGACGCCGCGATGGATGCGGCCCCGCCGCGGCCCGCGCGCGCCGGCGCTTGCGCACGGGTCGCCCGGATCGCACGCGTGGCGGTTATGCGCCGACCAGCGCGCGTGTCGTGAAGAACAGCACCGACGGCCCGAGCAGGCAGCCGACGCCGGTATGGAACGTCGCGACCAGCGCGCCGTACGGCACGAGCCGGCGGTCGGTCGCAGCAAGGCCCGCGCTCACGCCGCTCACGGTGCCGGCGAGGCCGCCGAAGATCATCGCGGAGCGCGGCGTCTTCAGGCCCATGAAGTTCGCCGCGACCGGCGTGCCGATCATCACGATGATCGCCTTCACGAGGCCTGTCGCGATGCTGAGCGCGATCACGTCGGAGCTCGCGCCGATCGCGGCGCCCGTCACGGGCCCGACGATGTAGGTGACGGCGCCCGCGCCGATGGTCGTCATGCTGACCGCATCGGTATAACCGAACGCGCGCGCGATGCACGCGCCGACGATGAACGGCAGCACGGTGCCGAGCAGCAGCGACACGACGCCGACGAGGCCGGCCTTGCGCGCCTCGGTCGGCTGCACTTCGAACGCGGTCGCGACGATCGCGAAATCGCGCAGCATCGCGCCGCCCATCAGGCCGACGCCGGCGAACAGCTTGACGTCGGCCAGCCCCTTCTCGCCGCCGGTGAACGCGCCGCCGACGTACGCAAGCACGAGGCCGATCACGATCGCGATCGCGGAGCCATGCACGCGGCCGAAGGTGAGCTTGCGCGACGCGATCGACGACAACCACATGATCAGGCCGACCAGCGCGAACGACGCGACGAGCCCGTTGTGGGCGACGGTTTTTTCGAGCATCTGCAGCATCGCGGCCTCCGTTACTGTTCTTCGAATTGCGGCACGCCCGCGAAGGCCGTGTCGTCGCGCCCGGTGCGCACGAGTACCGCGATGCAGCATGCGCAGATCACGACCGCGCCGATGGCGGCAAGCAGCGCGACCGGCCCGCCCTTCAGTGCGGCGACGACGTTCTGGTTCGCGGCCATCGCGACGACGACCGGGATGTACATCGCGCCCCAGAAACCGACGCCGGCCTCGGTCTCCTTCGGCAGCCAGCCGCGCCGGTGCAGCCACAGGCGCAGGCAGATCAGCAGCAGCATCGCGATGCCGACGCCGCCGACGTTGGTCTTCACGCCGATCGCGGCGCCCAGCAGGTCGCCGAGGAACAGTCCGGCCAGATGGCAGAACGCCAGCAGCGCGGTTCCGTAGATGATCATGAGTCGTCTCCAGTCTCTTCGTGACGGGTGCCTGACGCGTGCGGGAGTCGGGCCCGCATGCCGGTTCCGGGCGCGGACTGGGTGTCTCCTGCGGCGGGGCGCCGCGGCCCGGCGGCTCGTCGTGCGAGCGCGTTCTCGGGCGGTCGATGGGATGATGCGGTTTCGGGCCGGACGCCGGATGGCTTAGACTGACCGATGGAGCCGGCGGCGCGACACGGGCTACGCGTCCGGTGCGCCCCGTTTGCATGGGCCGCACCAGCGCGTGATCCGATACTAGCGCCGCACCAGCCGGCCATTTATGAAGTTGTCGAAACCGATTCAGTGGATTTAGCAATGCGTCCATTACCGCCCGAGTTGCTGCGCAGCTTCGTCGCCGTCGCCCAGTCCGGCAGTTTCACCGCCGCGTCCGAACGCGTGAGCCTGTCGCAGTCGACCGTCAGCCAGCACATCCGCCGCCTCGAGGAACTGCTCGACCGGCCGCTGTTCGAGCGCGACACGCGCAACGTGCACCTGTCGCAGCACGGCGACGCGCTGTTCCGCTACGCGGTGCGCATCCTCGAGCTGATGGACGAGGCCGTCACGTCGGTGTGCGGCCCGCCGCTGTCGGGCAAGGTGCGGCTCGCGATGTCGGAGGATTTCGCGTCCGCGCACCTGACGGCCGCGCTCGCGAGCTTCGTGCAGCGCAATCCGGAAGTCGAGCTCGCGATCTCGACCGGGCTGTCGGGCGACCTGTTCGATGCGCTCGACGAAGGCCGTCACGACCTGGTGTTCGCGAAACGCGTCGCGGGCAGCCGGCGCGGCCGCGTGATCCGCAGCGAACCGCTGTACTGGTGCACCGGCCCCGATTCGCGGATCACCGGCCACGAGGCCGTGCTGCCGCTCGCGATGCATCCGGAGCCGAGCGTATCGCGCCGCCGCGTGCTCGAGTCGCTGGAGGCGGTCGGCCGCCCTTACCGGATCGCCGTCGTGAGCAGCAGCATCGCGGTGCTGCGCGCGGCCGCGAGCGCGGGGCTCGGCGTCAGCGCGTTCGCCGGCTACGTGATTCCGGCCGGGCTCGCGCGGCTCGACGCGGGGCTCCCCGAACTCGGCGAACTCGAATACGTGATCGACCGGCCGGCGGCCGCGTCGCGCTCGACGCTCGCGCTCGAAGCGACGCTGATCGCGGCAGCGGCCGAGCTGTAACGCTGGCTGCCGCCTTCACGCCAACGCCGCCGCGGTGTTCGCGCGCAACTGACCATCTTGCCCGGAACGCGTCAGCGTCCGCGCAGTCCCCGCTCGCGACAATGGGCCGCATCGGAACGCACGGCAGTGTGCCGCGCGTCCGCTGTCCCGTCCCCTTGATCGGAGCACACCATGAACGTCGTGCGAATCGCCGTCGCGGCCGCCGCAGCCGCGCTGCTGTCCCCCGCCTTTGCGCAAACCGATGCCGCCGCCCCCGCGCAGGGCCTCACGCGCGCGGAAGTCGTCGCCCAGCTGAAGCAGGCCTACCTCGACGGCGAACTGCCGACCAACGACGGTAACTATCCGCCGGATGCCGCGACGCGCGCGCGCAATCGCGAACTGGTGCAGGCCGCGCTGCCCGCGTGGCTCGCGCAGACGCCGCAGCCAGCACCGCAAACGGCCGTGCAGCAATAGCCTTCCCGGCGCGACCGGAACGCCGCGCGGCGGCGCGCTCAGGGCAGGAAGCTGCGGCGCCGCGCGTCGATCAGCTCGACGAGCAGCCGGTCGCGCTCGGCCGCCAGTTCCTGCATCGAACGCTCGCCCTGGATCGCGCGCAGTTCGTCGTTCAGCTTGCGATCGACGGCCGGGTCGAACGACGGCGTGCCGAGATCGTCCCACCACGTCGTGATCGGCCCCGACAGGTGTTCGAGGAAGTGCGCGATCCCGCCCGCGCCGCCGCCGAGGTGATAGGTCAGGCACTGCCCCATCAGCCCCCAGCGCAGGCCCGGCCCCCACGCGACCGCCTTGTCCGCATCGGCGACGCTCACCACGCCCTCGCCGACGAGGTGATACACCTCGCGAAACAGCGCGGCCGCGAGCCGGTTCGCGACGTGGCCGGTCGTCTCCTTGTTGAGCACGATCGTCTGCTTGCCGAGTGCGTCGTAGAACGCCTTCACGCGCGCGATCACGCTCGGGTCGGTCGCGCTGCCGCCGACCAGCTCGACGAGCGGAATCAGGTGCGGCGGGTTGAACGGATGCGCGATCAGGCAGCGTTCCGGATGCCTGTCGCACGCGGTCTGGATCTCGGACATCTTCAGGCCCGACGAGCTCGACGCGATCGGCACGCGCGCGGGCAGCACGTCGTCCATCTGCCGGTACAGCGCGCGCTTCAGGTCGAGCCGCTCCGGGCCGTTTTCCTGCACGAAATCGACGCCGTCGAGCGCGCGCACGAGATCGGCGTCGAACGACAGCCGCGCGGAAAGTTCGGCGGCCCGCTCGCCGAGGAAGGCCGCGAGCGCGTCGCGCAGCCGCGCGTCGGCCTGCGGTGCGGGATCGGTCGCAACGACGTCGAAGCCCTTCGACAGATAGAAAGCCGCCCAGCTCGCGCCGATCACGCCGGCCCCGACGATCGCGATGCGTTGAATCTCCATGTCCGTTCCGTCTCCGTGGTCTGTGGATAGCGCGACGATTGTCGCATCGATCCCCGTCACGACGCGTTGATGCCGATTGCACTTGCCCTCTTGAAAACCACCGCGGCGGCCTCTAATTACCCGTTGCCAGGCAGTGCCCGTCACGCGCACTGCCCCCGTTTCGACTCAGCGGAAAACCGTGCGTCGCACTCGCCATCGGCGTCGCGCCATCGTGTCTTTCGCGCCTCATGTTCCGGAGGATCCTCATGAGCGGTATTCATTTCGGTCACGACCTGTTCGACGAATTCGCCCGCGTGCAGCGGCAGATGGCGAGCCTGTTCGGCGAGCCCCCGACCGGCATCCGCGCGGTGCGGCCGAGCGCGTTCCCCGCGCTGAACGTCGGCGCGACCGACGACGCGATCGAGATCGTCGCGTTCGCTCCCGGCATGGCCGCGGCCGACTTCGACGTCTCGATCGACAAGGACCTGCTGACGATCAGCGGCGAGCGCAAACCCGCACCGCACGACGCCGGCGACGACGTGCGCACCTACGCGCAGGAGCGCTTTCACGGCGCGTTCCGCCGCGTGGTCGAGCTGCCGCAGAACGCGGACGCCGACAACGTCAGCGCCCGCTATGAAAACGGCTGCCTGCTGATTCGCGTCGGCCGGCGCGAGGCCTCGAAGCCGCGCGCGATCACCGTTCAGTAACCTTCAGGAGAACGATATGAATACGAGCCAGAGCCAGACCCTGACCGAACGCCAGACCGGTGCCGCGCAGGCAGCCGCCGCCGAAGCCGCGCGCCGGCCCGCGATCACGCCGGCCGTCGATATCGTCGAAGACAGGCAGCGCGTCACGCTGCGTGCCGACCTGCCCGGCGTGCCGCGCGAAAATCTCGACGTGAAGGTGCACGACAACACGCTGACGATCGAAGCCGACACACGCATCGACACGCCGGCCGACCTGCGCGTGCGTCATGCCGAAGTCCGCGCGCCGCGCTACGTGCGCACGTTCGTGCTGAGCCCCGACCTCGACACGTCGCGGATCGATGCGAGCCTGCGCGACGGCGTGCTCACGCTGACGATTCCGCGCCGCGAGGAAACGCGCCCGCGCCGCATCGACGTGACGGCCGGCAACGCGTAACGTCGGCGCGTGTTCGTCACGCGACGCGCATGACGAATGACGAAGCCCCGCCGGGCATGACGCGCGGCGGGGCTTTTTTTCGATGTGCCGAGCAGGACACGCTCGCTGTCGCGTTCAATCGAAATCGAACAGGTCGAACACCGACTTCTTGCGACGCCGGCCGTCGTGCCGGTAACGGTCGTCGTGCTCGCGGCCGTCGCGCCCCCAGCCGTCGTCACGCCCGCGCGGCGCCTGCGCATCGTGCCGCACCGGCACCTCGTCGCGGCGCGCCGGCCCGTCGCCGGTTTCGCGTGCGATCAGCTTGTCGAGTTCGCCGCGATCGAGCCACACGCCGCGGCACGTCGGACAGTAGTCGATCTCGATCGATTGCCGCTCGGCCATCAGCAGGTCGGGCGTCTTGCAGACCGGACATTTCATCGCGTTTCTCCTTTCGTCGGACATTCCGAATCGCGGGCGGGCCACGGCCCGCCCGCTTGGCTCAATGACCTTCGCGCCGTGCCACGCGCTTCGCCTTCGCGCGCCGCGCCAGCATGTTCATGCCCTCGACGAACGCCGAGAACGCCATGGCCGCGTAGATATAGCCCTTCGGCACGTGCGACCCGAAGCCTTCCGCGATCAGCGTCATGCCGATCACGACGAGGAACGACAGCGCGAGCATCACGATGGTCGGGTTGCGGTCGATGAACCGTGCGAGCGGCTGTGCGGCGAACAGCATCACGGACACCGCGACGATCACCGCGACGAACATGATCGGCACGTGCTCGGTCATGCCGATCGCGGTCACGATGCTGTCGATCGAGAACACGATGTCGAGCATCACGATCTGGCCGATCGCGGCCCACATCGTCAGGCGGGCCGCGCCGCCGGACGCGCCCGCGCCGTCGCCGTCATGCGACACGTGGTGATGGATCTCGGTGGTCGCCTTCCACACGAGGAACAGGCCGCCCGACAGCAGGATCATGTCGCGCCAAGAGAACGCGTGATCGAACAGCGTGAACACGGGTTCGGTCAGGCTCGCGATCCACGCGACGCTGCCGAGCAGCGCGAGGCGCATCACGAGCGCGAGCGCGATGCCGAGGCGCTGCGTGCGGGCGCGCTGCGCTTCGGGCAGCTTGTTGCTGAGGATCGAGATGAAGATCAGGTTGTCGATGCCGAGCACGACTTCCATCACGACGAGCGTCAGGAGCGCGGCCCAGACGGCGGGGTCGGCGGCAAGCGTCAGCAGGGAGTCCATGAAAAGGGCCGATTCGAAGGTGGAAAGCCCGATGATAGGTAGCGCACGACTTCGCAAAAATCAGAGAAAATCTGATCTTTGGTTCGGTTTTTACGAAATAACGATCCGATGCTGAATTTCCGCCATCTGTACTATTTCTGGGTCGTCGTGAAGGAAGGCGGCTTCGCACGCGCCGCCGAGCGGCTCGACATGGCCGTGCAGACGATCAGCGCGCAGGTCCGCGAGCTGGAAAAGTCGCTCGGCCACCAGTTGCTGCGCCCGGCCGGGCGCGGTGTCGCGATGACCGACGCGGGCCAGGCCGCGTATGCGCGTGCGGAGGCCATCTTCGAGATGGGCCGGCTGATTCCCGACGAAGTGCGCGCGGCGGCCAGCCAGCCGACCGTACGGCTCGCGGTCGGCCTCGCGGACGGGATCTCGAAGCTCGCCGCGCATGCGCTCCTCGCGCCGGTGCTCGATACGCCCACGCTGCGGCTGCTGTGCCACGAGGGCGAGCACGACGCGCTGCTCGCGGAACTGGCGCTGCATCACCTCGACCTCGTGCTGGCCGGCCAGGGCGCGCCGTCGGGGTCGAACCTGCGCGTAACGAGCGAGCGGCTCGTCGCGTCGCCGGTCGACTGGTACGGGCCCGCGGCGCTCGTCACGCCGGCCGCGCGACAGCGCTTTCCGGCGTGCCTCGCCGAGCTGCCGGTGCTGCTGCCGACCGCCCACTCGGCGCTGCGCGCGCGCCTCGACCTGTGGCTGGAGCGGGAACGGATCGTGCCCCGCATCGCTGGCGAATTCGAGGACAGCGCGCTGATGGCCGTGTTCGCGGCGCGCGGCCTCGGCGTGTTTCCGCTCAGCGAACTCGGCGCGAACGACGCATCGCTGCTGCGCGGGCTGCGCCGGCTCGGCCGCGCGGGCGACGTGACCGAGGAGATCCATGCGATCCGCTCGCGGCGCGGCGAACACCACCCGCTGGCGTCGCGCTTGCTCGCCGCCGCGCGGCCGGCGCCGGCCGGCTGAAGCGAGCGCGACATCAAACGAAACTATAATGACGCCCCGGCCATACGAGATTGCCACGCGCATCGCACCGGCCCCGCCGCCGCGTGCGTTGCGCCCGCAGCCCCGCGCGGCATCTCGCCGAGCCTATTGAAAGACGCCATGCACAACCGATTTCGCCTGTTTTCCGTTTCGTGCGCGCTCGCGGCCGCGACCGTGCTGGCGGCGTGCTCGTCGCCACCCAAGCCGATCTACCAGCAGGAGCAGTTCGACGCGACGAGCAGCCCGTATGCGCACACGTTCCACTCGAAATCCGACGCGTCCTGCGAGGCCGCGCGGCGCGCGCTGCTGAGCCAGGGTTATGTCGTGTCGTCGTCGCGCAACGATGCGGTCGACGGCAGCAAGAATTTCCAGCCGAGCAACGACATGCACGTCGTGATCGAGTTTCACGTCGTGTGCGCGGACGCGACTGCCGACGGCTCGTCGAGCATCGCGTACGTGAACGCGGTGCAGGACCGCTACACGCTGAAGAAGTCGAATACGTCGGCGAGCGTCGGGCTCAGCGTGTTCGGTTCGCTGTCGCTGCCGATCGGGTCGAGCGACGACGCGCTCGTGAAGACCGCGAGCGAGACGATTCCCGCCGGCGTGTTCTACGAGCGCTTCTTCAATCTCGTCGAGCATTTCCTGAAGATCGATCCGGCCCGCCGCGATCGCGCGACCGTGAAGGCGGCCGAGAAGGAGCCCGTGACGCCGCTGCCCGAGCCTGCGCCGACGCCGCAGGGCGAGCCGATGAAGATGACGACGCCGGTCGTGCCGACGCCGCCGGCGGCGCCGGTGCCGCTGTCCGTGCCGAGTGTCGCGCCGACGTCGGGCACGTCGGTCGTGCCGGCCGTGCCTGCTGCGGCATCGGCCGTGGTCGCGCCGGGGACGATGCGGGCCGTCGGGTCGGGGTTGGGAGCCGGAGTGGGTTCGGGGGCTGCGGCAGGTGCCGCGCCGGGTTCGGGTTCGGGTTCGGGTTCGGGTTCGGGTTCGGGTTCGGGTTCGGGTTCGGGTTCGGGTTCGGGTTCGGGTTCGGGTTCGGGTTCGGGTTCGGGTTCGGGTTCGGGTTCGGGTTCGGGTTCGGCACAAGCTTCGGCCTCGGCGCGGGCTTCGGCGCCTGCTTCGGCTGCGGTACCTGCTAAGACCTCGGCGCCCACCTCGGCTTCGACGCCCGCGTCAGCCTCCGCACCCGCTTCAGCTTCGACGCCCACTTCCGCTTCGGCGCCTACGTCCGCTTCGACGCCGGCCACGTCGACGTCTGCCGCTACCACGGCGGCATCGTCCGTGCCTGCGCCGGCGGCGTCCGCGCCGACGCCCTCAAACGCTGCTCCAACGCCGGCAGGCAAGACGTCCGCACCCGCTGCTGCCGACCCCGTCGCGTCGTCCGCGCCGACCGGCGCTAGCGCGCCGTCCGCGAACTGACCGCGCGCGCCCTCGCCGCGCCGTGCACCGTGTGCGCGGCGCGCCGGCCGATCCCCGCCCCGTCGCCCTCCGGTGAGAAGATCTTGCACCCGGCCACTGGCTGCGCGCGCCCGGCGTGACGTAACCCGCAAGCGGAAACAGCCCGTCGCGACAGACGACACGCCCCCGATTCCGCGGATGCCCGCGACCGGTCCCGCCCCGCCGTCACTTCGCCGTCACTTCACCGTGACGTCTTCGTCCGCATCACCATCCGGCTGCGCCGCGTCACATGCCCGTGCGCGTTACCGCAGCGTCGCGTTCAGCGTCCGCATCTGCTCGGCCGTCGCCGTCACACCGCCGCACACGATCACCGCGATCTCCGACGCCGAAGCCAGCACCGGCACCGGTTCTTCGAGCGCGGCCAGCGCAGCACCGCACGCCGGCTCGACGACGATCCGGTGCTCGTCCAGGAACCGCAGCGACGCAGCCACCGCCTGCGCGTCCGACACGACGACCGGATGGATCGCGTGCCGCTTCGCCCATTCGAGCGCCGCGTCGCACGGCCGCTTCGCGCCGAGCGACGTCGCGATGCTCGTGATCGCCGGCAATTCGACCGGATGCCCGTGCGCGACCGAGCGCGCGTAGCTGTCGGCGCCTTCCGTCCCGACCGCGACGACCGGCACGTCGTGCCAGCCGTTGCGTGCGAGCCCCTCGAGCACGCCGCACAGCAGCCCGCCGCCGCCGACCGCGAGCACGACCGCGTCGGGCTTCGGGCCGGCCGCCGCCATCTCGTCGATCATCGTCGCGTGCCCCTGCCACAGCACGGGATCGTCGAACGGATGCACGAACGCGTCCTGCGTACCGACGGTCGACAGCGCGAACGCATTCGCCTCGGCCCAGCTCGCACCGTGCACGACCACCTCCGCCCCCTCGACGCGGATCAGCTCGCGCGCGCGGGCCGACGCGGTTTCCGGCACGACGACGAGCACCGGCACGCCGAGCTCGCGGCCGCAATACGCGACCGCGATGCCCGCATTGCCGCCCGACGACGACACGAACCGGCGCGCACCGGCCGCATGCCGCGCTTCGCACGCCGCGCCGATGCCGCGCAATTTGAACGAGCCGGACGGCTGCAGCGCGTCGAGCTTCAGCCGGATGTTCTTGCCGAGACGGCGCGACGCGATTTGCGAGCGAATATAGGGGGTCTGGATATGAAGCGGCATGGTGCGGGACACGGTCGAGAATCGGGGCAAGGAGAAGGCACGGGCCGATGAACCGGCCCGGTAACGACGACCATCGTACGGCACGCCCGTCATGCTTTCCAATACCATCGGATGGCACTTGCTATGCTTGACAGGCATATCCACCGAATCGAGACCGAACGCCGGAGCCGACACCGCATGCGCCAGATCGAACTGCGTCACCTGCGTTACTTCGTGGCCGTCGCGCAAGCCGGCAGCGTGATGGCCGGCGCGCGCGCGGCCGGCATCGTCCAGCCTGCGCTGTCGCGGCAGATCCGCGAGCTCGAGGATGCGATCGGCACGCCGCTGCTGGTCCGCCGCGCGACGGGCGTCACGCTCACGGCGGCCGGCGCGAGTTTCCTGCAGGATGCCACCGGCCTGCTCGCGACATTGCAGGACAGCCGCGAACGCGCGTTGCGCAGCGCGGCCGGCCAGCTCGGCGAACTGCGCCTCGGCGCGCTGCCGAACTGCCTGCCGCTACCGGTCGTCGCGAACGTGCTGAAGGCGTTTCGCGACGCGTGTCCGGACGTGAAACTGTCGATCGCGCCGATGCTGTCGGCCGAACAGGCGGCGGCGCTGATGCGCGGCCAGCTCGACGGCGGCATCATGGCGTGGCGCCGCGACGAGGCGCCGCATCTGTCGGGCGTGCGGCTGCTGAGCGACCGCTTCGTGCTCGCGATGCCCGCGCCGCCCGGCGGCCGCTTCCACGCGCCGCGCACGCTCGCCGACGTCGCACACGAGCCGTTCGTCTGGTTCGACGCGCAGCGCTCCGCCGCGCACCACCGCTTCCTGATGGCCCAGTGCGACCAGGCCGGTTTCACGCCGCGCATCGCACAGGTCGGCAGCGACATCCCGACGCTGATCGGTCTCGTCGCGGCCGGCATGGGCTGCGCATTCGTGCCGGAAAGCGCGTCGTCGACGTGCCCGCGCACGGTCCGGCTCGTCGCACTCGACGAACTCGCGAGCCGCTTCGACATCGAGTTCGTGTTCGACGGTGCGGCGGCGCCGGCTTCGCCCGTCGTCGCGCGGTTTCTCGAGGCGGTGCGCGATGCGGCCGGGCAGGCGGACTGACCGACCGGCCCGGCATGCGCGACCCGCGCGACGCCGGCGGATTTCGCCTCGGCGCGCGGCAGCGGATTCGGCCGTCTGCGCGCAGTCGCTTCGGACGACGGCCGGTATTAGCGTCATCGCCCACCCGGAACGTCCGTCCGAGCGCACGACCAATCTTTCGAATCGGTGACGATCGACGCCATCACGCCGGAATTTTCAAATTGACGCCAAAAAGGGCCGTTTAACGTCACTTCGAAACGTTATGCACCGAAATATACTGCGCCCGCATCCACCCTCGTGCCAAAGAGAGGATGCCTTTCCGCCCCGGTCACGGTCCCCCTGTGACCGGGGATTTTTTTGGGCGGCAAGCCGCGCCGCCCGGCGGGCCATATGCGCGTGCCGCCCCAATCGCGCATTGTTGACATGAAATCAAGATAATTTCGCCCGAGCACGGCTTTTTCCGCAAAAGTAACGCAGGCACACTTCACCCTGTCCACAACGGCCCGGTGCCGTTGCCCCATGCTTACCGGAGCGCATCGCGTGAACACCACGACTTCTTCCCCTTCCCGCCCGGGCGGCAGCGCCGCGCTGCCGCTGCTGGCGCTCGCCGCCGGCGCGTTCGGCATCGGCACGACCGAGTTCTCGCCGATGGGCCTCTTGCCCGTGATCGCCGACGGCGTGCACGTGTCGATTCCGCAGGCCGGCATGCTGATCAGCGCGTATGCGATCGGCGTGATGGTCGGCGCGCCGCTGATGACGCTGCTGCTCGCGCGCTGGTCGCGCCGCTCGGCGCTGATCGCGCTGATGTCGATCTTCACGATCGGCAACCTGCTGTCGGCCGTCGCGCCCGACTACACGACGCTGCTGCTCGCGCGACTCGTCACGAGCCTGAACCACGGCGCGTTCTTCGGGCTCGGCTCGGTGGTCGCGGCCAGCCTCGTGCCGCGCGAAAGGCAGGCCAGCGCGGTCGCGACGATGTTCATGGGCCTCACCATCGCGAACGTCGGCGGCGTGCCGGCCGCGACCTGGCTCGGCCAGATGATCGGCTGGCGCATGTCGTTCGCGGCGACCGCCGTGCTCGGCCTGATCGCGATCGCCGGCCTGTTCGCCGCGCTGCCGAAGGGCGCAGCCGGCAGGATGCCGAACCTGCGTGCCGAACTGTCGGTGCTGACGCGCCCGGTCGTGCTCGGCGCGCTCGGGACCACGGTGCTCGGCGCCGGCGCAATGTTCACGCTGTACACGTATGTCGCCCCGACGCTCGAACACCTGACCGGCGCGACGCCCGGCTTCGTCACCGCGATGCTCGTGCTGATCGGCGTCGGCTTCTCGATCGGCAACATCGCCGGCGGCCGCCTCGCCGACCGCTCGCTCGACGGCACGCTGATCAGCTTCCTGGTGCTGCTGATCGTGACGATGGCCGCGTTCCCGCTGCTCGCGCGCACCCATGCCGGCGCCGCGGTCACGCTGCTGGTCTGGGGTGTCGCGACGTTCGCGGTGGTCCCGCCGCTGCAGATGCGCGTGATGCGTGCCGCACACGAAGCCCCGGGCCTCGCGTCGGCCGTCAACATCGGCGCGTTCAACCTCGGCAACGCAGTCGGCGCGGCAGCGGGCGGCGCAGCGATCTCGGCCGGCTTCGGCTACGCGGCGGTGCCGCTCGTCGGCGGGCTGATCGCGGCGGCGGGGCTCGCGCTCGTCGCGCTGCAGATGATCCAGCGCCGCCGCGCGCCGGTCGCGGCGAATTCGTAAGCGCCCGGTGATCCGCATGGTGCCGATACGCGGCACCGCGATTGAAAAATGCCCGCGCCGGGATTCCGGCGCGGGCATTTTCGTTGAAGGCCTGCGCATCGCGCGCCGCCGTTTCGACGTTTCGACGTTTCGACGTTTCGACGTTTCGACGTATCGACGTATCGACGTATCGACGTATCGACGTATCGACGTATCGACGTATCGACGTCTCAGCGCCTCAGCGCGCGCCGGCGAACCCGCCGAAGAACGCGCGCGCATTCGCGTCGAGGCTCTCGAGGTGATAGCCGCCTTCCTGCACGATCACCGTCGGCAAGCCGAGCGCACCGATCGCGCCGCCGAGCCGGCCGAACCCGTCGGTCGTGACGGCCACCTGCGATTGCGGGTCGTCCTTGTAGATGTCGAAGCCGAGCGCGAGCACGAGCGCGTCGGGCTGGAACCGCGCGAGCGCGCGCAGCGCGTCGTCGAGCCGCTCGAAGAACGCCGACTCGGGCGCGCCGTGCGGCATCGGCAGGTTCAGGTTGTAGCCGTCGCCGGCGCCCGCGCCCGTCTCGTCCTCGTAACCGGCGACGACCGGATAGAAATTGGTCGGGTCGCCATGGATCGATACGTACAGCACGTCGTCGCGGCCGTAGAAGATCTCCTGCACGCCCTGCCCGTGATGCATGTCGGTGTCGAGGATCGCGATCCGGCGATGGCGGCCGAGCAGCGCCTGCGCGGCGATCGCCGCATTGTTCAGGTAGCAGAAGCCGCCGGCCGCATCGCGGCGCGCGTGATGGCCGGGCGGCCGGCACAGTGCGTAAGCATCGTGCGCGCCGTCGTTCACGTCCGACGCGGCCGCGAGCGCGCTCTGCGCGGACCAGTACGCGGCGCGCCACGTGTTCGCGCCGACCGGGCAGCTGCCGTCGGCGAGATAGCGCGCGGCCTTCGCGAGCACGCCGCGCAGCGGGTTCGGGTCGCGCACGAAAACGTTCGACATCACTTCGTCGCCCCAGTCGTCGGGCATCCGCTTCCAGTCGCGGTGCGCTTCCTCGAGAAAACGCAGGTAGTTCATGTCGTGCACGGCCGCGATCGGCGCGGTGCCGCGGTCGGCCGGCTCGCGCACGTCGAAGTCGAGCGCATGCACCGCCGCGACCAGCCGCGCCGCGCGCTCGGGCACCTCCTGCGGCTCGCGCATCCTGCCGCGCGACAGGTAGGTGCGCGGATGGTGCAGCAACTGTTCGGGGTGGAAATAGGTTTTCATCGTGGGTCCTCGTCGATTCGCCGTGTCATGCGTCGTGCGCGGCCGCGGCCACGCGCGTCGCGACGCCCGCACGCGCGAGCACCGCGTTGAGCAGCACGTTCGTGCCGCGCGTCACGTCGTCGGGCAACGCGTCTTCGGCCTCGTTGTGCGACAGCCCGTCGACGCACGGGATGAACACCATCGCGGTCGGCACGCGGCGCGCGAGCAGGATCGCATCGTGACCGGCGCCGCTGACGATCCGCTCGTTCGTGTAGCCGAATGCGTCCGCCGCCTGCGCGACCAGTT
Source organism: Burkholderia sp. BCC1996 (assembly GCF_905339955.1). NCBI lineage: Bacteria > Pseudomonadati > Pseudomonadota > Betaproteobacteria > Burkholderiales > Burkholderiaceae > Burkholderia > Burkholderia sp. BCC1996. The sequence goes on from NZ_CAJPHM010000045.1 coordinate 24,505, forward strand.
CGACGCAGGTGCGGTCGAACGGCGTCGCCGGGCTGCGCCAGCAGGTGTCGATCGACACCTGAACGCCGCGCGCGGCGGCCACGCGCGCGCACGCGTCGCGCAGGTCGCGCTCCATCGCGTCGACCTGCGCATCGTCGTGATGGCGCAGGTCGACCGTGAACGTCACGTCGCCTGCGATCGTGTTGCGCGACGCGTTGCGGATGCCGACCTGCCCGATCGTCGCGAGCCCGCGCGGCGCGTAGCCCGCGACGATCCGTTCGAGTTCGAGTGCGATCTGCGCACTCGCGAAATACGCGTCCTTGCGATACGGCATCGGCGTCGTGCCCGCATGCGCGGCCACGCCCGTCACGCTCACGTCGAGCCAGCGGATCGCCTGCCCGCCCGTGACGACGCCGATCGTCGTGCCGTTCGCCTCGAGCACCGGGCCCTGTTCGATATGCGCTTCGAAATACGCGTCGAGCGCGCCGCCCGGCGCGCGCGTGCCGCGGTAGCCGCATGCGTCCAGCGCGGCGCCGAGCGTGACACCGTCGGCATCCTGCTTCGCGAGCGCGTCGTCGAGCGGCAGCGCACCCGTGAACACCGCCGAGCCGAGCATCGCCGGTGCGAAACGCGCGCCTTCCTCGTTGGTCCACGACACGATCTCGAGCGGCTTGTCGGTCGCGATGCCCGCATCGTTCAGCGTGCGCACGAGCTCCAGCGCGGCGAGCACGCCGTACACGCCGTCGAAGCGCCCGCCTTCGGGCTGCGTGTCGAGATGACTGCCGATCAGCACCGGCGCGGCCTGCGCATCGGTGCCGGCGCGCCGCGCGAACAGGTTGCCGACCGCATCGACGCTCACCGTCATTCCCGCGTCGCGGCACCACTGCGCGAACAGGTCGCGCCCGCGCCGATCGTCGTCGGTCAGCGCAAGGCGCCGCACACCGCCGCGCGGCGTCGCACCGATGCGCGCCATGTCGGCCAGGCTCCGCCACAGGCGGGCACCGTCGATTTCCAGCAGGTCTTTCATTTGCACTCCGATGAATTCGTTCGTTGAGTTTCAGCGCGAGCCGAGCGCTTCGGCGGCGGCCGGCCGGGCCGCGCGGCGCGCGTCGAGCGCGACGATGCAAAGCAGCGAGACGCCGGCGAGCCCCGTGTAGAACACCGCGAGCGGCCACCACTGGCCCGCGAAGCGATGCGCGAGCCAGGTGCCGACGAGCGGCGTCAGGCCGCCCGCGAGCGCGCCGCAGATCTGATAAGCGAGCGAGATCGCCGAATAGCGCACGTGCGCGGGAAACACGCCGCTCACGAAGCCGGCGATCACCGAATAGAAACCGGCCATGCAGACGACCGCGAGCGCGATGCCCGCGACGAGCGACGCGGACGTGCCGCCCTGCACGAGCATGAACATCGGGTACGGCGACAGCATCGCGAGCAGCGCGGCGATCTTCAGGAAACGCGCGCCGCCGATGCGCTCGGCGATCCACGCAGCGATCGGCTGCGCGATGAACTGGATGATCGCGACCGCGAACAGGCTGTCGAGGATCAGCGAGCGCGACACGCCGACGTACTGCGTCGTGTACGCGATCATGAACGTGTTGGTGAAATAGACGCCCGCGATCCCGATCGTGTTCGCGCCGATGCAGAGCAGCACGAGCCCCGATGCGGAGCGGAACACTTCGGCGACCGGCAGCTTCACGGTACGGTTCGTCTCCTTCACGCGCGCGAACTCCGGCGACTCGTTCACGCCGAGCCGGATCAGGATGCCGACCACGAGCAGCACCGAGCTCGCGAGAAACGGCAGGCGCCAGCCCCACGCGAGGAAGTCGGCCTTGTCCATCGACGTGACCGCGCGGAACGCGACCAGCGACAGGATCAGCCCGGCCGGGCTGCCGAGCTGCGCGAACGACGCGAAGAAGGTGCGGCGGCCCTGCGGCGCGTGTTCGCCCGCCATCAGCACCGCGCCGCCCCACTCGCCGCCGACCGCGATCCCCTGCACGACGCGCAGCGCGACCAGCAGCACCGGCGCGAGCATGCCGACCTTCGAATAGTCGGGAAGCAGCCCGACGCAAACGGTCGCGACGCCCATCATCATCAGCGTCGTCATCAGCGCCTTCTTGCGGCCGATGCGATCGCCGAGGTGGCCGAACACGATGCCGCCGAGCGGGCGCGCGAAGAAGCCGACCGCGAACGTCGCGAACGACGCCATCGTGCTGACGAAGCGGTCATGCGACGGGAAATAGAGTTCCCCGAACACGAGCGCGGCGGCGGTCGCGTAGATGTAGAAGTCGTACCACTCGATCATCGTGCCGATGAACGCGGCCGTCGCGGCACGCGCCGGCTGGCGGGCGGAAGGAAGGGACTGGGTCATGCGGGCTCCTGGCGCGCGCCGCGGCACGCGCGATATCGTGATGGCCGGCCGTCTGTCGCGGCCTCGCGCCGCACGGTGCGGCGCCCCTCCTTTATCGGCGACCGCACATCATTAGTCAAATTTCAAGTTATTATTTCGCGTATAAATTCAGCTAATGACTGACCCGATGCGCGCCGACCTCGCCCCCTTCCTCAACGACCGCCTCGACTGGAACCTGCTGCGCACCTACCTGGTGATCATGCAGGAGCGCAGCGTAAGCCGCGCGGCCGCGCGCCTGCACGTGACGCAGCCGGCCGTGAGCCAGGCGCTGCGGCGGCTCGAGGAGGCCCTCGAGCGCAAGCTGATCGAGCGGCGCGGCGCGCACTTCGCGCCGACGCCGGCCGGCGAAGCCGTGTACCGGATCGCGAGCGACATCTACGGCGGCGTGTCGCGGCTCGAAACGGAGCTCGACGACAGCACGGCCGACCTCACCGGCTCGATCCGGCTGCTGACGGTGAGCCGCATCGAGTCGCCCGTCTACGACGAATTCCTCGCCGACTTCCATCGCGCGTATCCGCGCATCGACCTGCAGATCGAGGTGATGCGTTCGTCGGACATCCTGTCGTCGCTGCTGCAGAAGACAGCCACCGCCGGGCTCGGCCTGTGCCGCACGCCGCACGACAAGCTGGAGATGCGCTGCTTCCTGCGGCAGCGCTACGCGATCTACTGCGGCCGCCATCACCGGCTGTTCGGGCAGACCCAATTGCGGATGGACGACCTGCTCGCGGAAAACTTCGTGTCGTTTACGAGCGACCAGATCGGCGACAGCCTGTCGCCGCTCACCGTGTTCCGCGACCAGAAGGGCTTCACCGGACGCATCGTCGCGTCGTCGCCGAGCCTCGAGGAAGTGCGGCGGCTGATCTTCGCCGGTTACGGCATCGGTTGCCTGCCGGAGCACATCGTGCGCGACGACATCGCGCAGCAACGCCTGTGGCGCCTGCCGCCGGACGATGGGCTCGTCGACGTCGACGTGTTCCTGCTGTGGCATCGCGACCGCAAGATAAACGCGGCCGAGCAGGCGTTCCTCGACGCGATGGAGCGCTGCATGCAGCGTCATTCGCTCGCGGAACGGCTGGGGATGTAGGCGCGCGCATGTAGGTGCGCGCATGTAGGTGCGCGAACGCGCGCATCCGTGAAGGGAAACAGGCGCCGGCCCGCGCGGCCCGGCGCCCGATGCACCGTCAGAAGCGATGCACGATGCCGAGCTGCACGCCGCGCGCATTCGCGCCCGGATACGCGAGCGGCAGGCCCGGGTTCGCCGCGCCGGCGAGCGTGTAGCCGGCCTGGTTGCGGTTGCGCAGGTACGACAGCGCGCCATAGAAGCTCGTGCGCTTCGACAGGTCGTATTCGTACATCAGCCCGAACTGGTCCGCGTTGTCGCCCTGCGACGTCTGGTCATGCAGGTACGCATAGCCGAGCGCGACGTAGTTCGCCGGATTGAGCTGGTACTTGACCGACAGCCCGTACACGCGCGAATCGATCCCCAGGTCGGCCCACTTCACCGCGGAGAAGCCGCCGTACACGGTCGCCTTGCCGATTGCATACGACGCGCCGGCCATGATCGTGCGATCGGTCGTGGTCGCGGTCTTGTTCTTCAGCCACTGGCCCGCGACGAATGCCGCGAACGGCCCGTGCTCGTAGGTCACGTCGAACTGCTGGCTCGAGCCTGCCGAGCGCACGCCGCCCGCGTCGCCGAATCCGAAATACAGCCCGGCCTGGAAGCCGGCGATCTCGGGGCTCTGGTACGACAGCGTATTGCTGGTGCGGAACGCGAACACGGTCAGGTTGTCCATGCCGGACGCCTGCGTGACGCCGCCGAACGCGTCCTGCCCGCCCTGGTCGTTGAACAGCGGCGAATTCTGGCGGCCCGCGCGCACCTTGCCCCACTGCCCCGCGATGCCGACCCACGCCTGCCGGTTGAACATGCTGCCCGAGCTTGCCAGCGAACCGTCGTTCGGGTTGAAGCCGTTCTCGAGCGCGAACTCGATCTTCTGGCCGCCGCCGATGTCCTCGCCGCCCTTCAGCCCGAAGCGGCTGCCCCACTGGCCGCCCGAGCCGATCGCCGCCGTGTAGCCGTTGCCGGTATTCACGTACTGCGCGAATTCGTCGATCACGCCGTACAGCGTGACGCCGTCCTGCGCGAGCGCGGCGCCCGACCCACCCAGGCATGCGGCCGTAACGGCCATGCGAAGACCGGCATGCGCCGATCGCGCCCGGGAACGATTGTCTCGTGCGTTCATCTGCTTAGTCCTACTATTCAATGAAAAGAGAATGGAACGATGCCGGGCACGGTGGTCTGCCATGCCGGCATCGCGGATAACGAAGGTGAGGTACGACGCGGCTGCCGGTCGAGCCGGGCTCGCCGCGGCGGGCCGCTCAGGCCGGCTGCTGGCCGGCCCGGCGGACGACGCGATGCGTCAGTGATGAACCTCGCCGCGTTCGAGCGGCAGGATCAGGCGCTCGGGGATGCTGCGCCGCGACGCACGCGCGCCGACGTAGTACAGCACGGCCGGCACGATGAGGCCGAGGATCCACGAGATGTCGGTGCCGCCGAGCGCGTCGACGAGCGGGCCCGTGTAGATGTGCGTCGACATGAACGGCAGCTGCACCAGGATGCCGACCACGTAGATCGTGATCGCCATCACGTTCCAGCGGCCATAGCGGCCATCCGGATCGGACAGCGCGGGCACATCGTAGCGCGAGCGCGTGAAGCAGTAGTAGTCGACCAGGTTGATCGCGCTCCACGGCGTGAAGAACGCGAGCAGGAACAGGATGAACGCGGTGAATTCCTTCAGGAACGAATGGCGGCCGGCGAGCGCGATCAGCGTCGACACGCAGATCATCCCGAAGATGTACACGAGACGGCTCTTCGACGACACCGCGCCCTTGCCGCGGAAACCACTGACGATCGTCGCCATCGACATGAAGCTGCCGTACGCGTTGAGCGCGGTCACCGTCACCTTGCCGAACGCGATGCTGAAGTACAGCAGCGCGGCCACGGCGCCCGTCGAGCCGAGGCCGACGATATACGACACCTCGTGGTGCGCGAACTGGCTGCCGGCCAGCGCGGCCGCGAACACGCCGAACACCATCGCCGCCTGCGCGCCGATCACCGAGCCGAGGCCGACCGCGAGGAACGTGGCGACCGACGACGTCGAGCGCGGCAGGTAGCGCGAGTAGTCGGCGACGTACGGGCCGAACGCAATCTGCCACGACGCGGACAGCGACATCGACAGCAGGAAGCTCGCGAGCGAGAAGTGCCTGTTCGCGAGCAGCGCGCCGACGTCGTGGTTCGCGAACAGCTGCGTGAACATGTAGACGAACGCGACGATGCCGATCACGCTCGCGATCCGGCCGACGAAGTGGATCGCGCGATAGCCGAACACCGTCAGCACGACGATCACGGCCGCGAACAGCAGGATGCCGGCCGCGTCGTCGACGTGCAGCAGTTGCGCGACGGCCTGCCCGGCGAGCACCGAGCCGCTGGCGGAAAAACCGATGTACATCAGGCACACGAGCACGATCGGGATCATCGCGCCGTAGACGCCGAACTGCACGCGGCTCGAGATCATCTGCGGCAACCCGAGCTGCGGCCCCTGCGCGCCGTGCAGCGCCATCACCGCGCCGCCGATGAACTGGCCGAGCAGCAGCGCGACCAGCGACCAGAACACGTCGCCGCCGAGCACGACCGCCAGCGCGCCCGTGACGATGGCCGTGATCTGCATGTTCGCGGACAGCCACAGCGTGAACTGGCTCAGCAGTCCGCCGTGGCGTTCGGCGTCGGGAATGAAATCGATCGAGCGTACCTCGATCAGACCGCCGGCTTTTCCACTGGGATTCGTTGACACGGGTAAATCTCCAAGATACTGAGGATCACAAATGGTTGGGACGAGACGGAAAACGTGCCGAGCCGCCCTTTCGGCTCGTCGGGTGCGGGGCGCCGTGGATCGCCGGCATGCGCCACGCACGCACGGTCAGCACGCTGGCGCGCAACGGGCACGACGTGTGCCGACATTGCCAGCGGATGATCTTGTATATACAACTTGGCTGATATCGGTGATTACCCGGAATCCGGGAATTTTAGAAATCGTCTGAGAAAACGGGATACGTCCGACCTGCGCAGCAATCGGTTGTGCGTATGAAAAGCGTATGAAAAATGAAAGCTCAGGCGCCGGCGGGCGACACCTGATCGGGTGCGGCGACCATGTCGGCCGCAGGAAGGAGTGTCAGCATGCGCCGCACGGCCTCGACGTCGCGTGCATGCAGCCATTCGTCGTAGTCGTCGCGACGCAGGATCACGACACCCCGCTTCTCGTCGCCGGGCCGATGCATGCGCGCGAACACCGGATGATCGTCCGCATTGACCGTGAGCATCGTCATGCCGATCCGCTCGTGGCCGTCGGCCGCTTCGTAGCGCCGCCAGAGGCCGGCGACGCAGCACGGTTGCCAGCCGTCGACGCCGATCCGGTGCCACACGTTGCGGCCCGTCTCGTAGCACGGCTCGAAGATCCAGCGCGCCGGAATCAGGCAGCGCTGGCCATTGCGCCAGGCGTTGCCGTAGAGTCGCGACTCACCGACCGTCTCCGCGCGCGCGTTCACCGTATCGAGCTTCTTTCGCTTGCGGCCGTGCTCGTCGAGACGCTCGGGCTGCATGAACTTCGGCCAGAAACCGAACACCGCGCTGACGACCGCGAGACCGTCGCCGTCGGCACGCGCGATGGGCGCCGCATAATCCGGATACACGTCGGGTTCCCACGGATCGCGGCGAAACAGGTCGCCGATGCCGATCCTCAGCTCGCTGATGCCCGGGTCTTCATCGGGGGCGCGGTAGTGGGTGCACATGATTAGGCGGACGATGGACGCGATGTCTTCATCGTAGGTCAGCATGCACGCGATATGTCCGCTATTGCCTGGTGTGACGAAACAGTCTTGCAACGGGGTCGGCCTGCTTGACGGCGTCGTGCGCGAACCGCCGGCGCAGGCCGTCCGTTCGTTCAGCCGTGCCGCCGGCGGCACGTCGTCGCCGGTTCCGGTTCAGGCCAACCGTTCCGATCCGATCACCTGCACGCCCGGGCGCGCGTCGAGCGCGGCGTCGGCCTTGACCGATCGTCGGCAATCCGGATATTCGAAGCGCGAACTGTCATGTCGAATCCGGCGCGGGAGACACGAAGCCGACGCCCGCGATCGACACAAACAAGAAGCCCCGCCGCGGCGGGGCTTCCATCAGCCGCACGGGTCGGCACATGCTCACACGTGCAGCGCATGTCCCAGCGCGCGCAACGCCGCCTCCTGCATCGCTTCGCCGAGTGTCGGATGCGCGTGGATCGTGCCGCCGATGTCCTCGAGCCGCGCGCCCATCTCGAGCGATTGCGAAAACGCGGCGGCCAGTTCCGACACGCCGCGCCCCACCGCCTGCCAGCCGACGATCAGGTGCGTATCGCGCCGCGCGACGACGCGCACGAAACCGTCGGTCGCCTGCAGCGTCATCGCGCGGCCGTTCGCCGCGAACGGGAACGACGCGCTGATGCAGTCGACACCGGCCGCCTTCGCGTCGTCGGGCGCCCAGCCGGACGTGACGACCTCGGGATCGGTGAAGCACACGGCCGGGATCGAGGCCGGCGTGAACTTGCGGCGCCGTCCCGCGATCAGCTCGGCCACCATCTCGCCTTGCGCCATCGCGCGATGCGCGAGCATCGGCTCGCCGGCGACGTCGCCGATCGCCCATACGTTGCGCATCGACGTCCGGCATTCGTCATCGATGCGCAGCGCGCGACCGTTGCGATCGAGCGGCATCGATTCGAGCCCGAAGCCGTCGACGCGCGGCCGGCGGCCGACCGCGACCAGCACGCGATCGGCCGGCAGGGTTTTCTCCGCGCCGTCGGGCGCCTGCACGCGCACGGCGCCGTCGCTCGCGAGGCCCAGCACCTTGTGGCCCGTCCATAGCCCGACGCCGAGCCGCGCGAGCGAATCGGCGACCGGCCTCGCGAGTTCCGCGTCGTATGCGGGCAGCACGCGCTCGGCCGCCTCGACGATGCTGACGTCGACGCCGAGCTTGCGATAGACGAATCCGAGTTCGAGCCCGATGTAGCCGGCGCCGACGACGACCAGCCGCTTCGGCAACGATGCGGGCGACAGCGCCTCGGTCGACGAGACGACGTGCGCGCCGAACGGCATCGACGGCAGTTCGACCGGCTCCGAACCCGTCGCGAGCAACAGGTGCTCGCAGGCGATCCGCGTCGTGTGGTCGCCGGCGACGACGTCGACCGTCTTGCCGTCGACGACGCGCGCGTCGCCGTGCAGCACGCGCACGCCGTGCTTCTTCAGCAGCGCGCCGACGCCGCGCGTGAGCCGCTCGACGATGCCGTCCTTCCATGCGACGCTTTTCGCGATGTCGATCTCCGGCGCGCGCACGCGAATCCCGAGCATCCCCTCGCCGGCCTGCCCGCGCGCCTGCTCGAACGCGTCGGCGACGTGGATCAGCGCCTTCGACGGAATGCAGCCGATGTTCAGGCACGTGCCGCCGAGCCGGTCGCGCTCGACGAGCACCGTCGGAATGCCGAGCTGCCCCGCGCGAATCGCGGCGACGTAACCGCCCGGCCCGCCGCCGATCACGAGCAGCGTGGTGTGTTCGTTCTTCATCGGGCTCACTCCACGAACAGCAGCGCCGGGCGCTCGAGCACCTCGCGCACGGCCTGGATGAATTCGGCCGCGTCCGCGCCGTCGACGACGCGATGGTCGAACGACGACGACAGGTTCATCATCTTGCGCGCGACGATCGCGCCGTCGCGGATCATCGGCCGCTCGACGATCCGGTTCACGCCGACGATGCCGACCTCGGGATGGTTGATGACCGGCGTCGACACGATGCCGCCGAGCGCGCCGAGGCTCGAGATCGTGATCGTCGAGCCGGTCAGCTCGTCGCGCTGCGCGCGGTTCGCGCGCACCGCGTCGGCGAGCCGCGCGATTTCCGCCGAGATCGACCATACGTCGCGCGCCTCCGCATGACGCAGCACCGGCACCGTGAGGCCGCCGTCCGTCTGCGTCGCGACGCCCATGTGCACCGCGCCGTATTGCGTGACGACACCGGCTTCGTCGTCGTAGCGCGCGTTGATCTGCGGGAAGTCGCGCAGCGCGATCACCATCGCGCGGATCAGCAGCGGCAGCGGCGTGAGCCGGCCGCGCGTGTCGCCGTGGCGCCGGTTCAGCTCGGCGCGCAGCGCTTCGAGCTCGGTGACGTCGATCTCCTCGACGTAGCTGAAGTGCGGAATGCGGCGCTTCGCTTCCTGCATCTTGCGCGCGATCGCGCGCCGCAGGCCGATCACCGGCACCTCGGTTGCGTCGTTGCGCTCGGCGTAGCCGCGCGCTTGCGATCCGCGCGCGGCGCCGCCGCCCGTGCGCGCATACGCGTCGAGGTCCGCGTGCAGGATCCGCCCGGCCTCGCCGGTGCCGCGCACGTAGCGCAGCTCGATGCCCATGTCCCACGCGCGCTGGCGCACCGCCGGCGACGCGAGCGGCCGTTCGCCCGGCGCGAGCGCCGCGCGCGGCGCCGCCGCATGTTCCGCGCGGCGCGGCTCGGCCGGCGCGCGGGACGCGGCGTGCGTCGCCGCCTTCGACGACGCATGTGTTTCGGATCCCTCAGCGATGGAAGACGACTCGGCAGGCACGTCGACCGCCGCCGCTCGCCGCATCGCATCCGGGCCTGCATCGTGTGCTTTCGCGCCCGATTTCAGGTTGCCGTCGCCTTCGACTTCGAGACGAATCAGCTCGCTGCCGACCGCCATCATCTCGCCGATCCGGCCGCCGAGCTCCAGCACCTTGCCCGCCACCGGCGACGGAATCTCCACCGCCGCCTTGTCGGTCATCACATCGGCGAGCGGCTGGTCTTCGGCGATCGTCTGCCCCGGTTGAACGTGCCAGGCCACCAGCTCGACCTCGGCGATTCCTTCGCCGATATCCGGCATCTTGATGACATGAATCCCCATCTCAAGCCTCCATCACGCGTCGCAACGCTTCGCCGACCCGGGCCGGCCCGGGGAAATACGCCCATTCCTGCGCGTGCGGATACGGCGTGTCCCAGCCCGTCGTCCGCTCGACCGGTGCCTCCAGATGGTAGAAGCAGTGTTCCTGGACGAGCGACACCAGCTCCGCGCCGTAGCCGCAGGTGCGCGTCGCCTCGTGCACCACCACGCAGCGGCCGGTCTTGCGCACCGACGCGACGATCGTGTCGAGATCGACCGGCCACAGCGTGCGCAGGTCGATCACTTCCGCATCGATGCCGGTCTCCTCGGCGGCCGCCAGCGACACGTGGACGGTCGTGCCGTACGTCAGCACCGTCACGTCGTTGCCGGGCCGCACGACGGCGGCCGTGTCGAGCGGCACCGTGTAATAGCCGTCCGGCACCTCACTGCCCGGATGCTTGAGCCACGACGTGACCGGACGCTCGTGATGGCCGTCGAACGGCCCGTTGTACAGGCGTTTCGGCTCGAGGAAGATCACCGGGTCGTCGTTCTCGATCGACGCGATCAGCAGTCCTTTCGCGTCGTACGGATTCGACGGCATCACCGTGCGCAGTCCGCAGACTTGCGTGAACATCGCCTCCGGGCTCTGGCTGTGCGTCTGGCCGCCGTAGATGCCGCCGCCGCACGGCATCCGGATCGTCATCGGCGCGGTGAACTGGCCCGCCGAGCGATAGCGCAGCCGCGCGCCTTCCGACACGATCTGGTCGGACGCCGGGTAGAAGTAGTCGGCGAACTGGATCTCGCAGACCGGCCGCAAGCCATACGCGCCCATCCCGACCGCAGCGCCCACTATCCCGCCTTCCGAGATCGGCGCGTCGAACACGCGCGACTTGCCGTACTTGGCCTGCAGCCCCTCGGTGCAGCGGAACACGCCGCCGAAGTAGCCGACGTCCTGCCCGAACACGACCACGTCGTCGTCGCGGCCGAGCATCACGTCCATCGCGGAGCGCAGCGCCTGGATCATCGTCATCGGCTGGGCCGACGCCGTCGTTGTTTCATGTTGCGCCATGATCACGCTCCCAGTTCCTGGCGCTGACGGCGCAGATGCGCGGGCAGCTCCTTGTACACGTCGTCGAACATCGAGGCCGGCGACGGAATCCGATCGTCGGCCAGCGTCCCGAACTTCTCCGCTTCCTTCTGCGCGGCGATCACCTCGGCTTCCAGTTCGGCCGTGAGCGCGTCGTGCGCGCTGTCCGACCAGATGCCCTTCGCGATCAGGTGCTGCTTGAAGCGGGCGATCGGATCGCCGAGCGGGAAATGGGCCCAGTCGTCGGCCGGCCGGTATTTCGTCGGATCGTCCGACGTCGAATGCGCGCCGGCGCGATAGGTGACCCACTCGATCAAGGTCGGGCCGAGATTGCGGCGCGCGCGTTCGGCGGCCCAGGTCGACGCCGCGTAGATCGCGAGGAAGTCGTTGCCGTCGACGCGCAGCGAAGCGATGCCGCAGCCGACGCCGCGCCCGGCGAACGTCGTCCCCTCGCCGCCCGCGATCGCCTGGAACGTCGAGATCGCCCACTGGTTGTTGACGACGTTCAGCACGACCGGCGCGCGATACACGTGCGCGAACGTCAGCGCGGTGTGGAAGTCGGCTTCCGCGGTCGCGCCGTCGCCGATCCAGGCGGACGCGATCTTCGTGTCGCCCTTGATCGCCGACGCCATCGCCCAGCCGACCGCCTGGATGAACTGCGTCGCGAGATTGCCGGAGATCGAGAAGAAGCCGGCTTCGCGGTCCGAGTACATCACCGGAAGCTGGCGCCCCTTCAGCGGGTCGCCTTCGTTCGACATCAGCTGGCAGATCATCCGTTCGAGCGGCACGTCGCGCGCGATCAGGATGCTTTGCTGGCGGTAGGTCGGGAAGCACATGTCGCCGTGACGCAGCGCCATCGCATGCGCGGCGCCGATCGCCTCTTCGCCGAGGCTCAACATGTAGAAGGAGATTTTCTTCTGACGCTGCGCGATCATCATGCGCGCGTCGAAGATGCGGGTCTTCAGCATCGCGCGCATCCCGGCGATCAGGCGCGCATCGTCGAGATCCGGCGCCCACGGGCCGAGGGCTTCGCCGTGATCGTCGAGCACGCGCACCAGGCTGCGGGCGAGATGGGCGGTGTCCGCCGGCGCTACGTCGATCGGCGGGCGGCGAACCGCGCCGGCCGGCGATAGATGCAGATAGGAAAAATCCGTCTTGCAGCCCGGGCGCCCGGTGGGCTCCGGCACATGCAGACGCAATGGCTCTGACAGGCTCATCGTGTCGTCTCCACGCTCGATTGTGTCTCACGCTGATAAAGACGCGCGGCCGGTTGCCGGCTCACGCGCAGGCTGGCGCGCGGATAAGCACGCCAACCTTGGAAATCTATGCCTTGCGGGGCCGGACGTCGATGACCAAGCCGCTCGTTCGGGGTGAGCAGATTTGCCATGGCGGCGACAATGGGTGAGCGGCGTTGCCGGTGGGTTTGAAGGACGGTTGCGTGTGCTGCGATGCGTCAACGCGTCGGCGAGCGCGGAATCGATACGCGTCTGTCACGCGTCTCGGAGGGTACGAAGCGAAAGACCCCGCGAAATCCTGGATTTCGGCGGGGTCTTTGTCTTTGTCGGTGCGCGTCCGCGTGCTTCAGCGCTCACGCGCTGGATCGTTCCGGCGCGCGATGGACGCGATGGACGCGATGGGCGCGAAGGCGCGATGCGTCGATGATGCAATGCATCACGCGTCGGGGCGCGCGATGTCGAAGCGGCTGTCGGGCGTCACGTGCACGTAGGCGGACGGGCCGCCCGCGCGCAGAATGATGCCCGCGCCGAACGTGTCGAAGAGGCCGTCCTTCAGCAGGTCGTGACGGATATGCACGGCGACGACCTCGCCCAGCACCAGCGTGGCCGGCGTCTCGACGCCGCGGTGATCGCGCAGCCGGATCACGTCGGTCACCTTGCATTCGAAATTGACGCCGCTTTCCGCCACGCGCGGCACGCCGACGAGGCGCGACGGAATCGCGGTCAGGCCGCCGAGCTCGAATTCGTCGACGTCGTACGGCACGGCGGCACAGGTCTGGTTCATCCGGTCGGCAAGGTCGCGCGTCGCGAGGTTCCAGACGAACTCGCCGGTTTCCTGCACGTTGCGCAGGCTGTCCTTCGCGGCGGTGCTCGAAAAGCCGATGATCGGCGGACGATAGTTGAATGCGTTGAAGAAGCTGTACGGCGCGAGGTTGAGCGTGCCGTCGTTGCCGCGGGAGGAAATCCAGCCGATCGGGCGCGGGCCCACGATCGCGTTCAACGGATCGTGCGGCAGCCCGTGGCCTTGCGACGGTTCGTAATAGTGGTAGTTCGAATCGGTCATGGCGGGTGGTCTTGCGGGAGGGAAACTGCGTTGAAGTCCGTCGGCGGGGCGCGTATGCCGATGGCGGCAAACGTGTCCGGCGCGACGCGCGTGCCAGTATCACATGGCGCCGGTTTCGGTGTCGGCTTCGCCGCAGTGAGGCGCCCCGCTATCGGGTCCCGCCGCGACGATCCGTTCGATGGGCCCCGGGATCGCTCGCGCAACCATGCAGTCTCCGCGAACGGCACGGGCGTCAGAAATGATGCAGCAGCGCGACACGCGCGACGTATTGATTCGGACCCGACGAGATATCGGCGGCGCCCGGAACGTACGCGTAGTCGAAGTCGGTTCCAGTGTGCGCGTTCAGCGCATGCTGATAGACACCTTCGACGAATACCGACGTGCGTTTCGACAAGTCGTAGTTCAGCTTCGCGCTCAGTTGATGCCACTTCGGATTGAACGAGCCGATCGTCGACGCCACGCGGGCCTGGGTGTACGTGTATGCCGCGCCGACGTAGAACGCTGTCGTGAAGTGATAGAGGCCGTTCACCTCGAAGTTGTCGAATTTCCACGACTGCCACGCACCGCCCGCCGGCTGCGTCGTACCGGTGAAATACGCGTTCGAAGTCGGATCGTAAACGTCGACGTGCGAATACGTGAATCCCACGAGCGCATTCGAGAACGCGTAATTCACGCCGATGCCGATGTTCTGCTGCGACGACGCATCGAACGTGTTGTCGCCGGTGATCGCCCCGGTCGAATCGGCATTGCGTGCGTTGTTGATCTTCAGATACGACGCGCCGACCGTCAGCCCGCCCTGCTGGTATTGCAGCGCGGCGCCATAGAGACGGTTGTTCGCGAAGCCGCCCGCCTGATTGCTGAATCCATACATCGCCTCCGCGGTAACACCGTGCCACGCGGGCGACACGTACTTGACCGCGTTGTTCACGCGGAACGAGTAGTCGGTGTTGTCGTTGTCGTACGGATGCGAGAACAGGTAGCCGGTCCAGTTGCCGTTTGCGGTGAGCGGCGAGAAGACGTCGACGCTCGGATCGTACTGGCGACCGAACGTCAGGGTGCCGTAACGATCCGACGCGATGCCGACGAAAGCCTGACGGCCGAATTCCCGGCCGCCCTGGCTCATTTTCCCGTTGTTGACGTCGAAGCCGCTCTCGAGCGTGAAAATCGCCTGGTAGCCTGCGCCGAGGTCTTCGGTGCCCTTGATACCCCAGCGGCTGCCGTAGTCGTAGCCGCTTTGCAATTGCACGGTTCCGTGGCCGCGCGCGTTGCTCGTGTAGTTGATGCCGTCCTCGATCTTGCCGTACAGCGTCACGCTGCTTTGTGCATGCGCCGCGGCAGCAAGCAACGCGGCGGGTACGATGATCCCCCAACGCATGTTCATGACGATTTACCCCCAGGTCTTTCGTTTGCTGGTCGCAACGGTTGCGTGCTGCGAAGGTGCGTCGCGTCGATGTTTCCCGGCGATGCGACGGGCGCAGTGTAATGAGCCGTTTTTCTGCTGTTAGCGGCCTGCAGCGGAAAGGTGCTCTCCAGAACGCTGGCTGTTTTTCGGCGCGGAAAGCGGATAGCCGGGTGTTGAAGCGCGCTTCATTCGGGCGACGAGCGGACGCCTGAAGCAAATCGCGGGGAATCGATATTTCAATCGCCGGTACGTTTGCGTTTGGCCGGCGCGGGGGATCTACGGGAACCGGCCGCCGCCATCGAAGCGAAGCACGACCTGAAAAACAAAAAACCCGCGAGCGGCTGGTTTCTCGCGGGTTTTCGGAACTTCATGGAATCGCACGGAAGCGATCTTGGTGCCGGGGACCGGACTCAACTATTCAATATAATCATTCATTTATCTTCGTCCGGTGCAAATTTGTAGCACACACAACCAGAGCGAACGCCAGTCCAGCAGCGGGAATCGAACCGGCATACACCGATGATGCATAGGTCTTTCCGCCTTATCTGACAAGGCCGCGATCAGAAAGCTACGCCAAAACCTACGTTCAATTCGTTTCAAGGGACCCGCCGCTGCCGACCCGTAGCCGCCGGTCGAGCCGTCAGAGGTGCAGCGGCAGTAGTCATAGTCAAGCAGCCGCTCGGTGCGGCCGCTCGCAGACGAAACAATTGACATGCCGCATTTCCTGCGTTGCACGTGGCGCAATCACGGAAAAGGTCACATGACGATCTGACTACGCCTTCGCTGCAACGAGGTCACTTAGCATTTGAGCCAAGTGCCGCAGTTCGGGTGTCGGCTGATCGATTAAGTGTCGCGTCAGCATCAGTCCATGCTTTACCTTGTCATACTCAAGCCGGAACTCAGTAAATTCACCGAACATATCGTGAAGAATCTGAGCACCGTGCACGCGTTGCTGCCATGTAGCAGTGCCAAAGCCGGTCGAATCCTGAGTCGAGGCGAAGTATTTCTTCTGGCCACCATTCCGCTCCAACCATTCCCTCACTTCGTCGGTTGCAATTGGTTTCGCGCGAGCTGTATCTAGAGCACTAATGACCGAAGCGATGCTCAGGGGCTCCAGTAGATAGTTCTCGTACATTCGCAGCGGGAGCCACTGAACTAAGCCACCGCTTTTCCGATCGATATCCGCACGTTCTGCTTCCGAACGTCCCTCTCGGTCGAACATGAAGGCTACGGCCGGCGGAAGTAGTGACGGGCCGCCGGAAAGACGGGTATAGACTTCGTATACCCTGTTCGCCATTTTGGCGCTAAGCTCGTCTGTACTGATGACGCCAAGAATCTGGACCCCGTGCAGCCGTGAGTTGCCCAAGCGGCGGATAATTTCGGGAAAACAGGTCTCTTCCGTCTTGCCTTCCACCCACAGAATCCAATCTGAACCGAAGACATCCCCCAACCTCACGCCCAACTCTGTAAGTGATAAGCGCAGATCATCTTGGCTCTCAGGATCGATAGGTACAACTGTGCTACCCGACGCTTCTCGCCGAACCAGGAACATTCGATCTGATTCCGTAAGCGTCAGCACCACTGGCGAATGTGTTGTAACCACGTATTGGTGCTGTGAGTACTCGCGTAATATCTCCAATAGCTTACGCACGGCCCCAGGATGCAAAAAGCTCTGCGGTTCATCGATGATAATGACGTTTGGCAAATGAGACGTGACTACAACATACAACATCGCCAGTACTTGCCCTATGCCTGTACCACTCTCAGTCAACGGAACCGCCAAGTCAGCGCGTTCGGTATCGACAGGAACCGTCCAGACCAATATCTGCGCATTACCATTGCCAATAGCAGGGGCGGTGATTTGGGTAATGTGCGGAAATATTGTGCGAACGTGAGCCATCAGCCGTTCGTAGCGTGCCGGGTTACCCGAACTCAACTGATTAAGCACATCCGGGAGGTTGGCTGCATTTGGTTCAAGATGCTGCTTCGCGCTCATCCCAGATTGACCAACGTTCATACGCTCAGCTCGGAACGCGTATGTTCGGCCGCGGAGCGAGTTCGCAAAATGAAAGGCAAAATCTTGCGTATGACCGGCTTGTATTGATTGGAATGAAAGCTGTGTAGACGTGGGAAAACCTACATTTTGGTAAATGGCATACTGGTTGCTCTGAGGTAGACCAAGAGGGGCTAGGCGGCCGGACACGAGATTCTGATTTGCCCACGAGGCAAACAATGGCCCTGGGTCTTCTATAGCACCGTTAAAAGCCGCAGTGGTCACATCGTTGTTTCCATGTTGTTGTAGCGGTACCGCCCAGGACCGCTGTCGAGAAAGAAAAGCCTTTAACTCTTCAGGCAACACAGCGTAGGTGACGTCGGTCGTTGACAAATCGCTCGTCCACGCCTCTGCAGTGGGCGCAGTTGTTAAGCTCCGATGCGGCTTTGGTCCATACATCAAACTGAGTGCCTCCGCCAAGGCGCTCTTCCCCGCATCGTTACGCCCCACAAAGATGTTAAACCCAGGCGCGAGCGTTATCTCGCCCGTGTCAAAAAAACATTTGTAATTTTGCACGCGGAATGACGAAATACGCATGACGCTGAGACCTTATTTACTTTGAGGTGAAAGGGCTTCCGCGATAGCTAGTACCAGCATATGCTTGAATGCCTCGCAGTTGACTTAATCGTGATAGTTTAACTGACGTTTGATACGGGTTCACGGGTACCGCAACGCGCGCTGCGGCGACACGTCACTCGTCGGTCGGGTGCGACTGATCATCGTAATGGCGACATAGCCATCT
>NZ_CAJPHM010000046.1:0-38888 GCF_905339955.1 Burkholderia sp. BCC1996
CTCGCGCATGAAGTGGCGCGTCGAGTTGTACTGGTATTCGAACGGCAGCTTCGGTCCCTTCGCGAGCGTCGCGTACAGAATCGTCGCGTTCGGGTTCGCGAGCAGCAGGCCGGTCGGGTTGCCCGCGGCATCGCGCAGGATCGTGCCGCCCGGCGGCTCGGGCGTGTCCTTCGTGTAGCCGACCACGCGCAGCGCGGCCGCGTTCAGCAGTGCGCGGTCGTACAGGTGCAGGATGAACACCGGCGTATCGGGCGCGGCCGCGTTCAGTTCGTCGATCGTCGGCAGGCGCTTCTCCACGAACTGGTGCTCGGTGAAGCCGCCGACCACGCGCACCCATTGCGGCGCGGGCGTGATCGCCACCTGCCGCTTGAGCATGTCCATTGCAACCGCGAGCGACGGCACGCCGTCCCAGCGCAGCTCCATGTTGTAGTTCAGGCCACCACGAATCACGTGGCAGTGGTTGTCGATCAGGCCGGGCAGCGCGCTGCGGCCGCCGAGATCGACGACCTTCGTCGCGCGGCCCGCGAGCGGCATCACGTCCGCGTCGCTGCCGACCGCGACGAAGCGGCCGTCCTTGATCGCGACGGAAGTCGCGACGGGGTTCGCGCGGTCGAGGGTCGTGAATCGTCCGTTGTGGAGGATCAGATCCGGTTGAGTGTCGGGTACGCTCATCAATATGTCCTCGATGCAATCAGAAACCGAGCCAGTGACGGACCGGTGCAACGGCCGCCACGCCGATCAGCATGCCGGCCAGCCCGACCAGCGCAATCAGCGGCGGTGCGGGCGAGCGCACCTTGATCACGCTGTACACGACGCCGACCAGCACGCCGGCGCCCAATGAAACCAGATACGATTCCATACGTCCCTCCCGACTGAATTAGAATGTGCCGCATTACCGCCCGGGGGCCGGGCGCCGTGCGCCTGCGGCCCGATCCGCTGCCGTCCCGTCCGCTTCACTTCGCCGCCACGCTTTCCAGCCATGCAACATCTGCCCGACCTCGAAGCCTGGGCCATCTTCGCGCGGGTCGCGGAGACCGGTTCGTTCGCCAAGGCCGCCGACCTGCTCGGCATCACGCAACCGACCGTGTCGAAGGCGATCGCGCGACTCGAAAAGCGCCTCGGCGCGATGCTGCTGTACCGTACGTCGCGCAAGCTGTCGCTCACGCCGACCGGCGAACTGCTGCGCGATCGCGCGATCCGGCTGCTCGCCGACGCCGAACTGATCGAGGACGAGGCATCCGCACACGCGCTCGAACCGCACGGCCTCGTGCGCGTGAACGCACCGATGTCCTACGGCCTGTGCAATCTCGCGCCGCTGCTGCCCGCGTTTCTCGAACGCTATCCGCGCGTCGACGTCGACCTCGTGCTCACCGACAACTTCGTCGACATCGTGTCCGGCGGCTTCGACGTCGCGATCCGGATCGCCGAACTGAGCGATTCGTCGCTGCGCGCACGCCGCCTGTGCGCGGTACGCCGGCCGCTCGTCGCGTCGCCCGCGTATCTGGACCGGCACGGCCGGCCGACCCATCCGAGCGAACTCGACCAGCACGTGTGCCTGACCTACACGAACATCCCGACGCCCGAATACTGGCGCTTTCGCCATACGACGTCGGGCGACGAATTCGGCGTGCCGGTGCGCGGGCGCATCCGTGCGAACAACGCCGACGTCCTCTGCCCCGCGCTGATCGCCGGCCACGGTATCGCACTGCAGCCGGCGTTCCTGGTATGGAATGAACTGCAAAGCGGTGCGCTCGAGGAAGTGATGCACGACTGGAAAATCCCGGACCTCAACGTCAACCTCGTCACACCGCCCGGCATGCTGCGTGCCGCGCGCGTGACGGCGCTGCTCGAGTTCCTCGTCGAACATCTGTCGCACGCGCCGTGGGCACTGCCGCCCGTCTGAGCGGGCGGCCCGCGACCCGTTACTTCGCCGGCACGGCCGGGATCGACTCGTGTGGCGTCGCGGTGCGCTGCGCCGCCTTGTGGACCATCGTGTACGCGTAGTCGACGCCCATCCCGTACGCGCCCGAATGCTCCTTCGCGATCGCCATCACGGCGTCGTAGGTATCGCGGCGCGCCCAGTCGCGCTGCCACTCGAGCGCGACCTGCTGCCAGGTGACGGGCACGACGCCGGCCTGGATCATCCGCTGCATCGCGAAGTCGTGCGCATCCTTCGACGTGCCGCCCGACGCGTCGGCGACCATGTAGATCTCGTAGTCGCCTTCGAGCATCGCGCAGAGCGCGAACGTCGTGTTGCAGACTTCGGTCCACAGGCCGGAGACGACCACCTTCTTGCGACCGTTCGCGGCGAGCGCGTCGCGCACCTTCTGGTCGTCCCACGAGTTCATCGACGTACGTTCGAGCGTCTTCTGGTTCGGGAACACGTCGAGCAGTTCGGGATAGGTGTAACCCGAGAAGCTGTCGCTTTCGACCGTGGTGATCGTGGTCGGGATGTTGAATGCTTTCGCGGCCTTGGCAAGCCCGACGACGTTGTTCTTCAACGTCTGGCGATCGATCGACTGCACGCCGAATGCCATCTGCGGCTGCTGGTCGATGAAGATCAGCTGGCTGTTCTGGGGGGTGAGGACTTCAAGCTTCGGGTTGCTCATGGCGCGTATCATCCTTTGGACAGGAAACGTTTAAGGCTTGCCTCGATCGGAAACCGAGAGGAGCCGACTGTGCGTTACCCCGGATCTGCGTCTTCCGGTTGCAGCCATTTAATCGGAAAAGCCGCGGCTCGAACATCCAAGAAATGGAATCGATCGAATTCCGAAAGAGGGGGCTCTCCAACGGCTGTCCGCCCTTTTGTTCCACACGTAAACCCGATACGCTTCCAGCACGTTGAAGGCGCGCCCTTCGCCCCCGATCAGCCTATCACGAGAGGTTTTCATCATGAAGCCGTATTTTCTGTCGCTGTTCGCAGGCATCCTCGCCGGCGTCATCTACGGTGCGCTCGGCGTGAATTCGCCGGCACCGCCGATCATCGCGCTCGTCGGCCTCCTCGGCATGCTGGCCGGCGAACAGATCCCGCCGCTCGCGCGCCGGATGCTGGCCGGCTATCGGCTGAATACCGCGTGGCGCGATGCACAATGCAGCCAGCACATGTTCGGCGCGCTGCCGGGCGCCGCCGCGAACGATCGCAAGCCGTCGTGATGCAAGACTCATGACCAACGTCGAGCTGTTCCACTACCTGCTGCTGTTGATCTGCGGCGCGGGCGCGCTCACCTGGCTCGCGGAGCGCGTGTCGATCCCGCCGGCCGTCGTGCTGCTGCTCGGCGGCTGCGTGGTGGCCATCGCCGGCAAGCGCACGCCCGACATGGATCCGGCGCTGCTGCTCGTGGCCGTGCTGCCGCCGCTGCTGATGTCGAGCGGCTTCTATACGGCGTGGAAGGAATTCCGCCACGAGCTCGCGTCGATCGCGTCGCTCGCGCTCGGCGCGGTGGTGTTCACGACGGTTGCGGTCGCGCTCGCCGTGCATGCGGCCAATCCGGCGCTGCCGTGGGCCGCGTGCTTCACGCTCGGCGCGATCGTGTCGCCGCCCGACGCGGTCGCCGCGAAGGCGATCCTGCAGCGCCATCCGCTGCCCGCGCGGCTCGTCGCGGTGCTCGAAGGCGAAAGCCTCGTCAACGATGCATCGGGCCTGCTGCTGTACCAGATGGCCGTCTCGGCCGCGCTCGCCGTCACGATCACGACCGCGAGCGCCACCGGCCTGTTCTTCTCGCTCACGCTGATCGGCATCGCGGTCGGCCTCGCGTGCGGCCATGCGATGTGCTGGGTGCTGCAGCGCCTGCGCGAGCCGATGCTCGGGATCGTCGTGACCTTCGCGATGGCGTGGGGCAGCTACGGCATCGCCGAAGCCGTGCACGGTTCGGGCGTGCTGTCGGTCGTGACCTGCGGCCTCGTGCTCGGCGTGCGCCAGCATCGCGTGTTCGGCGCCGACATGCGGATCAAGGCGAAGGCGACCTGGGAAGCGATCGTGTTCGTGCTCGACGCGCTCGTGTTCATCCTGATCGGCCTCGCGCTGCACGCGATCCTCGCCGGCGTGAACCACGAAGGCGCGGTGCTGATGGCCGGCCTGCGCGTCGCGCTGCCGGCCACCGCCGCCGCGATCGCCGCGCGCGTCGTGTGGGTGTTCGTCGCGATGTGGCTGCCGGGCCGCCTGCGCGCGCCGCGCGCGGGCCGTGCGCGGTGGTCGTGGCGCGAGGCCGTCGTGCTCGGCTGGTCCGGCATGCGCGGCGTCGTGAGCCTCGCGGCCGCGATCGCGCTGCCGGGCAACTTCCCGGGGCGCGACCTGATCCTGTTCAGCACGTTCCTGCTGATCATCGCGACGCTGGTCGTGCAAGGCGGCACGCTCGCGCCGCTGATCCGCGTGCTGAAGCTGCGCCCGGCCGCGCGGCACACGATGTCCGAGCATGCCGTGCGCGCCCACACGTTCGGCGCGGCGCTCGCCGAACTCGATGCGCGCGAGCAGCGCGGCACGCGCCTCGAACGCGCATCGCTCGACCGGCTGCTGACCGAATACCGCAGCCGCGTCGCGTTCAACGAACGCGCGCACCGCGACGGCGCGGAGCCCGCGGACGTGCGCGCGCGGATGCTGCGCGTCGAGCTCGAGCTGGTCGGCGTGTCGCGTGATGCGCTGCTCGAGCTGCATCGCGATGGCCGGGTCGACGACGCGGTGCTGCACCGCATAGAATCCGAGCTGGATTTCGAGGAACTGCGGCTGCAGCGCCTGCTCGAGCCGTAACGTCCGGCCTGCCCGGCCCTCGCCGGCCGGCCCGTCTCCCCTTCCCCACATGGAATTGCAATGAGCGAACTGTCCGTCGAAGCGAGCATCGGCTCGGTCGATTACCTGGTCCATTTCACCGACGGCGTCCATCAGTGGCGCGCCGACGAACCGGCGTCGCTCGGCGGCGGCGATACCGCACCGACGCCGGTCGCGCTGCTGCTGTCGAGCCTCGGCGCGTGCACCGCGATTACGCTGAAGATGTACGCGCAACGCAAGGGCTGGCCGCTCGCCGAAGTGCACGTGAAGCTCGCGCACGAATCGGGCAGCGCGGGCAGCACGATCATGCGCCGCATCACGCTCGACGGCGACCTGACCGACGAGCAGCGCGAGCGCCTGCTGCAGATCGCGAATGCGTGCCCGGTGCACAAGATCCTCACGCACCCGATCACGATCGATACGGCCATCGCCTGACCCACCGGATACGAGAGACCCACCATGTCCGCATCGATCAAGACCCTGCTCACGCCGCGCGAGAGCGACATCGGCAACCTCGTCGTGCGCCGCGTGCTGCCCGCGCGCGCCGCGCGCCTCGTCGGCCCGTTCATCTTCTTCGACGAGATGGGGCCGGCCGTGCTGCCGGCCGGCAGCGGCATCGACGTGCTGCCGCATCCGCACATCGGCCTCGCGACCGTTACCTACCTGTTCGACGGCACGCTGATGCATCACGACAGCCTCGGCTTCCGGCAGAAGATCGTGCCCGGCGACGTGAACTGGATGACGGCCGGGCGCGGCATCGTCCACTCGGAGCGTTCGCCCGACGAGGACCGCCCGCATGAACAACCGGTGCACGGGATCCAGACCTGGGTCGCGCTGCCGGTCGAGCACGAGGACACCGCGCCCGCGTTCGTGCATCACGCGGCCGACACGCTGCCGTCGTTCACGCGTGACGGCGCGCACGTGCGCGTGATCGCGGGCACCGCGTTCGGGCTCACGTCGCCGGTCGCCGTGTTCTCGCCGACGCTCTATGCGTATGTGGAATTCGCCGCGGGCGGGCAGCTCGCGCTCGACGCGGAACACGACGAGCGCGGCGTGTATCTCGTCGACGGCGACCTCACGATCGACGGCACGCCGCTCGCCCCCGCGACGATGGCCGTGCTCGAACCCGGCACGAACGTCGCGCTCGCCAGCGCGAACGGCGCGCGCGTGATGCTGCTCGGCGGTGCGCACCTGCCGGGCGAGCGGTTCATCGAATGGAATTTCGTGTCGAGCGAGCGCGCGAAGATCGAGGCGGCCCGCCACGCGTGGGCGGAGCAGACCTTCGGCAAGGTACCGGGCGAGGAAAACGAATGGACGCGCCAGCCGGAGCGCCGCGCGCAGTGAGCCCGCGGTGAGCCGATAGCGGTCGGCGCATCGATGCAGCGCGGCCGGCATTCACGCCGGCCGCCTTGCGTTTACGGCTTCAATCCCATCAGCTTCGCGAGCACGGGCCAGCGCTCGAGCGATTCGACGAATGCGCGCCGTGCCTGCTCGTCGACGTAGCGGGCCGGATCCAGCGCGGGCAGATGCCGCGCGAGGCCGAGCACGTCGTTCGGTTGCGACAGGCGATCGTCGTCGCCTTCGCCGATGTTTACTGTTCGTCGATCCATACGCCGTCCGGAGTCTTCACCGCATAGCCGGTGCTCGTCTGCAGCGTCACCGTGCCTTCGTTCTCGCCGACCATCCGCGTGCGCGGCAGGTCGGCCGCATATTGCGCAAGCGTCGCGCCCGGCTTGAACGGGCTGTTCGACACGAGGTTCGACAACAGCTGCGCGAGCGCGAGGAAGCTCGTCGGCTGGTCGATCACGGTCGTCGTGCCGTGATTGCCGGTGAAGCCGACGAGCCGCACGCCGACCGGCCCGTGGACGACGCTCGGCGTCGGGATCTCGCGCAGGCCGGCCACCTGGTTCTTGTCGCCGCGCAGCGCGGCGCCGTGCTCGGGCACGAACACGATCACCGCGCGCCGTCCCGACTGCGCGATCAGGTCGGCGAGCCGGTCGAAGTCGTTCATCATCCGGGTCACGCGCTGCGGATACGAATCGATGCTGGTGAGCGAGCTGCCAACCACGCGGTTGCCGTCGTGCAGGCTGATCGTGTTGTAGTACAGCGCGACCGGGCCCGGCACCGACGCGCGCTGCGCGTACCAGTTCGCGAGCGTGCCGTAGTCGTCCTTGATCGCCGAGCCGTCGAACGCATGCATCGCGACCGGGGCGGCGGCGTTCGAGATCATCGGCGCGTCGGGCACGCCGATGTTGTCGTGAACGACCTGCAGGAAGTTGTCGAAGTGCCCGTCGTGGTTCAGCAGCGACTGCACCGTGTAGCCGGCGGACGCGAGTTGCGAAAACAGGTGGCACTGCTGCGGCGCGGGCTTGTACAGGTCCGCGTGCGCTTCCTGCCCGCAACTCGCGCGCAGCACGCGGATCGCGGCCGGGCCGCTGTAGCTCGCCGCCGTGCTGAAGTTGTTGAACAGGTAGTCGAAGTGGCTCAGCATCGGGTGATTGCGCACCTTCGCGGCATCGAGGTCGTCCCACGACAGCGAGCACACGTGCAGCACGATCACGTCGAACTGCGCGGCCGGATCGTTGCCGAGATGGCCGAACGCGACCTGCCGCTGCGACTCCTGCGCGCGGAACGTCGCGAGCGCCGCGTTGTGGTCCTCGGGCTGGCCGGCCCGCCCGCCCGTCGCGTCGGCCTGCTGCGGGAGCGGCGCGACGACGCGCGCCATCAGCCCGTTGCCGGCCTGCCACAGCGGCATCACGACCAGCGCGGCGAGCACGAAGGTCGCGACGCGCACCCAGCGGTTGACGATGAAATAGACGATCAGCACGCCCGCCACGGTCAGCACCAGCAGCGGCGGCAACAGGCGCGGCAGCAGCTCCATCCAGTAGTCGAGGCGGAACGTGCTGACCTCGCGCGCGGCATCGACCAGGCGCGCGAGCGGCGGCGCATGCAGTTCGCGCGCAAGGAGCGGCACCGCGATCGCGAGCGCGGCGAGCTGCCGCACGATGCGCCACACGCGCGCGCGGATCGGCGCGCTCGCCGCGAGGGCCAGCGCGAACGCGAGGTTCGCGAGCCACAGCGGCTGCAGGTGGCCGGTCGCGAACAGCGCGAACTTCAGGATGAAATACAGATTCCAGAACGTCATCTAAACCACTCCGTGATGGGCGCCGTGTCAGTCGCGCGCCCGATCGAGCTTCGGTGCCAGCATCGACTGCACGCCGCGCGCCGCACCTTTCCACATCCGTACGTAACCGTCCAGGCCCACGCGCAGCACTTCCTTCAGCCCGCGCAGCGGCGTGTCCGCGCGCGCGCTCGCGTGCCAGTCGAGCCACGCGTCCGCGCGGCCGAACGTGCACTGCACGAGCTGGCGCTCCTGCTCGAGCGTCAGCGCCTCGAAGCTCACGCCGACGTGGGTCGGCGTCACGCGGCTCACGCGCACCGGGAACGGGAACGGCCGGTCGCCGCGCGTCACGCACACCGTCAGCGTGTCGCCGACCGCGAGCGGCAGCCCCGGCACCGCTTCGAGGCCGAGGCCGCCGGTCGAGTAGTCGCTCGTGAAGCATGCGGCAGTCGAGCCGTCGGCGAGCAGCAGCGTCGCCGGCACGCGCATCGCGATCCGGTGCGTGACGCGCACCTGCTTGGTCTCGCGCGCGACGGCCATGGCCGCGCCGAGCATCGCGAGGTTGTAGACGGTCCAGCCGAGCGTGATCAGGATCGTCGACGCCTCGTCGCCCTGGTCGGCCACGAGCCGCCACAGGCCGGCCGCGATCGCGAGCACGTTCAGCGCGAACAGCACGAGGTACGGCTTCGAGGTCGACCAGTCGACGTAGCCTTCGTCGATCTTGCCGCCCTTGTCGGTCACGTTGAACTTGCCGTGCTTCGGGCTGAAGAACGCGACGGTGGTCGGCAGCGCGATGTACCACGCGAGCACCGATTCGTAGACCTCGGCCCAGAACGAGTGGCGATAGCGCCCCTGCATCCGCGAGTTCGCGACGTTCGCGAGCACCAGGTACGGGATCACGTAGCTCGCGAGCGCGACCGACGACGCATTGATGAAGTACAGGTGGAAGAACAGGTACGCGAGCGGGATCGTCAGGAACACGAGCCGCGGAATCCCGTAGAAGAAATGCAGCATCGCGTTGCCGTAGCAGATCCGCTGGATGAAGCCGAGCCCGCGCCCGAGGAACGGATTGTCGATGCGGAAGATCTGCGCCATCCCGCGCGCCCAGCGCGTGCGCTGCTTCACGTGGCCGGCGAGGCTCTCGGTCGCGAGGCCTGCCGCCTGCACGGTCGGCAGGTACGCCGACGTGTAGCCGCGGCGGTGCAGCTTGAGCGCGGTGTGCGCGTCCTCGGTCACGGTCTCGACCGCGACGCCGCCCACCTCCTCCAGCGCGGTGCGCTTGAGCACCGCGCACGACCCGCAGAAGAACGTCGCGTTCCACAGGTCGTTGCCCGACTGCACGAGCCCGTAGAACAGGTTGCCCTCGTTCGGGATCTCGCGGAACGTGCCGAGGTTGCGCTCGAACGGATCGGGCGAGAAGAAATGGTGCGGCGTCTGCACCAGCGCGCATTTCGGGTCGCGCAGGAACACGCCCATCGAGGTCTGCAGGAACGAGCGCGTCGGCACGTGATCGCAGTCGAAGATCGCGATGTATTCGCCATGCGTCTTCGGCAGCGCACGGTTGATGTTGCCGGCCTTCGCGTGGCGGTTGTCGTCGCGCGTCAGGTAGCCGATCCCCGCCTCGCGCGCGAACGCCTCGAACTCGGGGCGCCGGCCGTCGTCGAGCAGGTACACGCGCAGCTTGGCCGCCGGCCAGTCGATGCTCTGCGACGCGAAGACGGTCGGCTTCACGACCGACAGCGGTTCGTTGTAGGTCGGGATGTAGACGTCGACGCTCGGCCAGGTGTCCGGGTCGTCGGGCAGCGGCACGATCGGCCGGTCGAGCGGCCACGCGGTCTGGACGAAGCCGAGCAGCAGGATCATCCACGTATAGGCTTCGGCGCCGTACAGCAGGTAGCCGGCGAACGCCTCGACGGGGCTGCGGAAATCGAGTGTCTGGGTCGTGCGCCACCACACGTAGCGGACCGTGGCGAGCAGCGCGAGCGACGCGAGCGCGAGGGTCGGCAGATGGCCCGGCAGGCGGCGCAGCGCGAGCGCCAGCACCGCGACGATCGCGAAGAACGCGAACTGCGCGCCGGGCATCAGCGGCGACATCCCGGCCGCGGCCCACATCAGCGCGCCGGCGATCAGCAGCAGCGGCGCGAGCCAGCGGTGCCGGCCGACGCCGTGCGCGCGCGCGTCGAGCCAGCCGCCCCAGCGCGCCCACGGCAGACGCGCGAGCAACGCGTCGAGGCGCCGGCCGAGCGCGCGCGCCGCGACGTAGGCCGGCACGACGAACGTGTCGAACCACGCGAGCGGATCGCGCGCGGGCCGGCCATCGGCTGCGCGCGGCGCGCGCACGATCGCGCGCCACAGCCATTCGCGCGGGCTCAGCGGCTGCAGCACGCCCCACTCCCGCGCGAGCCACAGGAAGGCGATGCGTGCCCGGCGGCGCACGGGATCGGGCCGGCCGGGCGGCGGCGCGTGGAAGAACAGCCGCACGAGCCAGTCGAGCAGCGTGCGCTCGGCCGGCAGCCCGATCCCGCGCGCGCACCAGTCGGTCGCGCGCCGGGCCGCGGCACGCCAGCGCGACGCGAACCCGGCCTTCATCGCCGCGCTCCCGTGCGGCCGGCCGCGGCCGCCGCGAGCCACGCGTCGACCCAGTTCGCGACGCCGTTCAGGTCGTGCGACGCCTGCGAATACGGCGCGTCGTCGAAGATCCAGCTGCCGCGCGCGAGCGTTTCGGGCACGGCCGCATCGACGTGAATCCGCTGCTCGAGCATCGACGCCGGTCCCGCGACCGCGCGCAGCATCGCGAGCGCATCGCGCTGCATGTCGCGCGCCGGGTTCAGCCGGTTCACGACGATCTGCAGGTCGCCGCCGCCGGCCCGCAGCGCGTCGAGGCGCGCGGCAACGGTCGCGCACGCGGCCGGTTCGGGCGGCACGACGACGAGCGTCAGGTCCGCGCGGCGAATCGCCTGCTCGGCCTGCGGCGACGGATAGCGCGCGGTGTCGACCAGCACGACGCCGTCAAGCGGCAGCGCGATCTCGTCGAGCGCGCGCGACAGCCAGGCCGGATCGGCCGCGAGCCGCGCATCGCAGGCGGCGGCGCCCGCCGCGTCGACCTGCCCGTACGGGACGAACAGCACGCCGTCGGCATTGCGCCACGTATGCGCGTGCCACGGCGCGGCGTTACCCGGGTCACCGAGCAGGCTGTGCGCGAGCCCGTGCTCGGCCAGCGTGTCGAGACCGAGCGTCGCGCCCATCAGGTTCTGCGCGTCGAACTCGACCGCGACGACCGGCCGGCCGCGACGGGCGAGCAGCACCGCGAGCGCGCCGGCGAGCGTCGTGCGGCCCGCGCCGCCGGTCGTCGACGTGACGGCGATCGTCTTCATGGCGCCGCCCCGCCGGCGTGGTCGGCATCGGGCAGCAGGCGTCCGCGCAGCGCGACCGGCACGAGTTCGCACGGCACCGCGTCGCGCCGCTGCAGCCCGCGCGGCGCATGAAAGCCGCGGCCGAGGCCCAGGTGCTGCGCGACGAGCCACACCGGCACCGCGATCGCGATGCCGACGATGAATCCGATGACGAGTTCGGCGATCATGCGCCCTCCGGCTTGCGCAGCGGCATCGCGCTGCGGATGGCGCCGCGCGTGTGCGCGACGGGAAATGCAGGAAATGCCGGCGCATCGCCCGGCATGTCGGCGAGCGGCGTCGCATCGTCGGCGTGACCCGCGTGCGGCGGCGCATCGACGTGCCGGTCGGCCACACCGCCCGCGGCGGCCGCGCCGGCCTCGCCGGCCAGGGTGCCGTCGGCGCCCGGTTCGGCAAGCGCCGCGGCATCCGCCGCGCGTTCGCCCGGCGCGCGTGCCGCATCCGCCGGCTGCGCCGTCGCGAACAGGTCGCTGTAGTCGGCGATCGGCGCGCGCCGGTTCTCGGCCTTCAGCGCATCGAGCTCGGTGTCGATGCTGCCCTGCCCGAGACACACGACGCGATCGGACAGCGTCTCGACCGGCACGTCGAAGATACGCGCGAGCGCATCCTCGGCATCGGCCGGCTCGCACGCGAACAGGAACACGTACAGGTGCCCGGCATCGGCCGTCACGACGTCGCCCGCGCGGCGCGGCCGGCAATGCCGCAGCGCATCGACGTGCGACACGCCGGGCAGCAGCGCGATCTTCGCGAGCGTATGCGGCAGCGCGAGCACGGCGCCGCGATCGAGCACCGCGCGAATCCGCAGGCAGAACGCGCCGACCGGCAGGTAGCCGAGCACCGAATCGCCGAGCGCGGCCGCGAGCGCCGCGCGATAGTCGGGCGCGACGGGCCGCGCATAGAGCTGCCCGCGCAGCGCGTGCACGGCCGCGTGCATCCGCGTCACCGGCAGGTCGCGCGCGACGACGCGGTTCGCGCCGACGCTCAGCACCAGCATCTCGAACTGCTGGCGCAGCACCTCGCCGCGCTCGACCACGGCGATCTTCAACGCGCCGCCGCATTGCCGGCGCAGCGTGTGAACGGCCGCGCACAGCGCCTCGAGCTGCGCATGCGAGCGGAACGCCAGCACCGCGGTCGCGGCCTGCGCGCGTGCGCAGGCGGCGACGACCGCCGCGTTGTCGTCGACGATTTCCCAGTCGGCCGGCACGCGTCCGCCTTCGTCGAGCACCGCGCGGCTGACGACGACGCGATCCTCGTCGGTCGCGAGCTTCATCCGGCGCAGCGGTTCGGCGGCGGCGCCGTCGACGATCGCCGCGAGCCGGCCGCCCGGCGCGAAGCGCAGCGGTCGCACTTCGCCGGCCGCGAGCGTCTCGCCCGCGCGCCAGAAATCGACGACCCACAGCAGCTCGCCGTGCGTGCGCTGCAGCTGCGCGACGCCCGCGCACACGCCGTGAAAGCCGCTGCGTGGCGCGCGATTCGCGTCGCGCACGAGCGGCGGATCATCGGTGTCCGGATCGGCGCCGGTGCGCACGATCTCGGGATCGACCAGCAGCACCAGCGCGATCCGGTGCGTGCGGCACCAGTCGGCGAGCGCGTGCGCTTCTTCCGCGAGCGCCGTCGGATCGTCCCAGCTGAACCAGCGTTGCGCGCCTTCGATGAAATACAGCGAGCGCGCGCGAAAGCCGTAGCGCTTCATCGCGCGCAAGCCGCCCGTGAGCCGCGCGAACGGACCGGGCGCGGCACGGCGCGGCGCACCGGGCTCGCGCGCGGCATCGCCGTCGGCCGCCGCGGGCGGCATCGCCAGCACGTTGAGGTTGCGCGGCCAGCCGGCCGGCTGCGCGCCGCCCGAGAAACCGCGCGACTGCAGCTGCGCGGCAACGTGCGCCGCGGCGCGCGACAGCACGACCGTCACGTCGCGCGTGCGCGACTGCCGCGCGCTTTCCCACACCAGCGCGTCGCACGCCGGCGTGCCGGCGGCGGCATAGATCGCGTACAGGCCGCCCGCTTCCAGCTGCGTCCACGTGTCGGGCAGCCCGTCGATCGCGAGCCGGCTCAGCGGGCCGGCGCGGCCGCCGGCCGGCCCGGTGCGCAGCAGCGCGCGCAGGCGGCCCAGCAGGCCGGCGGCGCCGAGCGCGGGACGGGTTGCATCGAGTTCCGTATTCACGCGTTCTCCCAGTCCCCTAGTAATCCGAATAAAGCCGCACCGGCGTCGGCGTGACGAGCCAGCTGCGCGCCGCGCGTGCGTCGAACGCATAGCGCAGGTACACGAGCGCCGAACTCGGCGCGTAGTCGTGCGACCGGTCGACATGCAGTTGCGCGCCGACGCTCAGGTGCGGATTCACGCGATACTCGACGATGCCGTTCACGCCGTACGAGAACGACACGCCGCGCGTCGAACTGCCCGCGTAGACGAGCCCCGCCGCCTCCTGCGCGGCGCGCTGGTCCGCGAAGGTCGGGTAGAACAGCGAATCCTTCTCGTAGCTGTTCGAGATCCCGCCCGTGACGGTCAGGTCCCACGACAGCGCGTCGCGCCGCCCCGCCCACTCGAGCGGCACGCCGAGCGACAGGTAGCGCTGCGGGCTGTAGTAGCCGCCCTGCCCGTACGTGTAGTAACGCAGGTTCTGCGCGTAGTGCCACGCATTGCCGACGAGCCCCGTGCTCACCTTCATCGTCGCGCGTTCGTACACGGGCACCGTGAAGCCCGAGCGCAGCGTGAGTTCCGCGTTGCGCTCGACGTTGCGGCCGGACAGCACGCCCGCGCCGAGCTCCGCGAACAGGTTCACGCGGCCGACGTCGAGCGCCGCGCGCAGGTTCACGCCGTCGCGCCGCACGCCGCCCCACACCGCGCCCGTCCACGGATCGCGCATCCCCGCATACGACAGCACGCTGCTCGTTTCCGGCCGGCGCGACGCGTTCACGGTGAAGCTCGCCGGGCCCGCGTCGAAGCGGTAGCGCACGCCGCCGACCAGGTAATGCACCGGGAAGCCGAGCGGCGACGTGCCGAGATCGACGCGCCACGCATCCGTGCGATAGCCGGCGCCGAGCGCGACGCCCGTCATCGGCTGGTGCAGGTCGCCCTGCGGATGCGCGATCAACGCGGCGGCCTGCTGGTTCAACGGCGCCAGCGACGAGCCGGCCAGCGCGTTGAGCGCGCCGTAGGTGCCGAAGGTCTTCAGCGAATACGCGTTCGGCACGCTCGTATCGAGCGTGCCGGCGTCCAGATGCACGGTGTCGAGCTGCAGGAACGCGTGCCCGTCGTAGCGCACCGGCATCTGCGCGTAGATCGGCACCTGCTGCGCGCGGTACGCGGAAATCCCTTCGTCGCCCGACTTGTACGCGGGCAGCCAGCCGGTCTCGATCTCCGGATCGCGCCGCTGTTCGAGATCCGCGAACGCGGCCTGCGCGGGCGTGCGGCCGTCGCGGCCCGGGCTCACGCCGCTCGTGCGTTCCTGCGACAGCGACAGCCGGTACAGCGACGCGGCATCGCCGTAGCGGCCCTGCGCCTCGGCCACGCGCCCGGCGGCAACCGTCACGTCGGCGCGCGCCGGATATGCAGCCTGCAGCGGGTCGATCACCTGCGCGGCTTCGTCCGGGCGGCGCAGCGCGTTCAGCCGGCGCACGACCGACAGCCGCGTATCGACGTCGTCGTCCGGCGTGCGCGCCAGCACGGCCTGCACGCGCGCGAGCGCGGCCGCGCGCTGGCCGCTGTCCTCGTCGATGCGCGCGAGCGCGAGCTGCGTGTCGGCATCGTCCGGCGTGCGCGCGATAACGGGCGCGAGCGCGTCGCGTGCGGCGTCGTAGTGCCCTTGCGCGCGTTCGAGATCGGCCAGCTCGAGTGCGTAGCGCTTGTCCGCGCGGCCGGCCGGGCTCGCGCGATCGAGCAGCGTGCGCGCGCGCGCATAGTCCTGCTGCGCGATCGCGTCGTCCGTCCGGCGCAGCACGAGCCGCAGCGACTGATCCTCGATGCGCGCGGTCTGTGCCGGCGTCAGCGCCGGTTCGCGGCGCAGCGTGTCGAGCCACGCGGCGAGCGC
The DNA here is from genome assembly GCF_905339955.1 of Burkholderia sp. BCC1996. NCBI lineage: Bacteria > Pseudomonadati > Pseudomonadota > Betaproteobacteria > Burkholderiales > Burkholderiaceae > Burkholderia > Burkholderia sp. BCC1996. The sequence goes on from NZ_CAJPHM010000046.1 coordinate 15,322, forward strand.
GTCGTCGCGCCCCGCGCTGCCGAGCAGGTCGCCGTAGCGCAGCCGCACGTCGGGATCGGCCTCGCGCGGATGCGCGGCGATCCAGTCGCGCAACGGCGCGAGGCCGCGCTCGGGCTCGCCCGCGTCGATCCACTGCGCGCCGATCGCGGCCAGCATGTCGGGATCGTCCGGCGCGCTCGCCTGCGCATGCGCGAGCGACGCGGCGAACGCCGCGCGATCGCCGCGGCCGAGCGCGCCGCGCGCGTCGGCCAGCGCGCTTTGCGCGTCGAGCTTGCGGGCGAGCGCACGCATACCGTCCGAGCGCTGCGCCTCGTCGACACCCGCGAGCGCGGCCTGCGCGCCGGCGACATCGTCGAGCGAGTTGCGATACAGCGCGGTCGCATAGCGCATCTCGGGCGTATCGCTTTGCACGAGCCCCTCATCCATCACCGTGCGGCCGAGCTGCGGCAGCCCCATGTCGCGATACAGCCGCGCGAGCGCGAAACGCGTCCACGGTGCGTCGGGCGCCCCGCGCACGGCCGCTTCGTAGCGTTGCACGGCCGGCCCGCGTTCGCCCTTGTCGGCGAGCGCGCGCGCCTGGTTCGCGAGCAGGTCCGCGCGCAGCCCGTCGAGTGCGCGGCGATCGTCGCTGCCCGTCACGCGGCCTTGCAGCGCGTCGAGCAGCGGGCCGACGCGGTCCGCGCGGCCGGTGTTCTCGTACAGCATCGCCGTGCCGCGCACCGCCGACACGTTCGGCGAACGTGCGGCCAGCAGTTCGCGCAGCAACGGCTCCGCGCGCGCCCAGTCGCGCTGCGCGAGCAGCGCGTCGGCGAGCTGCAGCTTCGCGTCCGGGCTGTCGGGCTGCATCGCGAGGGCGGCGCGCGCCGCGCGCTCGGCATCCTGCGGCCGCCCGGCCGACGCCGCCGCGCGGCCTTGCGCGAGCAGCCCCCAGAACTGCGCGGTACGCGCGAGGCTCTGCCACTTGCCGCGCTGGTCGGTCGACAGCGCCGCGGCGCGCGTGAACAGCGCACGCGCTTCGTCGTGCCGGCCTTCGCGCAAGCGCAGCAGGCCGAGCCCGCCGAGCGCATCGGCGTCGCCGGCGCGCGCCTGCGCGGCGCGCGCGAGCAGCGGATCGGCACCGGCCAGGTCGCCGCGCGCGAGCGCCTGCAAGCCGCGCTGCTGCGCGATGTAGTCAGGGTCGCGTTCGAGCCGGCGCTGCGCGTCGCGCTGCCGGTCGAGTTCGGCGCTGCGATCGCGGAATTCGGTGTCGTCCGGCACCAGCGCGAGATACGCATGCAGCGCATCGAGATACGCGGGATCGCTGCCGGCGGACTGCAGCACGCGCCGCCACACGGCCATCGCTTCCGTGTGATCGGCGTCGGCGCGCTTCGCGAGCGACCACGCGATGCGGTTCGCTTCCGCGCGCGTGTCGGCGCGCTGGTTCAGCAGCCGCGCGAGCGCGAGCGCCGTGCTCGTGTCCTGCGGGTCGGCCGCGACCGCGCGGCGCAACGCGGCGAGCGCCGATTCTCGGCCACCCGGCGCATTCGCGACGATCTGGTAATACTCGGCGCCGAGCGCGCCGGACGGCGCGCCGTTCGGGAACAGCGCGACGATCCGCCGGGCCGCTTCGTCGGCGCGACCGCTGCGCGCGAGCAGCCGGATCTGCGCCATCTCGCCGCGCCCGCTCGTCGCGACGCGGTATTCGTCGGCCGCGCGCCGCGTGCCGGGCGCCGCGGGCGCGCGGGCCTGCAGGCGTGCCAGCGCAGCCTGCGCGCCTTGCGCGTCGCCGAGCCGCAGCAGCACCCGCATCTGTTCCGCGAGCAGTTCGGGATCGTCCGGCGCGATCAGGAGCCCTTTGCGCAGCGCGTCGCGCGCGAGGTCGTCGCGATGCTTCGCGCCCCACATGCGGGCGGTCGCGAGCTGACGCTGCGCGTCGGGCAGGTCGGTCGTGGCCGGCGCCGACGCCGAGATGGCCTTCGGCGCGACGGTTTTCGGTAACGCGGGCGCGGGTGTGGCGACGGCGGCCGGCGCCGCCGCCGTGACCGACGACGCGAGCCACGCGAACCCCGCGACGCGCGGTGCGGTGCGCTTCATCGGGCCGCGCATGAACGGTCCTCCCAGCGCGCAGCGAGCGACCCGTCCGCGCTGAACCGGTAGCGGCCGTCGCGCCAGCCGAGGCCGAACAGCGTCAGCACGCTCGTGTAGTAGCCGGGCGCCGCCTGGCGCGCGAGCGCATCGACACGGGCCGCCTGCGCATCGGCGAGCGCATGCTGGCCGCGCGCGTCGAGGAACGGCACGGCTGCCGCGGAGAAGCCGCCATTGCCGTCGTTCGGCCCCGCGACGCCGGTCGTCGTGTCGACCTTCTCCGGCGGCGCGCCATGCGCGGCGATATGGTCGGCGAACGGCGCGAAACGCGCGAGCAGCGGCGCGGCAAGCGGATCGGCGCGATCGAGCATGCCGGCCCACAGGTACACGCGGATCGCGTTGTACGCGCTTTCCGCATGGGTCTGCGGATCGGGGCCGAAGCCCGCGCCCGCGCGATACAACGCCCAGTCCGGCGAGAAGCCCTTCGGCGCGGTGTCGAGCAGCACGCGGCCGGTACTGGCCGCGAGCGCGGCCCAGCGGCGCTCGTCGGGCAGGCGCGCGGCGAGCCCGCGGATCACCTGCGGCGGCGAATAGCTCGGGTTCACGCGCCATTGGCCATCGGCCAGCTTGAACCCGGTCGGCCCGGGCAGCAGCGTGAGGCCGAGGCCCGGCACGCTGGCCGTCTCGTCGTCGAGCACGCGCTTCGCGAGCAGCGCGCCGCGCGCGGTGTAGCTGCGCTCGTGCCACAGCCGCCCGGCTTCGACGAGCGTGTAGGCGATCCAGAGATCGGCATCCGACGCCGCGTTCGCATCGAGCACGCGCCACGTGCCGTCCGGCGCGCGGCCCCACAGCCACGCCGGCAGCCGGGCGCTCAGGTCGCCCTGCGCGAGGTTGTTCTCGGTCCATGCGAGGATCGTGTCGAACGTGCGTCGGTCGTTCGCGACGAGCGCGAAGAACAGTCCATACGCCTGCCCCTCCGATACCGTGCGCGAATCGGCCGAGCCGACGTCGATCACGCGGCCGTCGGCCGACACGAAATCGCGCTTGAACGCGTCCCAGCGCGGCCACGCCGCGCCGCACCGCACGTCGGCCGCACCGCCTTGCGCCGCCTGCGCGCGCCCGGCCGTCCCGGCTACCCCGGCCGCTGCGCACGCCGCCGCGACGGCCAGCACGAGCGTCGTGCCGCCCCGCCGGGCCGGCCGCGCTGCCCGTCGCCTTGCGAATGCCCAAGCCATCATCCGTTACATCCCCCGGCGGCGCGCGGCGATTTTCTGCAGCACGCTGAACACGCCGAGCGCGAGCAACAGCCCCGCGACGACGCCGACCACGCCGAGCGCCACCGGGTACCGCGCCGCCTGCGTCCAGACGCGCGCATACCACGGCACGAAACCGACCACGTACGGATCGCCGACGCGCAGGCTGTCGACCTGTCCCGGCCGCACCAGCGCGAGGTCGCCCTGCAGTTGCGACACGAGGCCCGGCTTCTCGAAGACGTCCAGCAGGTCGGCCAGGCGCGTCTGGTCGGTCGCGGTCAGCGCGACGACGCTGCGGCCGTGGCTGCCCGGCAGTTCGAACCCGGCGAGCGCGGCGAGCGCGCCCGTCTGTTCGATATGCGCGCCACCGTCGGCCATGCCGACGCCATTGCGCCAGCGCTCCTTCACCGAGAACGCGACACGCGTCGCGCCCGTGCCGGCCTGCTGGTCGATCGCCAGCGGCAGCGCCGCGCGCCAGTGCGACAGCAGCGGCGACGCGGGCGACCCGTCGATCACGAGCAGGTCCTTGCGGCCCGCCAGCGCGGCGACGTCGGCGGGCCGCGCGACCTGCACGCGCAGCGCCGGGAAGCCGGTCCACTGCCCCATGTGGCCGAGCATCGTCAGGTAGGCTTCCAGCTCCTGCGGCGACGGCCGGTCGGGGATCACGACCGCCGTCTGCGACAGGTCGGCGAAGCGCGTGAACGGGAAGCCGCTGTTCGCGAAGAAGGCGAGGTTCGGCAACTGCGCGTAGTGGACGAAGTGCGAGAAGTCGATCGTCGAATCGGGATCGATCGCCGCGCGCTGCGGCTCGGTCGCGGTGCTCGAGCAGAGCCCCGTCTTCTGCGAATCGAGCGTGAAGCGGAACTGCAGCTGGTTGCCGCTGCCGACGCGGAACGCCGGGATGTCGACATCGCTCGTCACGCGCCCTTCCGGCACCGCCAGCAGCGGCAGCTGCATGCGCCCGCGCGCGTCTTCGGCATGGGCCGGCCCGAGGCGGTACGACTTCACGAGCTGTTCGTTGATCTCGACGGCGAGCGTCGAGTTGTCCTGCACGGTCGGCGCCGTGTAGCGGTAGCGCAGCGTGATCGGCACACCCGAGCCGTTCCACGAATGCAGGTCGGCCGGCACCCGCAGGTTCAGCCGGATCGCGTCCGGCGACGTGCCACGCACTTCGAGTTCGCGCGGATCCGACACCAGTTCGCGGAACGCGATCGGCCGGTTCACCGGCAGCCAGCGCGGAGCGTCGTACGGCTTGCGCGGCGCGCCGAGATCGACGTGCGCGACCGTCGCCGCCGGGCCCGACAGCGCCGCGCGGCCGAGCACGAGCGCCGCGACCGCATCGTCGACCTCGGCTGCCGTGCGGCCCGTCACGACCAGCAGCTTGCGGCCCGGCGCGGCCGGGTTGTCGGCGACGGCGAGCAGCGGGCCGTTGACCGACGGCAGCGCGAGGCCGGCCGGCAAGGTCGCGGCCGTGCCGACCACCACCGCCTGGTCGTCGGCCGGCAGCGTCGCCGCGACCGGGAAGCGCGCCTGCCGGTAGTCGGCCTGCGCGCCGAACCACGACGCGAGCACGCCGGCACTGCGCAGCGTCGCCGAGTCGGGCGACGCCGGCAGCACGAACGGCAGCCGCAAGCGCCCGTTGTCGCGCCGGTCGAAGAACGGCGCGGGCAGCAGCGCGAGATCGTTCGGCAGGCGCACCGGCGACTCGTCGAGGATCAGCTCGCTCGTCGGGCTCACGTCGGCCCACAGCGCCGAGCTCGACGGGTCCTCGCAGTGATCGAGCGAGTAGTGCGCGATCAGGCGCAGGCCGATCTGGTTGAAATCGGAGAAGTAGCGCGGATCGATCGGGATGTCCTGCGTGACCGTGCGGCCCGCGCGCGTCGCGTCGAACGGGACGGTCGCGACCACCTCGTCGTTCACCGAAACCTTCAGGTGCGACATCGGGAACACGAGCGACGGCGAATACGCATAGGTCAGGCGCAGCCGCGCGCCGGTGACCACGCGGTCGAGCCGCACGCCCGCATGGATCGTGCGCGCATCGTCGGCGCCGCGCAGGTGCACCGGATCGAACGCGCCGAGCGACGCGAACGGCAGGTGCACGGTCGTCGCCGGCAGGCCGGCGGGTGCCGCGCTGGCGGCGCTCGATGCGGCCGATGCGGCCGCGCCGCTGGCGAGCGCCGGCGTGGCCGGGCTGCCGGCGGACGCCGATGCGGTCCCCGAAACGGATGCCGACGCGACCGGCATCGGCGCGGCCGACAACGCGGCCGCATGAAACGCGCCGAACGTGGCGAGCGACAGGACGAACAGCGACACGGCCGGCTTCATGCGCGGCTCCGCATCGTCGTGGTCGTCCGGTGATCAAGCGCGCCGCAATCGACGCGCCCAAAGCAGCTATGCCCGTGAGTGCACATCCCCACTGCTTCCCCTCAAAGTCTGGCCTGAATGCATGTATCGAAACGACGCGGCGCATTCTTCCGCTGCCGGTCCATCGGACGGTGCGCGCCTGGCGCCGGCGCTCGCACATTCGTCACACTATCTCAAAATCAGGACAAAACTCACCCTGATTCGCGCTGACGAAGCGAAAAACAACTCAATACGGTCGGAAATGCTGCGTGCGGCGACTGAATGGCAAGAATTACGCCGTTGCTGCCGGCCGGACCGATCGGCATACTGCCGACGCTGCCGGATCGGCGAACCGTCGCGCCGGCGAACCGTCCGGATACCGGATACCGGATGCCGGATGCGACCCCTTGCGGGCCGCCCGGAACGCGCTGCCGCGTGGGCGGCGCGTATGCTACCGCAAGCCGGCGCAGCGTGCCGGGCTTTCTTCATGGAAAACTGACTTGGATCAAATCGTCGATACCGCCACCCCGTCCCCCGACACGCTGCTGCGCATCATCGCCACGCAGACCGAGATCGCGAAACTCGGCCTCGACCTCGGCAGCGTGATGGCTTATGTGACCGAGCAGGTGCCGCAACTCACGGGCGCGAGCGGCGCCGCGGTCGAATTCGCCGAAGGCGACGACATGGTGTACCGCGCCGCGTCGGGCTCCGCCGCCGGGATGCTCGGGCTGCGGTTGCGTCGCTCGGGCAGCCTGTCGGGCCTGTGCGTGACGCGCGGGGAATTGCTGCGCTGCACGGATTCGGAAACCGACCCGCGCGTCGATCGCGATGCCTGCCGCCGCGTCGGGCTGCGCTCGATGCTGGTGATGCCGCTCACCCACGCGGACACGACGGTCGGCGTGCTGAAGGTGATATCGCCGGAGGTCGACGGCTTCTCGGCCGCCGACGCCGGCACGCTGCGGCTCACGGCCGACCTGATCGCCGCCGCGATGTTCCACGCGGCGCGCAACGAGGCGAACGAGCTGTACCTGCGCGCAACGCACGACGCGCTCACCGGCCTGCCGAACCGCGCGCTGTTCTACGACCGCCTGCGCCAGTCGATGCACACGGCGCTGCGCGCGAACGGCCGGCTCGGCATCCTCAACATCGACATGGACGGGCTCAAGCCGATCAACGACGGCTACGGCCACCGCGCGGGCGACGCGGCGCTGCGCGAGGCCGCCACGCGGATGCTGGGCGCCGTGCGGCGCTCAGATACGGTCGCGCGGGTGGGCGGCGACGAGTTCGCGGTGATCCTGCCGAACGTCGGCAGCCGCGACGACATCGACGCACAACGCGCACGGCTCGCCCGGCAGGTCGCCGAACCGTTCGAGTTCGAGGGGCAGCCGCTGCGGCTCGGCGTCAGTGTCGGCGTCGCGATGCTGCCCGAAGACGGCACCGACATGAACGCGCTGATCGAGCATGCGGACCAGGCGATGTACGAGGTGAAGCGCACGCGGACGCAGCGAGCGTGCCACGCGTGACGTGCGACGCCCGGCCCGTTCGGCCAGCCGGGCCGCTCGCGCACGGCTAACCGGACTGCGGCACCGCGATCGCCACCCCGACCACGATCCACTGCACGATCGCGACCAGCACGCCGGCGCGGCACAACCCGAGCGCGCTCATGACGCGTCGACCCGCTGCGCGAGGCCGACCGTGAAGATGCCCAGCTCGTCGATCCGCTGGTCGAGCTTGCGAAAGCCCGCGCGCGCGACGAGTTCGTCCATCCCGGCCTGCGAGCGGCGGCGCATCACCCAGGTCGCCTCGCCACGATGACTGTTCAGCGCACGCGCGATGAATTCCAGCTGCGGATGCCACGGCTGTCCGGTGCAGACGAGATAGCCGCCGGGCGGCACCGCCTGTGCGAGCCCGCGCAGCTCGAACGCACGCAGCGGCGCGAGCGCCTGCGCGCGGTCACGCTCGCCGAGTCGACGAGGTGCACGACGCGCGCCGAATGTTCGTGACCGCGATGCAGCAGCACGATCGCGTCGCGGCAGCGCGGGCCCGTCGCGGGCCAGTGACGCTAGAACAGCGTGTCGCCGTCGTGCGTGACGAAGCCGGCCTCGCGGGCCGTGCGTGCGCTCATGCGATCTCTCTCGTTTCGTTATTCGAATCACGCGGCGCCGCCCTCCGGCGCCGGTCCCGCTATGGCCGCCAGCCGCCGTCAGCCACCCGCTTCGGCGACGCCCGCCTGCACGCGCCGCACCGCCGTCACGATCGACAGCACGATCAGCACGCGCCACAGCCACGCGGCGACACCGCCGACCGGCAGGCCGAAGCCGATCCACAGCGCGAACGCGCCGAGCGCGAGCGCGCGATCGCTCTTGCCGAACGGGCCGTCGTAGCGGCGCGTCGCGCCGGCGAGCGGGCCGATCAGCCCCGCGCATTCGACGATGATCGCCGTCAGCGCGAACAGCCAGACGTCTGCCGGCGCGAACGCGGGAATCGCGAGGAACGGCAGCACGAGCGCGACATCGGACACGATGTCGCCGAGTTCGTTCAGGTACGCGCCGAGCGTGCTCTTCTGCCCGTGCTCGCGGGCGAGCATGCCGTCGATCGCGTTGAGCGCCATCCGCACGAACAGCCAGATCGGGATCAGCAGGAACAGCACGCGGGCGAACACGCCGAGCCCCGCGAGCGCGCCGACGACGATCGAGCCGCCGGCCGCGAACAGCGTGACCTGGTTGGCCGTGACGCCGCGCTCGGCAAGCGAATCCGCGAACGGACGCAGACGGTTCTGGAATTTCGGTTTGAGTGCGTAAAGGCTCATCGTTTTATTGGTTCGGCACGTTCGGATACGTTCGTCGCCGCCATGCCCCGGGCGGCGCAACCGCCGGCGGCGGCTTTCGACAGGTGGTCGTAATCGTCGCCGAGCGGCCCCGACGCGTCAAGCCGCGCCCCCGCGCCCGGCAATCTGGCGTTTTCGACGGAAACTCGCGATAATCCGCTGGCCCGTGAGCGCAGCAATTCACTCGAACTGTCGCCGGGCGCTCGTGCAACAGCCGATTATCACGCCGTCGAACGGCGCATTCGCCGCAACGCAACTCTGCCGGCGCATCGTCCGATGATCGCGGCCCTGCGACAGGCAGCCACGAATTTGAAAAAACTTGAACAATGGCCGTCCGGCGCGCATCCTGCCGCGCCGGCATTCCGGGATTCCGCCCGCCGCGCCCGCGCGGCCGCGCGGGCATGCACGCAGGAGGCGCGGCGCCGATGAACATCCTGAACATCTGGCAGCGCGATTTCCTGCTGTCGATCGTGCGGCTCGTCGCCGGCGCGTATCCGGTCTGGCATCAGGCGCCGCCTTCCCCGACGCAGAAAATCTACTTCTCGAACCACACGAGCCACATCGACACGCTCGCGATCCTCGCCGCGCTGCCGCGCGACGTGCGCGCGGTCGTGCGGCCCGTCGCCGCGCGCGATTACTGGGACAGCGGCGACCTGAAGCGCCACATCGCGCAGAAACTGCTGAACGTCGTGCTGATCGACCGTCACCGCGAGAGCGGCGGCGACCCGCTGGACCCGGTGCGCGATGCATTGCGGCAAGGCCATTCGATCATCATCTTCCCGGAAGGCACGCGCGGCGCGGACGTGTTGCCGCAGCCGTTCAAGAGCGGCCTGTTCCATCTCGCGACCGAGTTTCCGAACGTCGCGCTCGCGCCGGTCTATCTGGAGAACCTGCAGCGCATCATGCCGAAGGGCGCGATCTGGCCCGTGCCGCTGATCTGCAAGGTGCACTTCGGCGCGAACGACGCGCTCGGCGCCGGCGAAGACAAGCCGACCTTCCTCGCCCGCATGCGCGACGCGATCGTCGCGCTCGCGCCGCCGCAGCGGCCGGCCGGCTGAACGCGGCGCCCTCCTCTCCCTTTTCCGGACCTCTTCATGCGAACTCTCTTCTGGGAACTGGTCGCGGGCGTCACCGGCGTGCTGGTGCTCGCGACCGTGATCGGCGCGATCCTCGGCGCGCGCAGCGGCGGCGCGAGCGCGACCATCGTCAACCTGAACCAGCGCATCCGCGCGTGGTGGGCGATGATCGCGATCATGGTCATCGCGATCAGCCTCGGCAACAACGTCACGTATCTGGTGTTCGCGCTGCTGTCGTACCTGACGCTGCGCGAGTTCATCACGCTCACGCCGACGACCGCGAGCGACCATACGACGCTCTTCATCGCGTTCTTCGTCGCGATTCCGGTGCAGTACCTGCTGCTCGGGATCAACTGGTACGGGATGTATTCGATCTTCGTGCCGGTGCACCTGTTCTTCGCGATGTCGCTGGTGTCCGCGCTCACGCAGGACACGCGCGAATTCCTGAGCCGCAACGCGAAGATCAACTGGGCGCTGATGGTGTGCGTGTACGGGCTGAGCCACGCGCCGGCCGTGCTGATCCTCGACATTCCGCGCTACGCCGGGCAGAACGCGCTGCTGCTGTTCTTCTTCCTGTTCGTCGTGCAGATCAGCGACGTGCTGCAGTACGTGGTCGGCAAGCTGTGCGGGCGCCGCAAGATCGCGCCGCAGCTGTCGCCGTCGAAGACGGTCGAAGGCTTCGTCGGCGGCGGCCTGCTCGCGACGCTGTGCGGCGCGTCGCTGTATCGCGTGACGCCGTTCAGCTTCGGCGCGGCGTTCGGGATCTCGCTCGCGATCGTGATCGCGGGCTTCGTCGGCGGCCTCGTGCTGTCGGCCGTGAAGCGCTCGCTCGGCACCAAGGACTGGGGTTCGATGATCGCGGGCCACGGCGGGATGCTCGATCGCGTCGACTCGGTCTGCTTCGCGGCGCCGGTGTTCTTCCACCTCGTGCGATACCTGTACGTGTGATGCGCGGGCGGCGCGGCATCGCAAGCACTAACGCGTCGGCGGGATGGGAAACCGGCGCGTTCGGCGCATACTGACGCTCATCCCCACCCTTGCGCCGCATCGCGCGACGAGCCACTGCCACCGAACCCGCCCATGAAACTGAAGCTCGACATCGTGCAGCTCGCCGGCCGCGACGGCGACACACCGTACAACCTGCGCCGCACGCTCGACGCCATCGCGAGCTGCGCGCCCGGCACCGACATCGTGATGTTTCCGGAAGCGCAGCTCACCGGCTTTCTCGATTCGTCGAATCTCGCGCGCGTGGCCGAGCCGCTCGACGGTCCGAGCATCGGCGCGGTGATCGCGGCCGCGCGAGCGCGCAACGTCGCGGTGGTGGCCGGGCTGATCGAGAACGACGGCGGGCGCTTCTACAACACGACCGTGTTCGTCACGCCGGACGGCATCGCACTGCGCTACCGGAAGACCCACCTGTGGCTGAGCGAGCGCGACGTCGTGCTGCCCGGCGACCGCTACGCGAGCGTCGAATGGCGCGGCGTGCGGATCGGCCTCTTGATCTGCTACGACAGCGAATTTCCGGAAACCGGCCGCGCGCTTGCGGCGCTCGGCACGCAGCTGATCCTCGTGACCGACGGCAACATGGAGCCGTACCGTCAGGTGCATCGCACGTCGGTCTCGGCCCGCGCGATGGAAAACCAGGTGTTCGCGGTCGTCGCGAACCGCGTCGGCCCAGGTGCGCACGACGTCGTGTTCGCGGGTGGCAGCCTCGCGGCCGATCCGTTCGGAAACCTGATCTTCGAAGCCGGCAATGGCGAATCGCGCCACACGGTCGAACTCGATCTCGACCAGGTCGCCGCGTCGCGCGCGCTCTACGACTATCGCGCGGATCAGCGCCTGCACATCGCGGGCGAACGCATCGAGCACGCGGACGGGCGTCGCGAGTGGTTGATTCCGTGAGCATGAACCTGGCGGCGAACGCGGCCGGCTGGCGATGCACGCCGCCACATCGTCACGCCGGCTCCGGCACATCGATCGCCAGCAACACCGAGCTGACCGACTTGCCGTGCGCATCGAGCGCGAGCGAACGCGTGACGCCGCCGCCGAGCGCATCGCGCAGCACGAAGTTGAACGCGGCAAGCGCCGGCAGCTCGTAGCGCACGACGTCGCCGTGCACGATGCCCGCGAGCCATCCCTTCACCGCGGCCGCATCGAGATGCGCGCGCAGGTGTTCGTAGTGACGCGGATCGCGGCAGATGACCGATACGTTCAGCGTATTGCCCTTGTCGCCGGTGCGCGCATGCGCCAGTTCACGCAATTGCATCATGCCTCCACGAAAGAAAACGACGGCGTCACGGCCGTGCGCGGCAGCAGCACCGACTGCACGGCGATCACCTCGCGCGTCGACTTGAACGCACCGCCGCCGCCGGCCGGCCCGTTCGTATAGAGCGTCTCGACTTCGTTGCCGATCCGCGCGGCCTCGGCGGCGCTCGCCGCACGGCCGGCCACCCGCACGCGGACTTCGGCCGGCTGCCCGCGCACGGCGGGCGTCGCGTCGCCGTACAGCGCATCCACGCCGATCAAATCGAAACGCAGTTCGGTCGCGGCCACGCCCGTCAGCGCGAGCCGCTCGCGGACGATGTCGAGCGCGAGCCGCGCGCGTTCCAGCGCGCCCGGCCCGCCGTACGAGATCTGCCCTTCGCCGATATGGCCGTCGACGTACGCAACCGACACCTTGAGCGTCCCGGTGCGTGCGCTGCCGCGCCCGCCCGTCACGCGCACGCGGTCCGGCGCCTCCTCCGCCACCGCCACGCGCGTGAAATCCGCGACGACGTCGGGCTGCAGGTAGCGCGCCGGATCGTGAATCTCGTACAGCAGCTGTTCCTTGCAGGTCGCCGCGCTCACGCGGCCGCCCGCGTGCGGCACCTTGGTGATCACGACCGAGCCGTCGGCCGCGACCTCGCCGATCGGGAATCCGAGCCGCGCGAGATTCGGCACGTCCTTGTAGCCCGGGTCGGCGAAATAGCCGCCCGTCACCTGCCCCGCGCATTCGAGCAGATGGCCGACGACCGTCGCGGCCCCGAGCGTGTCCCAGTCGTCCATCCGCCAGCCGAACGCGTGGATCAGGGGCGCGGCGAACAGCGACGGATCGGCGACGCGCCCGGTCAGCACGACGTCCGCGCCGGCCGCGAGCGCATCGACGATCGGCGTGGCGCCGAGATACGCGTTCGCGGACACGATGCGGTCGCGATACGCGGCGACTTCGTCGCCCGACTCCTCGAAGCGGAACGCGCCGCGCAGCACGACGTCGAGCACGTCGTCGCCTTCGACCGCCGCGACCTTCAGCCCCGCGAGGCCGAGCGACTGCGCGATCCGCGCGGTGCGCCGCGCGGCCGCGCGCGGGTTCGCCGCGCCCATGTTCGACACGATCCGCACGCGCTTGTCCGCCGCCACCGGCAGCACGGCATGCATGCGCGCGTCGAGCAGCGGATCGTAGCCGAGCGCCGGATCCTTGCGCCGCGCCTGCTGCGCGAGCGCGATCGTGCGCTCGGCCAGGCATTCGAAGACGAGATAGTCGAGCTGCCCGTGTTCGGCCAGCTCGACCGCGGGCTCGATCCGGTCGCCCGAGTAGCCGGCGCCCGCGCCGATGCGCACGCGCCGTTCGTGTGATGGCTTTGCTGTCATGTCGGTACCGTGATCCAGCGCTCGCGCGCCGGGAAAAAAATCAAAAGACGCCCAGCACGACGCACGCGATCGTCATCACGATCGAGGCGCCGAACAGCAGCGGGAACGTGAACTTCTGGTGCTCGGCCAGCTCGATGCCGCACAGGCCGACGACGAGGAACGTCGCGGGCGTCAGCGGGCTGACCGGAAACCCGGTCGTCATCTGGCCGAGCAGCGCGGCCTGCCCCACGTGCACGGCCGGCACGCCGAGCTGGCCGGCCACTTCGGCGATCACCGGCAGCACGCCGAAGTAGAACGAATCGGGATCGAACAGCATGCTGAGCGGCATCGACGCCAGGCCGAGCGCGACCGGAATGTGGCCGGCCATCGACGGCGGCACGAAGCCGACCGCCGCCTGCGCCATCGCCTTCAGCATCCCGCTGCCCTGCATGATCCCGGTGAACACGCCGGCCGCGAGCAGGATGCCGGCCATCATCAGCGCCGCGCGCGCATGCGCGTCGATGCGCTTCCTCTGCATGTCGACGTCCGGATAGTTCACCATCAGCGCGATGCACAGCCCGACCATGAACATGATCGCCGGCGGGATCTTCTCGCCCATCACGACCATCGTGCCGAGCACGACGAGCGTCAGCAGCAGGTTGAACCAGAACAGGTGCGGCCGGCGCAGCGCCTGCTCGTCGGGCGTGAGCGCGCGGGTCGGCAGCGGAATCGACGCGTCGTCGCGCGACAGTCCGAGCCGCTTCTCCTCGCGCCGCCCGAGCCAGTACGCGACGCCGAACACGAACACGAGCCCGATCGCCTGCACCGGAATCAGCGGATTGAACAGCGCCGACACCGGCAGGTGCAGCGAGGCCGACGCGCGGATCATCGGCCCCGTCCACGGCAGGAAGTTGATCCCCGCGGCCATCGACACGGCCGCGGCCAGCACGCGCCGGTCCATCTTCAGGCGGTCGTACAGCGGCAGTACCGCGGGAATCGTCACGAGAAAGCACACGGCGCCCGAGCCGTCGAGATGGATCAGCAGCGCGAGCAGCGTCGTGCCCATCACGATCCGCGTGGGCCGCGTGCCGACCGCGCGCAGGATGCGGTCGATGATCGGGTCGAGCGTGCCGGCGTCGGTGATCGTCCCGAAATAGAGGATCGCGAACACGAACATCCCGACCACGGGCGCGAGGCCCTTCAGCCCGTCGATCACGAACTTGCTGGTATGCAGCCCGAAGCCGCCGATCAGCGACGCCGCGATCGGCACGATGATCAGCGCGACGAGCGGCGACATGCGTTTCGACAGAATCGCGGCCAGCAGCACGACGATCGTGCCCAGCCCGAGTAACGGCAGCATCGGTGTCTCCTACCTTGTCTTTTGTTGGAGACGAGCGTAAGGTCGGCGCAGCGATAGCACAATTGAAATGATTTGATCGCAGCAATCACGAACCGTTATGGATCTGAACCTTCGCGACATTCGCGCGTTCGTCACCGTCGCGCAGGCCGGCAACTTCACGCGCGCCGCCGCGCGGCTGCACCTGTCGCAGCCGGCGCTGACCGTGCAGATCCGCCGGCTCGAGGAGATCGTCGGCGCGCGGCTGTTCGACCGCAACAGCCGCAGCGTCGCGCTCACGCAGACCGGGCGCGAACTGCTGCCGCTGCTGCAGCGCTCGCTCGACGACATGGAGCGCGTGCTGCGCGACGCGCGGGCGCTCGGCGAAGGCGCGAGCGGCACGGTGCGGCTCGCGTGCCTGCCGACGTTTGCGTCCAGCCTGCTGCCGGAGCTGATCCAGTCGTTTCGGCGCGACGTGCCGCGCGCGGGCTTCGACATTCGCGACGGCGTCGCGAGCCTCGTCACCGCGCTGGTGCGCAACGAGGAAGCCGATCTCGGGCTGACCGGCGGCGACGCGTTCGACGCGTCGCTGGACGTGCTGTACGCGGGCGCCGACCGGCTCGTCGCCGTGTGCCCGAAGGATCATCCGCTCGCGCGCAAGCGGCGCGTGCGCACCGCCGACGTCGCCGCCGTGCCGCTCGTGCTGACCGCACAGGGCACGAGCGTGCGCAGCGTCGTCGATGCCGCGCTGGAAGCGGCCGGCTGCACGCCCGACATCGCGTGCGAGCCGACCTACATGATGACGGCCGTCGCGATGGTGCGCGGCGGCCTCGGCGTGACGATCCTGCCGGCCACCGCGCGCGAGGTGCGCGCCGAGCCCGACCTCGTCGCGAAATCGATCGACGACCCGGCGTTCGTGCGGCCGATCGCGCTCGTCGCGAAGCGCGGGCGCACGCTGTCGCGCGTCGCGCAGGCGTTCGCCGACGTGATGCTGGCGGAATTGAACAAGCGCGCGTGAACCGCGCGCCCGAATCGCGAACGAAAGCCCGCTTTCTGCCTACTGCGCGTCCGGATCGACGTGCAGCGATTCGCCGATCGCATAGAAGTTGCCGCCCGCGATGTAGTGCAGGCTGCGCAGCGCCGGATCGGCCGATTCGAAATACCAGTGACCGTCGCGGAACACGCGCGTGTCGGACCATGCGCCGACCACCTCGCCGATGAACAGGTCGTAGGCCTGCTGGTTGTGCGGCTCGGGAATCAGCTTGCACGCAAGCCAGCCCGAGCAGCCGGCGACGAACGGCAGGTCATGGCCGGCGACGTCGAACAGCGTGACGCCCGCCTCGCGCAGCTTGTCCGGCCGCTCGGCGAGACTGTGACTGCCGACCGCATGCGTGAGCTGGAGCTGCGCGGCCGTCGGCACCTGGATCACGAAGGTGCCGCTGCGCTCGACCAGCTCGCGCGTCTTCGCGGACTTGTCGAGCACGACCGTCAGCTTCGGCGGCAGGAAATCGAGTGCGCAGGCCCACGCGGCGGCCATCACGTTGTCGACGCCGTCGTGACGGGCCGACACGAGCACGGTCGGGCCGTGGTTGAGAAGACGGTAGGCTTTCTTCAGCTCCACCGGAGCGATGTGACTGTCCATGCGGGTTCCCTGGTGAGCGGCACGACGCGTGCCGGCCGAGGCCAGCATTCTCGCACTCCGTGCCGATCGCCGCTGACGGCGCGCGCGGGCGCGCTACGTCACACCCAAATCACTCGCGCGGCGCGCGCAATAACACACTCGGCCCGCATCACGCGATTCGATTCGTTAAATAATCAATTGATGAATCGACGATCCATGCATCGTCGTCGAAATTCGACTGGAAATCGTGCGGAATTATCACGATTCCGGCAATACGCCGGTCGCGCCATCTCGAAATTCAAATCGATTGATACACGATTCTCAATAATGTGAATCTCTCAATGGACCTTGCCGCAGCATGCATCTGTCGGCTTTATGTCACATCGGAGAATTTCGTTTTTGCCGTTCGTCGGCGGCTCGGTAGTCTCCTGCCATTCCGGTTCAAGAAAACAGGCCAATCGCAAGGAGATGAAATGAAACGCACGACCCTCTCGCTGATTTCGCTCGCGTCGTTCGCGGCGATGCCCGCCGCGCATGCGCAGTCGAGCGTCACGCTGTATGGCGTGATCGACACGTCGATCACGTACGTGAATCACGCGCAGGGCAAGGACAACGCGTGGATGCTCGGCAACAGCAGCGCTGGCAATCTCTCCGGCAGCCGCTGGGGCGTGAAAGGCAGCGAGGATCTCGGTGGCGGGCTGAAGGCGCTGTTCCAGCTCGAGAACGGCTTCGACCCGAGCAGCGGCCGGCAGGGCCAGGGCGGCCGCCTGTTCGGCCGGCAGGCGTTCGTCGGGCTGTCGAGCGACCGCTACGGCACGCTCACGTTCGGCCGCCAGTACGATCCGCTCATCGACCTCGTGCAGGGCATCACCGCCGACAACTATCTCGGCAGCGTGTTCGCGACGCCGGGCGACGTCGACAACTACGACAACAGCTTCCGCGTCGACAACGCGGTGAAGTACACGTCGGCCGTGTATTCGGGCCTGCAGTTCTCGGCGATGTACTCGTTCGGCGGCATCGCCGGCAGCACCGGCGCCGCGCAGTCGTATTCGGCCGCCGTGTCGTACAACAACGGGCCGTTCAGCGTCGCGGGCGGGTACTTCCACGCGACCAACAGCCCCGCGTCGAACGGGCTGCGCAACGGCTGGACCAGCTCGTCGGACGGCACCTTCGACGGCCCGATCAACACTGGTTATGCGAGCGCGCATTCGATCGGCATCGCCCGCATCGCGGGCCAGTATGTGGCCGGCCCGTTCACGTTCGGCCTCGGCTACAGCAACGCGCAGTACCGCCGCGACGCGAGCTCGGTGTTCAACTCGAACGAGCACTACAACACCGGGCAAGGCTTCGTGAACTACCAGGCGACCAATGCGCTGCTCGTCGGGCTCGGCTACAGCTACACGCGCTCGGGCGGCGATACGTCGGCGACTTATCACCAGGTGTCGGCCGGCGCGGACTATACGCTGTCGAAGCGCACCGACGTGTACCTGACCGCCGCGTACCAGCACGCGAGCGGCCAGACCGGCGACGGCAACGGCGGGTCGATGGCCGCACAGGCGTCGATCGGTTCGTACGGCTATGCGGGCACGAGCTCGCAGACGATGGTCAACCTCGGCCTGCGTCACCGCTTCTGATCGACGATGGCCGGCTGCGCGAGGCATCGCGCGGCCGGCCGGTCGATACCGGATTTCGGGAGTCGAGGATGCATCGACACGGCGGCTGCGGCCGCCGTCGTCGTTTCTATGGCCCGCGCACCGGCGCGCCTTTTATCGTCCGTTTCGCTGCACCATTCATTGCCGCATTCGCCGCGCAACTGACGCGTGGCGTCAGTATTTCGATAGCGGCCGCACGCCGGCATGCGCACGATAATCGGCCCTTTTTACCGATTCCATCCTGTCGCACGGAGATACCGGCGCCCGCGAAAATCCGCGACAAATCCGCCGGCAAATGCAAAGGAAAGTTTGACGCGAGCCATTTGCCTGCGCGCTATGGCACACTTCGCGTCTGCGTAATTTCCTTGCACCGGGCGGCCGGATTCCGCCCCATCCTGCCATGCCGCGTCAGACTGCTCGTTCGATCAGCCACGCCACGCCGAAGATCGCCGCGACGATCGTGTTGTCGTGCGCGCTGCACGGGTTCGCGCGGGCCGACTGCCTCGACGACGCGGCCACGTTCCAGAAAGTGAGCGTGAGCCTGTTGCGCGGCATCGCGCAGGTCGAATCGGGGATGAATCCGAACGCCGTCAACACCAACACGAACGGCACCGTCGACATCGGCCTGATGCAGATCAACAGCACCTGGCTGCCGACGCTCGCGCGCGAAGGCATCACGCGGGAAAGCCTGTTCGATGCGTGCACCAACGCGTACGTCGGCGCGTGGATCCTGTCGCAGAACATCCGCCAGCTCGGCGCCAACTGGAACGCGATCGGCGCGTACAACGCCGCGTCGCCCGACAAGCGCCTCGCGTATGCGCGCAAGGTCTATGATGCAATCCGGACCATGCCGGATTCGCCGGATACTCCCATGCCCATCCTTCCGCCCTCCTTCACGCCGCCGCAACAGGTGCAGGCGTACAACCCGTTCGCCAGCCTGAGCGTGTCGGCACCGCCGGTCGCACGGCCCCGCACGCTCGCGCCTGCCGCGCCGCCGCAACCGCAAGGCGGGCCGGCCGGCCCGGCCGGCACGTACAACTTCGGCTGGACCGTCACGGGCGCCGACCAGGCCAAGCCGACCCAGGTGTTCGACGACGGCGCGCGGATCTACGTGCAGTTCAGCGACATGAAGCACGTGCCGGCGATCTTCACCGAGACGTCGTCGGGCCGCGTGCTGATGTCGTGGGAACTGCAGTTCCCGTATGCCGTTCTGACGCGTCCCGCGCAAACGTTGATCTTCCAGCTCGGGCCGTTCGAGGCGCGCGCGCAGCGCGGCGCGACGGGGACGACCGCTCAGGCGGGCGCGGCACCCGCAGCGGGCACGCAGCGTTCGGGTGCGACGGCCGCCACGGCAGCGACGGCGACGGCAGCGCCCGCATCCAGACACACCGCCGATGCAGCGGCCAAGCGCACCGCATCGGCCGATGCGCTTTGGTATATCGACACGGCGTCCACGTCGGGTTCGGCAGCAACCTCGAGTCAGGCCAATACGTCGACGGCATCGACCGCGTCGAACACGCCTGCGACGTGGCCCACCGCAGTGACGTCGAACACGCCGCCGCCCGTTGCGACACCTCAGGCGCCCGCCGCGACGAAGCCGGGCGCACGCGTCAGCACCGACGCGCTCTGGTACATCTCGAAGTAACGCTCGGGCCGGCCCGATCCCTCACCCGCGCCGCACCCAGATCACCTTGCCGTCGCGAATGCCGAGGTCGCGGCGCTCCTCGCGATAGTCCATCGTGCCCGGCAACGACTGGCCATCGCGCTCGAGCACGCGCCACAGGCAGCCGTCGAGCAGCGCGGCCGCATCGGCCTCGGTCTTGCCGATCAGCGCGTCGTCCGGCGTGGCGTCCGCCTTGCACGCGTTCACGACGCCCGACGGCGCGGGGTTCGTCACCGCGCCGCCGGCGGTGGCGTTGGGGTGCTTCGTGTTCATGTCCGCACATCCCGAAAAGGTTGCGCTCGCAACGAGTGCCGCGAGCATCGCGATCGTGTTCTTCATCGGTTTCTCCCTGTCGCGGCCCGGCGCGGCAGGTGCGGGATGCGCGCACGCACCGGGCGTTGGATCCATGATGGGTTCTGCGCGCCACCGGCCGGTAAGGCACCGTATTGCGCGATCCGTTCGAGTCGAATCGGCTCCGCGCAGTCGCCTCGACAGCCTGACGCCGAAGCCGAAGCCGAAGCCGAAGCCGAAGCCGAAGCCGCCTTCATGTTACCGCACCGATCCGCGGCGAAGTCGTGCTCCCCGGACGGGGCGCTGGCGAATCATGCCGGCCGCGTCAGAACTTGTACGTCACGCCGGCCATGCCGAAGTAGTTGCTGCGCGTCTGGACGATCGGGCTGTCGCCATAGCGTCCGAGCAGCCGCGTGAAGCCGCCGGTCGCATGCACCGACCAGTGCCGCGATACGCCCCAGTTCCATGCGAGCGACAGCGTTGCGCTGTCGACCCCGCCGCTCGTCGAATACGGCCTGAAGCCGCTCGCCGCCGACTGCGCGTCGGTCACGCCGTAGAACGTCTGCATGTAGCGCCCCGTGCCGGCATGCACGCTGCCGGTCACGACAATATCGTGGCGGCCGGC
The DNA here is from genome assembly GCF_905339955.1 of Burkholderia sp. BCC1996. Classification (NCBI taxonomy): domain Bacteria; kingdom Pseudomonadati; phylum Pseudomonadota; class Betaproteobacteria; order Burkholderiales; family Burkholderiaceae; genus Burkholderia; species Burkholderia sp. BCC1996. Next base: position 35,679 of record NZ_CAJPHM010000046.1, read on the forward strand.
CTTGAATACCGGCACCGCGAGATCGACGTGGCCGGACAAGCCGCGCGACGTATGCGTGACCGGCGCATCGATCGCGATGCTCAGTTCACCGCCATCGAGCAGCTGCACGCCCGCACGCATGCCGACGAGCACCGAACCGGGGATCCGGCCCATCCCCTTCAGGTGATCCGAACCCGCCAGGTCGAAACGGTTTTCGTCGGAACGGCCACCGGCATAGCCGAGCGCTGCCGACACGAACGCCCCGTGCGGCAGGTTCAGACGGTAGCCGGCGCCGGCTGCCGTGTCGATGAAGAACCCGTTGCCGAACATCGCGGAGAACGACGGCGCGACGACGGCGCGATACTGGTTGCTGCCCTGGTAGCGCGGCGCGAACCCGCCGCCGAGCGATATCGCGTACTGGTTTTCGGCGTGGGCGACGGCGGCAAGGGTCAGGCCGGCAAGCGACATGCAATAGCGCAACGAGCGCAGCGAACGGAAGGATGGACTCACGATGTCGAGACAAGAGTGACGGAGCCCGAAGTCTAGGTACGACGGCGCGGCAGCACTGTCCTGAATCTGCGGCAAATGTGTGCTCAATTGTGATCGTTTGTTCCCGATTGTCGTATCGCGGCCCCGGCGGCCGCCACGCCGGATAGAATTCGCCGGCCGCGCATTCATCGGCATGGAGAAGCTGAACGCGCGCAACCGAGGAGACCATGAACGACAATCCGCTCAAATACCGTGTGCTGCTGATCGAGGACGACGACCGCCTCGCCCAGCTCGTGCGCGAATATCTCGACAACTATGAATTCGCGGTGACGGTCATACGGCGCGGCGATCTCGCGGTCGCCGCGGCGCGCGAGCATCAGCCCGCGCTCGTGATACTCGACCTGATGCTGCCGAACCTCGACGGGATGGAAGTCTGCCGGCGCATTCGCGCGTTCACCAACGTGCCCGTGCTGATCCTCACCGCGCGCGCCGACGTGTACGACCAGGTCGCGGGCCTCGAAACCGGTGCCGACGATTACGTGACCAAGCCGATCGAGCCGCGCGTGCTCGTCGCACGCGCCCGTGCGCTGCTGCGCCGCGCGCAGCCTGCCGCGTCCGAACCGGCGGCCCACACGCAGCCGCATGCCCTCGTGTTCGGCGAGCTGACGATCTCGCCGCCGAACCGCACGGTCACGTGGCGCGGGGAACTCGTCGACCTGAAGACCACCGAGTTCAATCTGTTGCTGATCCTCGCGCGAGCGGCAGGCACCGTGCTGAGCCGCGACGACATCCTGAAGCAGTTGCGCGGCATCGAATTCGACGGGCTCGACCGCTCGGTCGACTCGGGCATCTCGAAGCTGCGCCGGCGCTTCGAGGACGCTTCGTCGGAGCCGCAACGGATCAAGACGATCTGGGGCCGCGGCTACCTGTTCAGCCCTTCCGCGTGGGACGACTAAATGCTGCGCCCGTTGATCAAGCTGTACCTCATCGTGATCCTGTGCTGTGCCGCCTCGATCGTATTCATTCAATGGTCGTTCAACAGGATTTTCTACGAACGCGTGGCGCAGGCGCAGCGCAACGCGCTGACCACTTACGCGTTCGTGCTGAACGATTACCTCGAACGCCATCCGGGCGGCAAGCGCAGCCTCGCGCTGCGTGAACTCGCGCAGCACGGCAACGAGCGATTCGGTTTCGTGACGATGGCCGACGCCCGTGCGCAACTGCGCGGCGGGCCGCTGCGCGATCTGGACGCCGGCCGGATCGCGATCAGTTACGACCGCAGGAACTACTACATGCCGCTCGCGGACGGCTCGGTCCTGCATGCCCGCCCGATCGCACCGGCCGACCTCGACATCCAGATCTACGCATACGGGATGACCGCACTCGCGGCCCTGTTCGCCGTCGCGCTGTGGACCTCGTATCACTGGCGCGACCTGCGCAAGCTGCAGGCCGCCGCGCACGCGTTCGGCGCGGGCAACCTGTCGACGCGCGTGAAGCTGTCCGGTCGCTCGAACATCTACGCGCTGTCGCAGCAGTTCAACGACATGGCCGAGCGGATCGAGGCGTCGATCAAGCAGCAGCGCGAGATGATGCACGGCATCTCGCACGAGCTGAAGACGCCTCTCGCGCGCCTCGAATTCGGGCTCGCTCTGCTCGCCGAATCCGACGAAAGCGGCCGCATGCGCGAGCGCCGCGACGAACTGCGGCGCGACGTGCGCGAACTCGACGAGCTGGTGACCGAGCTGCTGACGATCGGGCGGCTCGAACAAGGCGCAAGCGAACTCGCGCCGATGGACGTCGCCGTCGATGCGCTGATCGACAGCGTGGCCGGCAACGTCGCGAACGACGTCGCCGACCGCGGCCTCACGCTCGGCGTGTCGACGACCGGCGCGCCCGCCACCCACGTGTGCGATCCGAAACTCGTCGCACGGGCTCTGCTGAACCTGATCCGCAACGGCGCACGTTATGCGTCGCGCACCGTGCTGCTGTCCGCGACGCACGACGCGTCCGGCGCGCTGGTGCTGAGCGTGGACGACGACGGTCCCGGCATCCCGGTCGCCGAACGCGCGCGCGTGTTCGCACCGTTCCAGCGGCTCGACTCGAGCCGCGACCGGCAGACGGGCGGGTTCGGCCTCGGGCTCGCGATCGTGCGACGCGTCGCGCTCGTGCACGGCGGCGACGTGCGGCTCGAGGATTCGCCGCTCGGCGGCGCCCGCTTCGTGATTTCGTTGCCGCCGCGGGCATTGCCGGAATTCCTCGGCGACACGCCACCGCGCACGGAGCACTCTCGTATCTAAACACTCTATCCTGGGGCAGGCCGCCACGCCGCTCGATCGCCGCATGCGCGGCAACCGTCGCCTTCACACCTGTCAGTGCTCCTGATCATGCCGCTCATGGTAGCGGCACGCTGCGCCCGGTCGCGCCCGCATGCCGTTCGATGAACGAGAACACTATGTTCTGTCCGCGCGCGCTACGCACCGCCGCGCGAATCGCATAAGCTGACGACACTCGCCGGCACCCGAATCCGGCGAATCGCCAGGCGCGCGCCGCGTCGAGGTCGCGCCGCACCGTCGCGCTTCGATCGTCGCGGCACCGCACCACAGCAGAATCGCATCGCGCCCGCACGACGGGGCGGCGCGATCGTGATCCCCAGCCGCCCACCACCCTGATCTGGAGAGAACCATGGCAAGCGAACCGATTCGCGATCCCGCGAACGACCACCTGCTCACCCCGCAGAACGCA